>CALMGU010000144.1 GCA_937865685.1 uncultured Alphaproteobacteria bacterium | reverse complement strand
TCAGGTCGCCGATATAGACGATGTTGTCGTTCTTCAGGCAGTTGGCCGAACGGACGCTGAGTTCCAGCTCGTCCACCTTCTTGAGCAGCACCGGATTGAAGGCCAGGTCGGGCTTGCTCTCTTCGGCGACGCGCTCGCGCGGCTCTTCGAAGTTGATGAAGACCTGGAGCTGGTCTTGCAGGATACGGGCGGCATAGGCCACCGCATTGTCCGGCGTGACCGCGCCATTGGTTTCGACCGTGAGAGTCAGCTTGTCATAGTCGAGGATCTGGCCCTCGCGGGTATTTTCGACCTTGTAGGAAACCTTCTTCACCGGGCTGAACAGGCTGTCGACCGGAATCAGGCCGATCGGCGCATCTTCCGGACGATTGCGGTCGGCCGGGACATAGCCCTTGCCGGTGGCGATGGTGAGTTCCATGCGGAAATCCACCTTCTCGTCCAGGGTGCAGAGCACCAGGTCGGGATTGAGGATTTCGATGTCGGACGAACCCTGGATCTGGCCGGCCTTGACTTCGCCGGGGCCGGAGGCGCGCAGCGAAACCCGCTTGGGGCCTTCGGCATGCATGCGCAGCGCGATCTGCTTCACATTCAGCACGATGTCGGTGACGTCTTCACGCACGCCCTGGATGGACGAGAATTCGTGCAGCACGCCTTCGATCTGGATCGAGGTGACGGCGGCGCCTTGCAGCGACGACAGCAGCACCCGGCGCAGCGAATTGCCCAGGGTCAGACCGAAACCGCGTTCCAGCGGTTCGGCGGTGATGGTGGCGATTTTGCCCGCGTCATGACCGGCTTCGGTCTTGAGCTTTTGCGGCTTGATCAGTTCTTGCCAGTTCTTCTGAAACATATTGTCCTCATCGTGTCCCGGACATGTCGGACCATGCCCATACGTTCGACGGGTAGATAGTTACGTCCGATAAATTCTCAAACGCGGCGGCGCTTGGGCGGGCGGCAGCCATTGTGGGGGATCGGCGTCACGTCGCGGATGGAGGTGACGACCAGGCCCACGGCCTGCAGCGCACGCAGCGCGGATTCACGGCCCGAACCGGGGCCGGAAACTTCCACTTCCAGGGTGCGCATGCCGTGCTCGACCGCCTTCTTGGCGGCGTCCTCGGCGGCGATCTGCGCCGCATACGGCGTGGATTTGCGCGAACCCTTGAAGCCCATCATGCCGGCCGACGACCAGGACACGGCATTGCCTTGCGTGTCGGTGATGGTGACGATGGTGTTGTTGAAGGTCGCTGCGACATGGGCAACGCCCACCGCCACATTCTTCTTTTCCTTCTTGCGGGTGCGGGGCGCCTTGCCGCCTGATTTTGCTTCGGCCATTTACTTGGTGACTTTCTTCTTGCCGGCGATCGCTTTGGCGGGGCCTTTGCGGGTGCGGGCGTTGGTGTGGGTGCGCTGACCGCGAACGGGCAGATTCTTGCGGTGGCGAAGGCCGCGATAGCAGCCCAGATCCATCAGGCGCTTGATGTTCATCGCCACATCGCGGCGCAGATCGCCTTCGACCAGGAAGTCGCGGTCGATGATTTCGCGGATCTGGATCACTTCGGATTCGGTCAGGTCGCTGACCCGGCGCGCCGGATCGATCCCCAACTGGGTGATGATCTTGTGCGCGATGTGCGGTCCGATTCCGTGAATGTAGCGAAGGCCGATTTCGACTCGCTTCTGGGTCGGGATATTGACGCCGGCGATACGTGCCACTTGAGGTGTCTCCTGGCCATTTAAGCCATTGAAAGAGTTATAAAATCTTTGTGCGCCGCCGTTTCGCTCCAAACCGGGGCGCCAAGGCGCCGAAATCGCCCCAAAAGCCCGAAATGACACGAAAAAATGTCGCGAAGGCGCGGATTATAGGAATGAGCCCCCTGCCGTCAACTCTCCCGTGGGATTTATTGTCGCAGCCCTTATTTTACCCCACCGGCCTTCGCTGGCCCGAGGGCCGTCCATACGCTGCCGCTATGGACCGGCCACCTCCCCTGCCAGCGCGCTTCGCGCGCGCATGGGAGGCGGGCCTGAGCCAAGGCGGACCTGCCTTAGACCTTCACCCCGTCCAAAACGGTCGCGATCTGGCGGGTCACGTCCCCCACGGGGGCCATGCCGTCCAGGGTCTTGAGCTTGCCCTGCCCGCCATAATAGCCCAGCAGCGGCGCCGTGTTCTTGTAATAGACCTCCAGACGGGTCTTGAGGGTTTCCGGGTTGTCATCGGCCCGGACCGGCCCGCCAGCCGCGATGCGGCTTTCGACCCGCGCCAGGAGCGCCGCGTCGTCCACTTTCAGTTCCAGGACCAGATCGATCTTCTTGCCCCGCTCGGCCAGCATTTTGTCCAGAGCCTCGGCCTGGGCGATGGTGCGCGGAAAGCCGTCGAACACCGCGCCATTGGCGCAATCGGGCTGGTCATAGCGATCCGCGATGATCCCCACCACCGTCTCGTCCGGAACCAGGGCGCCCTTGTCCATCAGCGCCTTGCAGGCCAGGCCCAGCGGCGTGCCCGCCGTGATGGCCGCCCGCAGCATGTCGCCCGTGGACAATTGGGGGAGACCCCGTTTTTCGGTGAGAATTTTGGCTTGAGTGCCCTTCCCCGCCCCCGGGGGTCCGAACAGAACCAGATTCACCTTCGCGCTCCGCGCAGCTTCGACTTCTTGAGCAGGCCTTCATATTGCTGCGCGACGAGGTGGCTTTGAATCTGCGCCACCGTGTCCATGGTGACCGAAACCACGATCAGGATCGAGGTGCCGCCCAGCGAGAATGAAAGATTGTATTTGTAGAACATGAATTCAGGGATCAGGCAGACGAATGCCAGATACGCCGCCCCGATCACGGTGATGCGCGTCAAAGTGTAATCGATGAATTGCGCGCTCTTCTTGCCGGGACGGATGCCCGGGAAGACGCCGCCATACTTCTTCAGATTTTCCGCCGTCTCCTCGGGATTAAACACCACCGACGTGTAGAAGAAAGTGAAGAAGAGAATGAGGACGGCGTAGATGATCAGATAAAGCGGCTGGCCGCGGCTGAGATAGGTCACGATCATCTGCAACCAGTTCGGCAGGTTCTGGGCATTGAAGCTGGCCACCGTGGTGGGCAGCAACAGGATCGAGGACGCGAAGATGGGCGGAATCACGCCCGAGACATTCAGCTTGAGCGGCAGATGCGAGCTTTCACCACCATAGATCTTATTGCCGACCTGTCGCTTGGGATAGGTGACGAACAACCGGCGCTGGGCCCGCTCCATGAAGACGATGAACCCCACCAGCGCAACCGCGAATACCGCGAAGGCCAGCAGCAGAAGCGGGTTGGTGGCGCCGGTACGGGCCGATTCCAGGGCCTGGATGCCCAACTGGGGAAAGCGCGCCACGATGCCCGCGAAGATGATCAGCGAAATGCCATTGCCGACGCCGCGGCTGGTGATCTGCTCGCCGATCCACATCAGGAGCATGGTGCCGCCGGTCAAGGTGATCATCGCCGTCAGGCGGAAGAAGAAACCGGGATGGATGACGACATTGCCCCAATGTTCCAACCCGATGGCGATGCCATAGGACTGGACGGCGGCAAGCGCCACCGTGCCGTAGCGGGTATATTGGTTGATGATCTTGCGTCCCGCCTCGCCTTCCTTTTTCAAGGCTTCGAGTTCGGGAAACACCGTCGTCATCAGCTGAATGATGATGGAGGCCGAGATGTACGGCATGATGCCGAGGGCGAAGATCGCCATGCGCTCGACGGCGCCGCCCGCCAGCACATTGAAGACGTCCAGAAGCCCGCCGCCGGCCTGGTTGAGCTGCTGCGCCAAAGCGGCCGGATCGATGCCGGGCATGGGGATATAAGTTCCCAGCCGCGCGACGATCAGCGCCCCCAATGTGAAGAAGATGCGGTTCCGCAGCTCGTGGGACTTGCCCAGGTTGCTGAAACTGAAATTGGCGGCCAATTGCTCGGCGGCTGACGGCATATCCTGCTCCTGGGTACGGGCCGCAAAGCCCTGCCCCTAATATAGCGCGCGAGGCCGCCGTTGCGAGCGGTCCCGCGCCCTATTTCAGCCCTGGCGTGCCGCCCGCTTGGCGGTGGCGTCGGCGCGGCGCTTCTGACGCTTGCCCGGCTCGCCCTTCTTGTTCGAATAGACCTTCTTCTGGAAGGTGGTGGTCACGGTACCGCCGGCCTTTTCGACCGCTTCGCGGGCGCCGGCGGAGACGCCGGCCACTTCGATATCGATCTTGGCGGTGATGCTGCCCTTGCCGAGCAGACGCACGCCGTCGCGACTCTTATGCGCCAGACCGGCCTTGCGCAGCACCTCTTCGGTGATCTTGCCGTCGGTCTTCAGGCGCTTGTCGGTGATCGCCTTCTGCAACAGCCCGATATTCACTTCCGAAAAATCGTTGGCGAAGATGTTGTTGAAGCCGCGCTTGGGGATGCGCATGTGCAGCGGCATCTGACCGCCTTCAAAGCCATAGACCTTGGTGCCGGTGCGGGCCTTGGCGCCCTTGACGCCGCGGCCGGAGGTCTTGCCCAGGCCCGAGGACGAGCCGCGGCCGACCTTGTGCTTGTGCTTGTGCGCGCCCGGATTGTTGCTGATCTGATTGAGCTTCATAAAAACCTCTCCATGGCCAGGCACCCGAAGGGCCAGGGCCCGGCCATCCAATTACTTCGTGTCTTCGACGATCTCGACGAGGTGCTTGACCGCGTTGATCATGCCGCGCACCGACGGCGTGTCTTCCAGGGTGCGGGTACGGCGGATCTTGCCCAAACCCAGCCCGCGCAAGGTCTGCGCCTGGATGTCGGGCTTGCGGTTGGCGGAACGGATCTGGCGAACGGTAACGGTCTTGCCGCTTTTCGCCGCCGCCTTGGTCTTCTTCTCGGCCATGGTCTTTCTCTCTATCTATCAGGCCGAGGCTTCGGCGGGAGCGCCTTCGCGCTTGGCCAGGATTTCCGACACGCTGCGGCCACGGCGATTGGCGACCATGCGCGGCGATTGCTGGTTCTTCAGCGCGTCGAACGTCGCTCGCACCATGTTGTAGGGGTTGGAGGTACCCAGCGACTTGGACACCACATCGCCCACGCCCAGGGCTTCGAACACCGCGCGCATCGGACCGCCCGCGATGATGCCGGTACCGGCGGGCGCCGGACGCAGCAAGACCTTGCCGGCACCGTGATGGCCGCGCACTTCATGATGCAGAGTGCGGCCGTCCTTCAGCGGAATGCGGACCAGGGCACGCTTGGCGGCTTCCGTCGCCTTGCGGATGGCTTCAGGCACTTCGCGCGCCTTGCCATGGCCGAAACCGACCCGGCCGGCCTGATCGCCGACAACGACCAGCGCCGCGAAGCCGAAGCGCCGGCCACCCTTCACGACCTTGGCGACACGGTTGATGTGCACCAGCTTGTCGATGAATTCATTGTCGCGCTCTTCGCGATCGCGGCCGCGGCCGCGCTTTTCGTCCCGTTGTTGTCCGTCACGAGCCATATTCAATCCTTACTTTCTAGAGCGAGCAGCCTATTTGTTCATACGCTGCCGCTATGAACTCCTTAGAATTCCAGGCCGCCTTCGCGCGCCGCATCCGCCAGCGCCTTGACGCGCCCATGATAAATGTAACCGCCGCGATCGAAGACCACCTGCTTCACGCCGCTCGCCAGCGCGCGTTCGGCGATCTTCTTGCCGACCGAGGATGCCGCATCGACATTCCAGGTCTTGGCGGCGCGGCCTTCCTTCTCGTTGCTCGAGGCGGAGGCCAGGGTCACGGCGGTCCTGTCGTCGATTACCTGGGCATAGATATGCTTGCCCGAGCGGAAGATGGACAGACGCGGACGGCCCGTGGAGTTGGTCGCGATCCGGTAGCGGGTGCGCGATTGGCGCTTCTTGAAGAGTGGAGTGGTCATCTTACTTCTTCTTGCCTTCCTTGCGGCGGACATATTCGCCTTCATAGCGAACACCCTTGCCCTTATAGGGTTCGGGACGGCGATAGCTGCGGATCTCGGCGGCGACCTGGCCGACCAACTGCTTGTCCATGCCAGAGACGCTGATCTGGGTGGGCTTTTCCGAGGTGATGGTGATGCCCGCCGGGATCGGATAGGCCACATCGTGGCTGAAACCGAGCTGCAGATTCAGATTCTTGCCCTGCACCGCGGCGCGATAGCCGACGCCCTGGATTTCCAGGCGCTGGGTGAAGCCGGTGGTGACGCCGGTGACCAGATTATTCACCAGGCTGCGGGACAGGCCCCACATCTGGGCCGAACGTTCCTGGTTCTTGTCGGGCGTCACGGTGATGCCGTGCTCGTCCACCTTGGCGGAGACTTCGCGCACCAGCTTGACGCTGAGTTCGCCCTTGGGGCCCTTGACCTTGACGGTCTGGCCCTCGACCGAGGCGGTAACGCCCTTGGGCAGCGGGACCGGTTTCTTGCCGATACGAGACATGGGTTCGGTTCCTTAAAACACCTGGCAGAGAACTTCGCCGCCGACATTCTTTTCGCGGGCGGAGCTATCCGTCATCACGCCCTGCGGCGTGGAGAGAATGGAGACGCCCAGACCCTGGCGGTGCGGCTTCAGATCGCCGACCGAGGAATAGACGCGGCGGCCCGGAGTGGAGACGCGCTTCAGTTCACGGATGACGGGCTCGCCCTCGTGATACTTCAGCTCGATTTCCAGTTCCTTGTGGCCCTTGAATTCGACTTCGGCATAGCCGCGGATGAAGCCTTCCGCCTGCAGCACGTCGAGCAAGCGCACGCGCAGGCGCGAGTTGGGCGACCGCACTTTGGAAGAACGCCGCAGCTGGCCGTTGCGGATGCGAGTCAGAAGATCGCCAATCGGATCGATGATCATGGATTCTCCTTACCAGCTCGCCTTGGTCATGCCGGGGATCTGGCCGAAATTGGAAAGCGACCGCAGCGCGATACGCGACAGTTTGAGCTTGCGGTAATAACCCTTGGGACGGCCCGAGAGTTCGCAGCGGTGATGAATGCGCACCTTCGAGGAATTGCGCGGCAGCTTCGCCAGCTTGAGGCGGGCGGCAAAACGCTCCTCGGCGGGGACCTTCATGTCCTCGGCGGTCTTTTTGAGCTCGGCGCGCTTGGCGGCATATTGCGCCACCAGCTTTTCGCGCTTCTTGTTCCGGTTGATCTGGCTCGTTTTCGCCATGGCAGCCTCAATTACTCGTGAAGGGGAATTGGAAGCCTTCGAGAAGCGCCTTGGCTTCCTCGTCGGTCTTCGCGGATGTGTTGAAGACAATATCCATGCCCCACACGGTTTCCGTCTTGTCGTAGTCGATTTCCAGGAACACGACATGTTCCTTCATGCCCATGGCATAGTTGCCGCGGCCATCGAAGCTTTTGGGGTTGATGCCGCGGAAGTCGCGCACACGGGGCAGCGCCATCGTGATCAAGCGGTCGATGAATTCATACATGATGTCGCCGCGCAGCGTGACCTTGGCGCCGATCGCCAGGCCTTCGCGGATCTTGAAGGTCGCGATCGCCTTCTTGGCCCGCGTCACCACGGCCTTCTGGCCGGCGATGGCGGTCAGGTCGTTCAGCGCCTGCTGGATCTTCTTGGAGTCCGAAGCCGCCTCGCCCGCGCCGATATTCAGCACGACCTTGTTGATCTTCGGCACCTGCATCTGGTTGGTGTAGCCGAACTTCTGCATCAGGGCCGGACGCACGGTTTCGTTGTAGCGCTTCTTGAAGCGCGGAACGTAGCCCTTCTCGGTCGCGCGCTCGCCCACGCTGACCTGCGTGCCGGCATTCACTTCGCGACGCTTGGCGTCTTTCTTCGGCTTTGCAGCCTTTTCACCAGCTTCAGACATCGATGACCTCACCGGACTTCTTGGCAAAGCGAACCTTGCGTCCGTCATTCAGAGTTTTGAATCCGATCCGCGAAGCCTTGCCCGACTTGGGATCGACATGCGCGAGATTGGACAGATGGATGGTGGATTCCTTGTTGACGATGCCGCCCTGCTGCGTCTGGGTCTGGCGCTGATGGCGCTTGACCACATTGACGCCGGCGACCAGGGCGCGGTCTTCCTTGGGGAACACCTTCAGCACTTCACCCTTCTTGCCCTTGTCGCGGCCGGTCGTGACGATGACCTTGTCGCCCTTCTTGATGTTGCTCATCACAGAACCTCCGGGGCGAGCGAAATGATCTTCATCTGGTTCTTGGCGCGCAGCTCGCGGGTGACCGGTCCGAAAATGCGGGTGCCGATCGGCTCGCCTTGGGCGTTGACCAGCACCGCGGCATTGCCGTCGAAGCGGATCAGGCTGCCATCAGGACGGCGAACGCCCTTGGCGGTACGCACCACCACGGCCTTCAGCACTTCACCCTTCTTGACGCGACCGCGCGGGATCGCTTCCTTCACCGACACCACGATGATGTCGCCGACATCGGCATAGCGCCGATGCGAACCGCCCAGCACCTTGATGCACATCACGCTCTTGGCGCCGGAATTGTCGGCGACATCGAGCTCCGTGGACATCTGAATCATGACTCTTGCTCCTAAATCGCGCCGTTACTTGCCGACGCGTTCCAGCACTTCCCAAGTCTTGAGCTTGGAAAGCGGCCGGCATTCCTGAATGCGGACGACATCGCCCGCCTTGTATTCGCCCTTCTCGTCATGGGCGTGGTACTTCTTCGAGCGGCGGACGGTCTTGCCCATGGCCGGATGAAGGAAGCGGCGCTCGACCTTGACCACCACGGTCTTGGCGTTCTTGTCGCTGACCACGACACCCTGGAGAATTCGTTTCGGCATGGTCTGTCCTTAAGCCTTGGCCGACGCGCGGCGCTGTTCGTTCAAAATCGTCTGCACGCGGGCGATGTCGCGGCGCAGCACCCGGATGCGGCCGGTATTCTCGGCCTGGCCATTGGCGCGCTGAAAGCGCAGGTTGAACTGCTCCTTCTTCATGCCGGTCAGCTGCTCGTTCAGCTCGTCCGCGCTCTTGGCGCGGAAATCGTCGGCCTTGGACGACGATTTGGCCGACGCGGGCTTCTTGGACTTGGAGACTTTCGCTGCTTTCTTGGCCATGGTTCCTCCTCCTGGGTTCAGTTTCAGCGTTTGACGTTTTTCTTCTTGCTCCGCATCAGCCCGTGGCGGGCTGCATATTGCATGCAGGCGCCGACATCGACGGTGCGGAAGGCATTGCGTTCGAGTGTGATGGTGACGTCGTCCAATTCATTGAAAGACAATTCACGTTCGCCATCCAACGCGATGGAGCCGGCACCAATTTCCGGTGAAATGATCCTTCCGGCTTTCAGATTTGAAAAGCTGCGAATGCCGACGCCGCGCATGTATCCCGGCGCAATCGGCGCATCGAGGGCGAAGCGCGCCGTCTCGGCATCGCCCATCTTCACATGCAGGCCATGCGCATCGGCCCGCGTCACGCGTTTCAGCAAGCCGGCGATTGCCGACATGCCGATCACTTCCGGGTCGGCGAAGGTCACGAACAATTCGCGGAACGTATCGGTGCGCCAAAGGGCACGGGCACCCACAAAGCGCTCCGTCACCACCGCCACATCGACGAGGGCGATCTCCTCGGCGCCGTTCACGTTCACCACAAGCTTCTTGTTCGGCAGATAGGCCATGCGTTTCGGAATTTGCCCGGTCACCGCCAGGCCTACCGCAAGCCCGGTGATGGTCGGTTCCCGGTGTTCGGGAAAGGCATTGTTGGTGCCGGTTGAAATGCCGGCAACCGGCACCGGCCCGC
>CALMGU010000143.1 GCA_937865685.1 uncultured Alphaproteobacteria bacterium | reverse complement strand
GCCGCTTCCGGATCGGTGCCGAACTCAATCCGTGCGCCCCTGGCCCAATGGATCACTTCGGGGTCCGACGACAATTCCTTGGGTGAGGCCACGCGCAAGGTGAAGTCGAATTTCTTGGCCGCATGGACCCAGGAGGTGAGCACATTGTTGCCGTCGCCGCTCCAGGCCACGGTGGCGCCCTTGATGGGGCCACGATGTTCCTCGAAGGTCATCACATCCGCCATCACCTGGGCCGGATGGCTCCATTTGGTAAGCCCGTTGATGACGGGAATGGTGGCGTTGGCCGCCAGCTCTTCCACCATCTCGTGATCCAGAAGACGGATCATCACCGCATCGACATAGCGGGAGATCACCCGCGCCGTGTCGGCGATGGTTTCCTCGCGGGCCAGCTGCATCTCATTGCCGGTGAGCATCAAGGTGGTGCCGCCGAGCTGGCGCATCGCCACATCGAAGGAAATGCGGGTGCGGGTGGATTGCTTGTCGAAGATCATCGCCAGCACCCGGCCGGTCAGCGGCGCATCCTTGTCGGTCACGCCTTTGGACAGGCCCAGGCGCGCGGTCTTGCGCGCCTTGGCGTCGTCGATGATGGCGCGCAATGTGGCGCTGTCGTGATCCGACAGGTCGAGAAAATGCTTCGGCATGTTTTTCACAGGGGCGTTCATTGCGCAGCTACCTTCGTCTCCAGGGCGGCCGCGGCCTTGCCCAATAATTCCAATCCTTCACGGGCTTCGGCTTCCGACAGCGTGAGCGGCGGCAATAGCCGCACCACATTATCGCCCGCCGGCAGCACCACGATGCCGGCGCCGCGCGCGGCGGTGATGAAGTCGCCATTGGGCACCTTCATCTTCAACCCCAGCATCATGCCCTGCCCGCGCACGCCTTCGAAAATGGCGGGATGGGCCGCCACCAGCGCGCCCAGCTGCTGATTGAGGTAATTGGCGATTCTGTTGACGTGATCCAGAAAGCCCGGCGCCGTCGCCAGGTCCACCGCCGCATTGCCCACCGCCATCGCCAAGGGATTGCCGCCATAGGTGGTGCCATGGGTGCCCGCGGTCATGCCCTTGGCCGCATCCGCCGTCGCCAATGTCGCGCCCAGCGGGAAGCCGCCGCCGATGCCTTTGGCCACGCACATGATATCGGGATCGATGCCGATCCATTCATGGGCGAACAATTTTCCCGTACGGCCCATGCCCGTCTGAATCTCGTCAAAGATCAGCAGGATGCCCTTGTCGTCGCAGAGCTTGCGCAGCGCGCGTAGGAAATCCGCCGCCACGGGACGCACCCCGCCCTCGCCCTGCACCGGCTCGATGATCAAGGCGGCGGTCTTTTCGTTCACCAGCGCCTTCAACGCCTCCAGGTCGCGCGCCACATCGCCGGTCAAACTCGCCTGGTCGAAGCCTTCCGCCTTAGGTCCGAAGCCTTCCAGATATTTCGCGTTCCCGGTGGCGGCGATGCCCGCCAGCGTCCGGCCATGAAAGGCGCCCTCGAAGCTGATGATGTGAAAGCGTTCCGGATTGCCATTCACGAAATGATGGCGGCGCGCCATCTTGAACGCCAGTTCGCAAGCCTCGGCGCCCGAATTGGTGAAGAACACCGTGTCGGCGAAGGTGTTGGCCACCAGCTTGGCCGCCAGGCTTTCCTGCCCCGGAACCCGGTAGAGGTTGGAGGTGTGCCAGAGCTTGCCCGCCTGCTCGGTCAGGGCACCCACCAGCTTGGGATTGCCATGGCCGAAGGCGTTGACCGCGATGCCCGCACCGAAATCCAGATATCGCTGCCCATCCTCGGCGAAAAGGTAGGACCCTTCGCCACGGACGAATGCGACATCCGTCCGATTGTAGGTGGGAAGCAATGCGGGAAACACGGGATTCTCCTTTTCGGCAGGATTAGAAATGAGGGGCGGTTTATCCGCTTTCCATGGATCTTTTGCTACCCCCAGTTCCTTCTAGGCCCCCTCCGCCCTTCGCATCGCAAGCGCTGCTATGGGCACCTCTCCCGTCAGCATGCTTCGCATGCACGGGGGAGGCGGGCCTGAGATGCTTCGGGCGGAGCGAGCAAGACATTGATTTTCATAACAAAAAATCCGTCTCAAGAAGACCGAAGCGCGGCAACCGAAAATTATCCGGGGATGGGGATACTGACGCCCGGCCCGCTCCATTTGAGCAGGCGCCTTGCGAGCGATGATCGAGGAGAGCCTGAGAAGCGGCGCCTGGCTGACGGATCTGCGCGTGCGCCGGATCGCGATCTGCGCCGTCATTATGATCTCGCTGGGCTTCGCCTTGGAAGTCTGGCTGCACCTGCATCTTGCGCCCAAACGCTTCACCCATCAGCCGGTGAATTTTCCCATCGGAGAGGATTTCTCGAATTTCTGGAGCGGCTCGGCCCTGGCATTGCAAGGCAAGGCCGCCAGCGTCTTCGATCCCTCCGCCTTTCAGGCGTTCGAACACAGCCACCTGCCGCCCTTTCTGCAATTCCGCTGGTACGCCTATCCGCCGATGGCGCTGCTTCTCACGCTGCCGCTGGCGTTGCTGCCTTATCTGGCGGCCTATGCCGCGTGGCTTGCCGCGGGCGCCGCGCTGTGCGCGTTGCTGCTCAGGCGTCATTTGCCTTGGCCGATGGCGATCGCGGCCGCCGTCTTCACGCCCGCCAGTTTCATCAATGCGGTCGCCGGCCAGAATGGCGCGTTCAGCGCCGCTATCATCGCGGGCGCGCTCCTGCTTCTGACCGAACATCCCCTGATTGCCGGCTTGCTGATCAGCCTTCTGAGCTTCAAGCCGCATCTGGCGCTGCTCTTTCCCGTTGCGCTCATTGCCGCCCGGCGCTGGGACGCGTTTGTGGCGGCAGCACTGGGCTGTGTTCTGCTCGCGGCGGCGAGCATGGCGGCGTTCGGAAGCGATATCTGGCGGCACTATCTGGACGTCGCGCCCCTGAACAGGCCGATCATGGAGTTGGGCAGGCTTCCCGAAATCGTCCCGACCCCGGCAAAGCTCGTGATCACGGCCTTCTGGAATCGCATGCCCACGATTTTTGCCGCCGCGCGCGAACTGGGCGGCGGCATCGGATTGTCTTATGCGCTTCAATTGATCTCGGCAGTCCTGGCGGCGGCTTCGGTCTGGCATGGCTGGCGCCGAACTTCAGATCCGGAGCTTCGGGGCGCGATCTTCATTTTCGCCGCCTTGGCCGCCACGCCCTATGCCTGGGACTATGACCTGATCATGTTGACGTTCGCCGCCGTCTGGCTTTGGACACGGGGCAAACGGGAAGGCTTTCTCCCCTATGAAAAAAGCGCCATCGCGCTTCTGTTCGCCTCGACCATGATTGGCGCGGCGGTGATCAGGCTGTTGCACATTCCCATGGCGCAGATCGCGATCTGGCTGGCCCTGTGTCTGGCCCTGCGGCGTGTCACCAAGGCGCAAACCGTTGCGACGCCGGAACCGCTGCCGGCCTGATCCAAACCTTGTACCGCTTCGCGTCAAGCAGCACCCTCTGTCCGAATCATGTGGACAAGCGGTGGTGGGCTCTAGCCAATTCTGGTAAGGTACGGTTCCCTAGACCCGATATCTTGTAGGCCCGGGCTGGGCCTTGAAAAAGGGAACCTGCCGATGAACGCCATGAGCGCCGTCAACTGGTCCGACGACCGGGTTGAACAATTGAAATCCCTATGGACGGAAGGGCTTTCCGCCAGCCAGATCGCCAGGGCGTTGGGCGGGGTCACCCGCAATGCGGTGATCGGCAAGGTGCATCGCCTGGGCCTGGCCGGCCGCGCCAGCCCCAGCCGGGCCGAGCGTCCCCGGGTCTCGATGTCGCCCAAGGTGCCGAGCCTGCGCACCCATCAGCCCCCCGCCCCGGTGGTGGAGGAAGATCCCCTGACCCTGGCCGACGGCAATTTCGCCACCGTGCT
>CALMGU010000142.1 GCA_937865685.1 uncultured Alphaproteobacteria bacterium | reverse complement strand
ACGATCCTCAAAGCCCAACCTCGACGCGGCGGGAATTGCCTGTCTTGAGGTTGCGATAACGCGCCAGTGCCCAGAGCGGGAAGAATTTTGGATAGCCGTGATAATTGAGATAGAAGACGCGGGGAAAGCCGCCGCCAGTATAATGCGGCTGGGTCCATAACCCGTCAGCTTCCTGCGTGCGCTTCAGGTAGGCAACACCGCGCGCCACCGCCGGGTGATCCACCAGGCCTGCCGCCATCAGGCCCAGCAGCGCCCAGGCGGTCTGGGACGCCGTGGAAGGCGCGGGCTCATAGCCTTTGTAATCCAGCTTGTAGCTGTCGCAATTCTCGCCCCAACCGCCATCCGGATTTTGAATCTGCACCAGCCAGTCGGCGGCGCGGCGCATGGTGGCATCGTCCGGACCAAGTCCCGCCGCGTTCAACCCCGCCAGCGCCGACCAGGTGCCATAGATGTAATTAACGCCCCATCGGCCGAACCAGGAGCCGTCCGCCAATTGTGTCTTGCGCAGATAGGCGACGCCTGCATCCAGTCGTGCCTTGTCGCCGCCCAGTTGCGCGATCATGCCCACGCAGCGGCCGGAGACATCCTCGGTGGGCGGATCCAGCAGCGCGCCATGATCGGCGAAAGGAATATTGTTGAGGTAGTAATAGGAATTGTCGGCGTCGAAGGCGCCCCAGCCGCCGTCACGGCTTTGCAAGCCATCGGCCCATTCGGCGCCGCGCGCGATCTCGGTCTTATATTGCGGCGAGATGCCGGATTTGGCGGCCCGGTCCATCGCCATCACCACCACCGCGGTATCGTCGAGATCGGGATAATAATCGTTGCGATACTGGAACGCCCAGCCGCCCGGCCGCACATCCGGCTTTTCGTCCGCCCAATCGCCCTTCACATCCAGCACCTGCAATGGTGCCAGCCATTCCAGCCCCTGCGCGGCGGCCGCTTCGGCCTTGGCGTCCTTGGTTTCCAGGAGTGCATGCGCCACCAGCGCGGTGTCCCACACCGGCGAGACGCAAGGCTGGCAATAGGCTTCGTGATCCTTGATCACCAGCAACTTCTCAACCGAAGCGCGGGCGATGGCGCGGTCGGGATGCGAGGGCGCATAGCCCAGCACGTCATACATCATCACGCTGTTGGCCATGGCGGGATAGATCGCGCCCAATCCATCTTCGCCGTTCAAGCGTTCCGTCGTCCAGGTCCGGCATTTTTCGATGGCGCGGGCCCGCAGGCCCTTGGGCCAGAAGGGCTCGAAGCGTTTCAGGCACCAATCCAGCGCCCCGAAGAAAGCCGACCAGCCCGCGCTTTGATGCGGCGCGCGCGGGCTTGCCGCCGGCACGCCGGGCACGAAGAGTTCGGCCACATGCACGCCCCGCGGATTGCGCGCGAGCGGACGTTTGGCCGCCAGCACCAGCAAGGGCACGATCACCGTGCGGGCCCAATAGCTCATCTTCGACAGATGAATGGGAAACCAGCGCGGCAACAGGATTAGCTCCACCGGCACGGTGGGAACATTCGCCCAGCCGGTTTCGCCATAGAGCGCCAAAAGAATGCGGGTGAAGACATTGGCCTTGATCGCGCCGCCCCGGGCATGGATCGCCTCTCGCGCCCGCTTCATGTGCGGGGCGTCGATATCGTCGCCAATCATCTTCAGCGCGAAATAGGCTTTCACCGTGGCGGAGATATCGAACGCGCCTTCGTGATAAAGCGGCCAGCCGCCATGCGCGCCCTGGATGCGGCGCAGATAGACCCCGATCTTGCGCTCCAGCTCCAGGTTCGGCTCTTCCGCCAGATAATGCACCAAGAGCACATATTCGGCGGGGATGGTGGCATCCGCTTCCAGCTCATAGACCCAATGACCGTCCGGCCGCTGCTGGGCCAGGATGGCGTCGGTGGCGGCGCGGATGGCGCCATCCACTTCGGTGAAATCGGTGGGAGCGAGCTGGTTCATGGCGCAACTATAAGCCGCCGCGCCGGAGCGCCAAAGCGGCCGCCGCATCGCCGGAACGCACGGCCCCTTCCAGGGTGGCAGGCAGTCCCGTGTCGGTCCAATCGCCCGCCAGCACCAGATTGCGCCATTGGGTTTTGGCGGGCGGACGCTTCAAATCCTCGCCGGGCGTGGCGGCAAAGGTGGCGCGCTTTTCCTTGACCACTTGCCAGGTTGGCAATTCGGCATCGATCCGCAAGGCCCGGCACACTTCGCTCCACAAAGTGCGAGCCAGATCTTCCCGGTCCCGGTCGACAATGGCGTCGGCGCCGGACACGGTGACGGAGATGCGATCCTCGAAGGCGAAGATCCATTCCACCGTGCCCCCAACCACACCCATGATGGGCGGCGCGCCCTTGGGCGCGGGAAAGCGGAAATGCGCGTTGACGATGGCGCAGAATTCCGTGGGCACGGTCAGATCTGGCACCAGCTCCTTGGCCACCCAGGGCGGCACCGCCAATACCACCATATCGCGCTCGCTGAGCGGCACCGTGACGTCGGAAAATTCCAGGGCCAGCGCGCCGCGATTTCCCAGCACCAGATTGCGCAGGCGCTTGCCCATCTCGACCTTGGCGCCATTCCTTTCCAGAAAGGCCAGCGCCGGATCGATGAAGGCCGCAGCCAAAGTCGGCGTGGCGATGCGCGGACGGCAGGCCCGCCCTCCCCGCGCCAGGGTTTCGCGCATGATCTGGCCCGCAAGCTGGGCCGATCCCAGTTCCGGCGCGGTATTCAAGGCCGCCAGCAGCAGCGGACGCATCAGCCGCTCCCACAGTGCGCCTTTGACCGGGGCGGTTTCGGCCACCGTGGCCTTGCGGCCGGCGAACATCAGCTTGCCATAGGCGACATAATCCGACGGCTTGGTATCGGGAACGCGGCGGGCCTTTGAGGCGATCCACCAGGGCAGCGGCCCCCCATTCAGGCGCAGCACCCAGCGCGTATCGGTCTTCAGATCGGTGAACGGAAAAACCGCCCGGCGCGGCCCGGCCAAAGCGCCCCGCGCGCCGATGCGTTCCAGGTAGCGGACCACCGCGCCATTGCCCGACAAAACCAGATGATTGCCGTTGTCGATCACTTGATCCATGGCCGGATCATAGTAAGAGCGGCAACGCCCGCCCGCCTGCCCCGCCGCCTCGAACACGGTCACGGCCATGCCGCGCGCAGCCAATTGCGTGGCCGCGGCAAGACCGGAAACTCCCGCGCCGATCACAAATGCGCGGCGGGATTTCGTGTCCGGCGCCATGGCTTACCCGAAGCCCATGCGCAGCAGAAGCGACAGCAATTTGCCCCGCGACAGGGATACGCGATGGCGCGGCGGGGCAAAGCCGGCCGCTTCGGTCGCTTTCAAAATCTCGGCATAGACGGCGCCCATCAGGCGCGGCGTGGCGATCCGTCCCCGAGGTTTCTTCGCCAGGATCGCGGCGGCCTTGTCATAATGATCATGCGCCATGGCCGCGACGGCGCGGCAGACGCCATCGATACGCGGGTCCGACACCACCATCTTGGGATCGAGCGACTTGAAGCCCGCCGCGAACAGATATTCGCGGGGCAGATAAAGGCGGCCGATATCGGCATCCTCGTCGATGTCGCGCAGGATATTGGTGAGCTGCAAAGCGCGGCCCAGATGATGGGCGAGCTCGAATCCGGGCCTCTCGTCCATGCCGAAAACCTTGATCGACAGGCGCCCCACCGCGCTCGCCACCCGCTCGCAATAAAGATCCAGGGTGGGAAGATCGGGCGCGACGATATCCTCGGTCACGTCCATGTCCATCCCGTCCAGGATGGTGAAAAAATCTTCCTTGCGCAGGCCGAACTGCGCCACCGCCGGCGCCAGGAAATTCACCCTGGGCGGCGCCTGCCCCTCATACAGCGCATCCAGATCGTAGCGCCACGCTTCCAGCTTCTCATGCCGTTCCGGCCGCGTGCCCACCCCGTCATCGGCGATGTCGTCGACTTTCCGGCAGAAAGCATAGATCGCGAACATTGCATCGCGCTCGCGCCGGGGCATCAGCCGCATGGCCAGATAAAAGGAACTTCCCGACGCCTTCTTCTTGACGGCGGCGATCTGGGAAGCGGGCAAGCTTTCGCTCTTGTTCATCGGCGGCGCATCATCCGTGACAGGGCAAAGCCCGGAAGCCTTTTGACGAACAGCGCCATGATGTCGGTCTTGGAATGGTGAACCCTTTCCGACAAGGGATCGCGGCGCGTCAGCATCGTGTTCAGATCTTCGGCGAGGGTTTGGATGAGATCGACCTCCAAGGCAAGCCGGGAATCGCGAATCTGTCTCGCAAAAGGGCGGGATTGCGCCAGAAGCAGGGCATTGCGGCCCGCCAGCCCGGCAATCACGTCCCGCAAACCCGGACCCGCCGAAGGCTCGGAGAGGGCGGCCACGGTCAGGCCCTTGGCGGCCAAGGCATCCTCGGGAATATAGACCCGGTTCAAATTGCGCAGATCCTTGGCGCAATCCTGCAGGTGATTGATGATCTGGAGCGCGGCGCACAACGCGTCATTGGCCGGCCAGGTGTCGCGGCTTTCGCCATGCACGTCCAGCACGAAGCGCCCCACCGGCATGGCGGAATAGCGGCAATAATCGATGAGCTCGCCCCAATCGCGATAACGCAGCTTGGTGACGTCACGGCGGAAGGCTTCCAAAAGGTCCAACGCATGCTGATCGGTCAGGCCATGCTCGATCTGCACCGCGCGCAGCGCCACCGCTTCCGGCGACGCGGTACTGTCACCCACCAGGCTGGCCCGCATCTCTTCCAGCAGGCGCAGCTTTTCTTCGGCGGGCGCCGCCGCATTGTCGGCGATATCATCGGCGAAACGCGCGAAGCGATAAAAGGCCAGCACGGGCGGGCGATGGCGCGGCGCGATCAGGAACGACGCGACGGGGAAATTCTCGTCATGATGGCCCTTGCCCGATTGGAGCGCGGCAGCGTCGCTCATGCCTGCCCTCCTTCGTTATAAGAAGCCTGGGCGCGGCCCTTCCACATGCCACCCTTCCCCGACCAATGCTGGAGAGCGGAGTCCAAGGTGAAGGCCGCGTAGAATGCACCGATCACCGGCAGCGCCAGACCCCATAGCGGCGACAGACGATAGAAGCGCAGGATGGGTTGAAACATCAGTGCCATGATCGCCCAGGCCAGATAGCCGGCCAACTGCACATAATACATGGCGAACAGCGCCCCCAGGACCGGCGCGAGATAGACGACGAAAAGGCCGACCAACGTGCCCAAGAGCCGTAACGGTGAATAGTCCAGCTGCGCATAGGCCGAACGGGCCACCATCTTGCGGATGTCCGCCAGCCTTTCATACGGCCGAAGGCTGACGGAGCGATCCGTAAGGCCCAGCCAGATCGGACCCTGTCTCTTCATCACTCGCGCCAATGCGCAATCGTCGATGATGTTGTGCCGGATCGCATCGATCCCGCCCGCCGCCTCCAATGCCGTGCGCCGCGCCAGCATGCAGCCGCCCGCCGCGGCGGCGACCCGGCTCTTGGGATCGTTGACCGCCCCGAACGGGAACAGCATGTCGAAAAAGAACACAAAGGCGGGGATGAGGAAATGTTCGGCAGACGTGCGGCAGGATAGCCGCGCCATCAGCGAGACCAGAACTCGCGAATGCTCTTCGGCCCGCGCCACCAGAGTGCGCAAATTGTCGGGCGCATGCGCGATATCGGCATCGGTGAACCAGAAAAATTCCGGCGCCGATGGCGACGCGTGATCGACGCCCTGCCGCATCGCCCATAGCTTGCCGGTCCAGCCCGGCGGCCGCGCGGCTCCGGCCAGCACCGTCAATCGGTCGCTGTTCAAGGCGCGCGCCAGATCGCCGGTGCCGTCGTCCGACTGGTCGTCCACCAGCACCACTTTGAAATCGCCGGGATAGTCCTGCGCCAGAAGGCTGCCCAGGCTGTGCTGGATCACATCCGCTTCATTGCGCGCCGGAACCACGGCCACCACCGACGGCCAGATCGCCGGCGGCGAAACAGGCTGCGTGTCCCGTTCGCGCAGCCGCCAGAAGCCGCGCCGCGCCACCAGCAGAGCGATCCAGATCGCCAGCGGCAGAAATCCGAATATCAAGGCGCCGATCATGAAAGGTACCCGTTGGCGCCGAACCAGGCATAGGCATCCGTCAGGCCTTCCCGATAGGGGCGCGCCGCGTAACCCAGTTCGCGCATCGCCTTGGCGGAGGAAAAATACATCTGGTAACGCGACATGCGCAGCGCATCGGCGGTGAGGAAGGGCTCCTTGCCGGTCACCCGTGCCACCGCTTCGGCGGCGAATGCCAGGGGAAAAAGCGGCCCGCGCGGCAGTTTCACCGTCGGCGCGCGACGACCCGCCAGCGCGGCGATATCGGCCAGCATCTGCGCCAAAGTCACGTCGGTGCCGCCCAGAATATAATTTTCGCCGATTCTGCCCCGTTCCAGGGCCAGGAAATGTCCCTCGGCCACGTCATCGACATGCACCAGATTGAGTCCGGTATCGACAAAGGCGGGCATGCGGCCCGTGGCCGCTTCCACGATGATGCGGCCCGTGGGCGTGGGCTTGATGTCGCGCGCGCCGATCGGCGTCGATGGCGCCACGATAACAGCGGGCAGAGATTCTTCGGCGATCATGCGTTCGACTTCGCGCTCGGCCAGAAGCTTGCTCAGTTTATAAGCGCCGATCACGCTTTGCGGCGTGTGGCGGGAGGTTTCATCGACGGCGTTGCCGCTGCCGGGCTTCAAGGCCGCCACCGACGAGGTATAGACCACCCGCTCGACGCCGGCGCGCAAGGCGGCCGTCATGGTGGCGCGCGCGCCCTCCAGATTGTTGCGGGCGATCTCGGATGGGTCCCTGGCCCAGAGGCGGTAATCCGCCGCGACATGGAACAGATAACGCGCGCCCTGCATCGCCGCCGTCATCGACGCGGCATCGCGCATGTCGCCGGTCGCGACTTCCACGTCCAGCCCTTCTATGTTGGCGCGGCTGGCAGTGGCGCGCATCAGGACTTTCACCCGATATCCGCGTGCCAAGGCCTTGCGGGCGACGGCCGCGCCGACAAAGCCGGATGCGCCGGTGATCAGAGCCGTGTCACTCACGGTGCATCTCCGGCCCGGCCGGCAGCCAACGCGGCGCGCCCTTCCACCATCTGCCAGTAAACCAGCGCGGGTATCCCGATCACGATCTCGCGCGCGCGCTTGAGCAGCGACACCGCCAGGCCCAATTCGGCGGGCAAGCCGAACAGCGGCGCCAGCATGGCATAACCCGCTTCCTGCACGCCCAGCGCCGCCGGAACAAACGCCGCGATGGAGCGCAAGGTGCAAAGCAAGGCTTCCAGCGCCAGGGCATCCATCAGGCTGACCTGCCCGCCCACCAGCCGGAACGCGATGAAGGTGCCGCCGCCCGCGCCGATCCAGGCCAGCAGATGCAGCGCCGCCGAAGTCGCCAACCGCGCCGGAGCGTCATAGAGATCGTGAATGGCTTCGCGGAACGTGGTTCCGCCGCGGATCTGGGGGAAAAATCGCGCCGCGATCCGCTGGGCGAAATCGGCGCCTTTCTTCTGGAGCAGGATCAGGGCCGCGATACCGGGAATGGCCAGCAGGAACGTGGCGACCATCGCCTCGGTCAAGGGACCCGCACTGTCCAGATCGCGGAAATGGGCCACACCCAGCGCGATTCCGAACGCCAGGAACGCCACCTGCGCCATTGCTTCGGTGGTGGCATCGGCCGTGACGGAGGCGGCGGCATAGCCCGCATTCATGCCCCGCAAGATCATCAGCCGTCCGGCCGCGACCATGCCGCCCACCGGCGAGAAAGGCGAAATCTCGGCGATGGAATCGCGCACCAGGCGGGCGAAGTAGAAATCCTTGGCGTCATGGCGCTCGGCACGCGGCAATAGCGTCATCCAGGCTGCGGCCAGCACCACGAAGACCGCCAGGGCATAGACGCAAAGAATGGCGAGACCGCCGATACCGGCGCGCGCCACCGCATCGATCACCGCACCGAACCCGATCGCCCAGATCAGATAAGCCGCCGCGACCAGACCGGCGAGCAGCGCTATGACAACGCCCCATTTCATCGCCGTGGTCCCAACAAGAATTAAGCCGGCAGCGGCTTGGCGCGGAAACTCCAAAGCCGCATCGCGCCCAAAGCCGTTTCCGCCAGTTGTGGCAGGAAACTGGGGCGCAGCAATTCGGCATCGAAGGCGCCCATGCGGCGCCGGTTCTCGGAATAACAATCTTCCAGGAAACGCCGGAAGGTGAAGCCGTCCAGGAACACCGAAGCCTGGGTGGCGGTGAATTCCTTGCCGTCGTTCAGCTCCTTGCCCCGCTTGGCGGTGCCGATCATGCGGCCAAGCGCGCGCATGTAGAAAATGAATGAGGTCAAAGGCAGCGCCGCGCGGGCCAGAAAGCCTTTCTGGGCCTGGGCATAGGCCATCCAGTTGACGAAGAAGACGATGTGGCGCGTTTCTTCATACATCAGGGTCTCGAAGATCTGGAACATTTCCTTGGGCAGGAATTCGGACTGCATCGCGATCTTGAAGACACCGAAGCCCAGGAAGGAATCCATGCATTCGCCGAAGCCGAAATCCTTGAACCGGGTCTCGACATTGTCGCTGACATCCTCCAGCGGGCGCTCGGCGGCGTCGATGCCGTATTTGTTGATCATCACGCGGATCAGCTTGGCATGCCGCGCTTCCTCGAAGCCTTGCAGCGCGATGGCTTCCTTCAAGACGGGATCGGTGACGGTTTCGGTGAAGGCCGCCACGATCGCCCCGGCCCGGCGCTCGGTATAGAAAACCTCTTCCCAGAACGGCACGGATTTGAGCCGCGTCAGCGCCGTTTCGTCCAGTTCGGGCCAGGGCAATGTGTCCGGGTCGAACTCGGTATAGGTCTGCATGAAATGGCGGCAGAATGTGTCGCGATGTTCGATTGATCCGATTTTCATGCCGCCGCTTTCTTCTTGGGGCCGACGAATTTGAGCGCTAGCCGCGCCATGAACGGCACGAAGCGCGGACGTTTCAGCCGCTGGTCATAAGGCGCCAGCCGCCGGTCATTCTCCGACACACAGATCGCCAGCAATTCACCGATATCGACATCGGCGCCCAGCTGGTTGGCGCCGTTGACGGTGAAATTCCAGTCCTGCTGGCCGTTGCCGACATCGGAGGCGATGCCGATACGCTCCCAGATCAGGAACATCCACACCGCCAGAACCTTGAGTTCGAAATAGGGCCTGCGCCACCAGGGCATGTTGCGGCGATGCCAGGAAATCCAGTTCACGAAGAACAGAATGTGCCGCCCCTCTTCCTTCACCACCGGTTCAAATGTGTCGACCAGTTCCGGCGGAAAGAACCCGGTATCCTTGGCGGCTTTGAACAGGCCGAAGGCAAAGAAGCTGTCGATGCATTCGCTATAGCCGGTGACCATGAAGGCCCATTCCGGATCCTTTGGCCGTTCATAGACCGGTTCGGGCGCCAGCTTGATGCCGTAGGCTTCGACCAGATTGGCCAGCACATGGCGATGGCGGCGTTCCTCGAAACCGTTCAACTCGATCGCCTTGCGCAGCAGGGGATCGGGAACGCCTTCGGCATAGGTGCAGACATTGAGACCGGCGCGATTTTCCGTCTGCACCGCGATGTCCCAGATCGGCAGCGCGGTGATGCGCTTTTCCGCTTCCTCGCCCAGCCTGGGCCAATCGAGCACGGCGGGGCGATAGGGGTCGAAAGTATCGAGCAGGGTCTTGCAGAAGAGCCGCTTATGTTCGTCCGAACCGAAGCGGATCGGGCCGTCGCCCGGCCACATGCCGGTGTCCCGCGAAAGGTCGGGCGGTATGGCGAATGCCGGGCTGCTCATCCGAAACACTCTCTAAGTGGTTGAAATTCCTGGAGACCGCCGCCGGTCGCCGGTTCGGTTCATTGTACCGGAAAGTCGCAAAAGCCGCCAAGGCGAATATCGTGTGCGGCAATCAGGCCCGGCATGCCGGGGTCGGTCAGGGCCCGCAGCTCCTCGCCATAGACATAGCCCGGCGCCGATCCCGGATAGGGGCCAGTGGCGGGATGCAGATAGATCTCCGACAGCCCTTCGGGCAGATGCTCGATCAGCCCTTTCAACCGCGGCAAGGTCATGGCGCCGGACCAGGCCAATCCGAACACCTGGTCGGGCGCGGCGATCCCGGCGCGCCGGAAACGCGCCCGCAAGGCCCTGGCGAAAGGCGCGGTGAGCGCCACGACACCCGGCGCGCGATGCCGTTCGATCAGCCCAAGAACCGCCTGCGGCTCCAAGGGGACCCGCGCGCCCCGCGCCCGATGGGCCCGCCCGGCTTTCACCATCAGGCCCGCGATGGTGGGATGCAGGTGAAAATGCTTATGCGCGTTGACGTGATCGAGCTTGAGACCGGTTGCGGCGAAAGCCTCGAACTGGGCTTCGATCTCTGCTGCAAGCTGCGCGCGTACTTTGGGCAGGAAGAACATGGCGGCCCCGGCACGCGCCATGTCGGTGCGGAAATATCCCTGTGCGTCCACCAGGTCGGGGACGGCGCGCGCCGGCAGCACAGGCTTTCCTTCCACCAGCACCAGATGCAGTCCCACGCGCAAGGACGGCATGTTTCGCGCCCGCGCCACCGCGTCATGGGCCGCCGCGCCCGACACCATCAGGCTGGCGGCGGTGAGCACACCGTGACGATGCGCGCGCTCGACCGCGTCATTGACTTCGACCGAAGCGCCGAAATCGTCCGCCGTCAGGATAAGCTTCTTCATTAACGCCGCATGACCTTGTCGCAAAACCGGTGACCACTTTTGCGGGTCATGCGGTCAGGAGACGATCATGTCTTCGCGGTTCCTGAGGAACTGGAAGAACTCCATGCCTTCGCGCAAGCGCCGGACCAGCATGTCGCGCGAGGTCAGCATCTCGCCCACGATCTCCGCGATCTTGGAGGGACGGAAATAGAATTTCTTGTAGAAGGTCTCCACCGACTCGAAGATCTCGGTGTGGCCGAGATGCGGATAATTCAGCGGCGCGATCTGGGTGCCGTCATCGGTCAGAAGATCCACGTCCGACGCGAACCAGCCATTCTCCTTGGCCTGCTTGTAGAGGAAGGTGCCCGGATAAGGCGCGGCCAGCGACACTTGAAGCGTGCGCGGATTGACTTCCTTGGCGAAGGCCAGGGTTTCCTGGATGGTCTCGCGGGTCTCGCCCGGCAGGCCCAGAATGAAGGTGCCGTGCACGACGATGCCCAGCTCGTGGCAATCCCTGGAGAAGCGCTTGGCGACATCGACCAGAAGGCCCTTCTTGATATTGTGCAGGATCTGCTGATTGCCGGATTCGTATCCGACCAGAAGAAGCCTGAGGCCGTTGGCCTTCATCACTTCCAGGGTCTTGCGCGGCACATTGGCTTTGGCATTGCAGGACCAGGTGATGCCCAATGGTCCCAGCGCGCGGGCCAGTTCTTCGACCCGGTCGTGATTGTCGGTCAAGGTGTCGTCGTCGAAGAAGATTTCGCGCACTTCCGGGAAATTGTCCTTCACATACTGAACATCGCGGACCACGCGCTCGATCGACATGAAGCGGTATTTGTGGCCGCCGATGGTCTGAGGCCAGAGGCAGAAGGTGCAGCGCGACTTGCAGCCGCGGCCGGTGTACCAGCTCATATAGGGGTGCAGCAGATAGCCGCCGAAATATTTCTTCACGTCGAGCTGCTTATAGAGCGGCAGCACGGACGGGAGCTTGTCCATGTCGACCAGGATTTCGCGCTCCGGATTGGAGACGATCTGGCGATTGGCGTCGCGGTAAGTCAGGCCCTTGATGGTGGACCAGTCCGCGCCTTCCGCCAGCTCCTTGATGGTAAAGTCGTATTCATTGCGCGCCACGAAATCGAGTTCGGGGCAGGCTTGCATGCTTTCGACCGGCTCGACCGCCACCTTGGCGCCGATGAATCCGATCTTGGCGGTGGGATTGATGGCGCGCACCAGGCGCGCGGTCTTGCAGTCGGATTTGAAGCTGGGCGTGGAAGTATGGATCACGATCAATTCGTGCGCCTTCACGTCTTCCTCGATGTCCTTGAAGGACAGATTGTGCGGCGGCGCGTCGATCAGGCGCGAGCCCGGCACCATCGCCGCCGCCTGGGCCAGCCAAGTGGGAAACCAGAAGGATTTCACCTCCCGCTTCATCTGATAGCGCGCGCCGGCGCCGCCATCATAGCCGTCGAAAGACGGAGCCTGGAGGAAAAGCGACTTCATGGGCATGGGAATGACTACCTTCAGAATTGGGACAAGGCGCCGCTGGGCTCGACCGAAAAGCGGGTTCCCCGCCAATGGACCGTCTCGCCGAACAGCGACGTCATGAACACGGCAAAACTTAAAAGGTCACGCGCCGGCAAAAGCCAGGACGAACCAGCATACGTGCCAAAAATACCATCAATGCGCCGCTTGAGAAACAGCCGCGCCGCCAGGGTGATACACACTACGGCGATGCTGAACCAGGAAAAATGCAGCAGGACCGCGGAAATCAGCGCGATCGGGAACCCGAAAGTGATGATCGTACCAAGATGACCCAGGGGATTGACGGTGCGAATGGTGCGCGTCCAGCGCAACTCATGCTGGAACAGCTCCTGGGCGCTCGATTCGGTCGCGGTGTGGCCCACGCCCATGGCGGGAATGGCCAGAACATGCCCCTTGGCGCGGACGGCGCGGCCGATTTCGTAATCGTCGGCCAGATAATCGGCGAATGCCATGAAGCCGCCGATCTCATCCAACGTGGCGCGGCTGAGGGCGATGGTGGAGCCCATGCAAGGCTCGGCCAATCCCAGGCTCGCGCCCAGCATCACATTGGGCAGAAAGTCGTAGGAGGTGCCCATCGCCGCCAAGGTCGACCAGATGCCGGTTTGCCCCCGCACCACTTCGCCCGTGTAAAGGCATGTCACGAGCCCCACGCCCGGCTGGGCCAGGGCATCGGTGACATGACGCAGCCAGCGGGGCGTCACGCTGATGTCGCTGTCCGACAGCACCAAGATGCCGTGCCGCGCCGATGGCAGCATGTTGATCAGGTTGGACACTTTGGCGTTCGAGCCATGCCGCGCGCCGTCGGCGACAATCATGGTATCGCGATGGGGATAGCGCACCTGCAGCGCCTCGACCACCGCAATGGCCTGCCCCGCTTCCACCGTGTCGCCTGTGGCAACAGATATCGCCCGCACCAGCCCCGGCATGGGGCAGAGCAGCAGCTTGGATGTGTCCTTGCGCTTTTTCTCCGGCATCAGCGCCGAGAGTGCGGCCACCCGGCGCGACTGCACCTTCACCATCACATCCATGCCGCCATGGCGCAACCTGTAGCCGCCAACGCGGGCCTCCACCTTGATCGAGCGTTTGCGACTGCCGATCACGAATTGGCCCAGCGCCATGCCCGGCCGCCAATCACCGCTCACCGGCTGCGGTTTCGAACCATTGATGGTGAGGTGCAGATGGCCGCCCTCCCACGAGGCATGGAGCGGCACAACGGCCTTGCCGACAGTGGCCACCCATTCCCCGCCAAATTCGCGGCGGTGGTTTTCCATTGTGCCGCTGATCTGCGCGGCGCGCTCTTCGCGGCACAGATGAACAAAGGCCGCGGCGGCGGCAAAATCTTCCACATCATCATGGCCCGGCGTGACGCCCTTGAAGCCGTCCGGAAATTCCTCGGCAATGAAGGCCGTGGTGATGCGCCCGCTGCGGAACCGCTCATCCGCCATGACGGCTGAAAGGAAAGGCAGATTGTGGCCGATGCCCTCCACCTCGAAATCATCCAGCGCCTGGCCCATGGCATCAATGGCTGTCAGCCGGTCCGCCCCCCAGGCACAGAGCTTGGCGATCATCGGATCATAGAACATGGAGATTTCGCCACCCTCATAGACGCCGGTGTCATTGCGCAGCACCGCACCTCCCGCCTGGCTGCCTTCCGGCGGTGGCCGGTAACGGCTCAGGCGGCCGATGGAGGGCAGGAAATTGCGATAAGGGTCTTCCGCATAGAGGCGCGACTCCACGGCCCAGCCATGGATCTTCACGTCCGATTGCTTGAGGGCCAGCGCCTCGCCCGCCGCCACGCGGATCATCTGCTCCACAAGGTCAATGCCGGTGATGAGCTCAGTCACCGGATGCTCCACCTGCAGGCGGGTGTTCATCTCGAGGAAATAGAAATTGCGGTCCTTGTCGACGATGAATTCCACCGTGCCGGCGGAGAAATAGCCAACCGCCTTGGAGAGGGCCACGGCCTGCTCG
>CALMGU010000141.1 GCA_937865685.1 uncultured Alphaproteobacteria bacterium | reverse complement strand
CAGCGGCTGGGAGGAGATCGCCTTTCCCGACTTCGCCGACGATCACGCCTATGCCTTGGAGATCGCCGGCGATTCGATGCTGCCGGTCTATCGCGACGGCGACCGCATCTTGATCTCGCCGTCGGGAAATCTCAGGCGCGGAGACCGTGTCGTCGCCAAGACCCGCGCGGGCGAAGTGATGGCCAAGCAATTGAGCCGCCTCACCGCACAGCATATCGAGCTGCGCAGCTTCAATCCGGCCTATCCGGACCGGAGCTTCCCGATGGCGGACATCGCCTTCATCCATCGGATTGTGTGGGTGAGTCAGTAGTTTCTTTGCCCCCATCTGTCCGCCACGCGGGCAAGCCCGCTAGCGGCCATCTTCCCCGTCAGCGGCTTCGCCGCACGGGGGAAGAAAGCCGGTGCCAAGGCGCACAAGCGCTTATTGCATGGCGGCGTCAGCCGGCGCGCAAAAGTAAGCTGCGAAGGGCGGAGGGGGAAATATTATGGATAGCCTTGGAAAGACCTGAGTTTGCTCTCAAACGCATCACGATCGTTGCGCTTTAAAAGCGCGAGCAGTTCGGCGGCGCGGCCCTGGACGAACTTCTCGTAAGCCGTTTCCGGTGTTGCGCGGATGGCGGCTTCCAGTTCGCTGTCGATGCGGCCGCGATGGGTTTCCGCATCGAGCCCCGCCAGCGACAGCGCGATCTGGTAGCGCACCGCCACATTGCGCGGCTGGGCCCGCACCGCGCGATCGAAAAGCGTCATCCCCTGCTCTATGCTGGCGCCATAAAGCCTGTTCGCCAGGAATTTTCCTCCGGCCCGCACGATCTCCACATTCCATCCGCCCAGCGCCGCCAGGGCATAGGCATTGTCGGGCTGTACTTTCAGCGCGTCATCGAGATTGGCCTTGGCCTGGGCGGGATCATTGTCGAGCCGCGCCCGCACCAGACCCACGATGCGCGCTTCATAGCCCAGGGCGGCGGCCAGCCAGACATGGCCGTCGGCCGCGTCTCTGTCCGCGGCCACTGCGCGGCGGGCATAGGCTTCCGCGCGCTTCAAGCATTCCAGGCAGGGCGCCGGGCGCATCATCGCATCGGCCATCGCGGCACGCGCGGCAATGGCAAAGCCCATCGCGGTGCCAGTGGCGGCACCTTGGCGCATCGCCTCGTCATATTGGCCTTGCGCATAGAGCGCGAACAGCGAAGTGCTTTCCGCCGGAGACGCCGCCAGCACCAGTGCAAGCAGCGCCGCCTTCATGTCGGAAATTCACCGTCCAGGGCGCGGCGGATCAAGGCTGCGGTCTCGGCACAGCCGAACAAAGCGGCAAAGGAACCGAAGCGCGGTCCTGCGGTCTGGCCGAACAGCACTTCGTAGAGTGCCGCGAACCAGGCCCGAAGCGGTTCAAAGCCGTGCGTCTTGCCGACTTCGTACACCACATTCTGCACCAGGGTGCCGTCGCGCTCGTCGCCCAAACCCTCCAGCCGCGCCGCGAGGTCTTCCAGTGCCGCGCGCTCCTTCGCATCCGGCGCCCGATATTGCTTGGCCGGCTTCACGAAATCCTCGTAATAGCGCAGCGCATAACCCACCAGCCGTTCCAGGCCCGGATTCTTCTCCGGCGACGCATCCGGCGCATAGGCGCGGATGAAGCCCCACAGCACCTCGCGATTATGCGCGCCCGATGCACTCACCAGATTGAGCAGAAGCGCGAAGCTGACCGGATATTTCTCTTCCGGCACATCGCCGCCATGGATGAACCAGACAGGGTTTTCCAGCTTCTGGGCCACATCCGCATTGGCATGATAGGCGTCCAGGAGCGCGATATACTCATCGACCGCCTTGGGAATGACGTCGAAATGCAGCCGCTTGGCGGCACGCGGCTTCTGGAACATGAAGAGCGCCAGGCTTTCGGCCGGCCCATAGGACAACCATTCCTCGATGGTGATGCCGTTGCCCTTGGATTTGGAAATCTTCTGTCCCTTGTCGTCCAGAAAAAGCTCATAGACGAAATGTTCGGGCGGCGTGCCGTCCGCGATTTTGCAGATCGCGTCATAGAGCGGCGTCTGGGCCAGATGGTCCTTGCCGTACATTTCGTAATCCACGCCCAGCGCCGCCCAACGCATGCCGAAATCGGGCTTCCATTGCAGCTTGCAATGGCCGCCCGTCACCGGAACGGTTTCCAGCGATCCGTCTTCCTCGACATAGGTGATGGTGCCTTTGGCGATATCGCGGTCCACCACTTTGGCCAACAGCACCTTGCCCGACCGGGGGCTGACGGGAAGGAACGGCGAATAGGTCTGCTGACGCTCCTCGCCCAGAGTGGGCAGCATCACGTCCATCACCTCGTCATAGCGCGCCAGAATGCGCAGCAACGCCGCATCGAAGGCGCCCGACTTGTAGGTCGCGGTCGAACTCATGAATTCGTAGCGGAAACCGAAATGGTCCAGAAAGGCGCGCAGACGCGCGTTCATGTGATCGCCGAAACTGGCATGGGTGCCGAAGGGATCGGGAATGGCGGTCAATGGCCTGCCCAGATTGGCGCCGATCATCTCAGGATTGGGAAGATTGTCGGGCACTTTGCGCAAGCCATCCATATCGTCCGAAAAGGCGATCAGATGGGCGGGAATATCCGACATCGCCTCGAACGCCTGGCGCACCCAGCTGGTGCGGGCCACTTCGCCGAAGGTGCCGATATGCGGCAGGCCCGAAGGGCCATAGCCGGTCTCGAACAGCACCCGGTTCACGGATTTTCCAGCGGCCTTTTGGCGGTCGATCCGGCTTAAAAGCTTGCGGGCCTCCTCAAAGGGCCAGGCTTTGGCTGCAAGTGCCTGATCCCGAACGTTTTTCACAGCAGAATTCACTTTCTATTAGGGCTGATATTAAGCGTTTCGAAAGGGCGCGAAGCTAGGCTTTGGCAGGGGATAGCGTCAATGACTGCCAAAATCTTGTCAGAGCGCGATGAGACCCGGCAAGTCTTCGCCGGCCGCATCGATGTGCTTTACACGATGGGGCGGCATTATCTTTCGCTTCCCTTTGCGGCTTTGTGCGTCCCCGCCACGCTCCTGGCTGGCAACCGGCTGGGCTTTCTGTCCGTCACGCCGCTGCTGCTGCTGATGGCGGTGGTGATCGCCGCCGAACAATTGACCACCGCCTACCGCAACCGCGCCTCAGGCAGCGACCCGCATTTCTGGGCCCGGCGCTATACGTTCGTTTCCGCCATCGCGGGCACAACCTGGGGCCTGGGTTCGGTGTTCTGGTTCGTCTGGGGCTCTTTTCCGGCCCAGGCCTATCTCGCCCTCGCCTATCTGGGCATGACCGCGACCGAATTCATTGCCCGTTCCGCCTATCGTCCCGCCTATGTCGCGCATTCCCTGTTCGCGCTCGGCCCGATGGTGGCGATGCTGGCCATGCAGGGCGGCTTGTTTCCCACCCTGACGGCCGTGCTGATGGCGTTCTTCGCCGCCGCCCTGATGAGCTATAGCGGCGGGATGGGCCGGCTGATCGACGAAAGCTTGTCACTGCGCAATGAGAACGCCGATCTGATCGTCAATCTGCAGAATGAAAAGGCCGAGGCGATCCTGGCGCGCGACAGCGCCAGGGCTTCGACCATGGCGAAGTCCGCTTTCATCGCCAATATCTCCCACGAATTGCGCACGCCGATGAATGCGCTTCTGGGAATGGCGCAACTCCTGGAGCGGGCCGACCTGCCCAAACAGCAGGCGGATCACGTCAAGGTGATGCTGGAAGCGGGACGCGGCCTGCAGACCCTGCTCGATGACGTGATCGCGCTCACCCGCGACGACGACGATGCGCTGGAAGATGAAGATTGCGATCCGGTCCAGACCGCCCGTGCCGTGACGCGGCTGCTGCAGCCCCGCGCCTGGGAGAAGCGGCTGAGACTGACGCTCACCACGGGCGCGAGCTTGCCGCGCGTCGCGGCCGACCCGCGGCGGGTGCGCCAGGCCTTGCTCAAGCTGGTGGACAATGCCCTCAAATTCACCGAACGGGGACGGGTGGACATCAGGGTCGAGCTGGAGACCGGTACAGCCGACACGCCGCCCCAAGTGCGCTTCGCGATCGCCGATACCGGTCCGGGTGTCTCGCAGGAAGCGGCCCAGCGCCTGTTCAAGCCGTTTTCACCGGGCGACAATTCCTATGCGCGCAAGGAGCAGGGCGCCGGACTGGGCCTGGCCGTCACCAAGCGGATCGTCGAGCAGGCGGGCGGGCAAATCGGGTTCGAGTCGTCGCCGGGCGACGGCGCGCTGTTCTGGTTCACCTTGCCGGTGTCCGGCCATGCCGGCATGGCGGCACCCGGTTCGCTCGCGGAAAATACCGGGGTCGCACCGCAGGGATTGTCGCTGCTGATTTCGGTCGCCGCGCCCAATATCGCGGCATCGCTTGGCAGCATGCTGGAGCCGTTCGGCAATCGGATCGTGACCGCGGCCAATCCCGCAGATGCAGTGGCCAAGGCATCCAGAGAGCATTTCGATGCCTTGCTCGCCGGTCCGGACGAAGCCGATCTGTTCAGTGCGGCCCCCGGCGTCAAGGCGCCGATCGTGGCCGTCCTGATGCGCGGCGACCGCACCCCCGGCGCCGCCGATTGTGTGCTCCGCTGGCCGGTTACCGGGCATGCGCTGTTCAATGCACTGGACTCGGTTTGCGTGCCTCATGAGCGCACCGACGAAAACAGCGCGCTTCCCGCGGCGATCGATGCGGTGATCTTCTCGAGTTTGGAGAAATCGGTCGGCGTCAAGACACTGATCGAAATCCTGCAATGCTATGAGGCGACTGCCGAGCAGCTCACCAACGCGTTGGCGAGCGCTTGCGCCGAAGAAAAATGGGACGAAGCGGCACGGCTGGCGCAGGATATCGTTGGCGCCGCTGGCGGGTTGGGCCTGACGGCCATGACCCAGGCGGCGCGCCATTTCGCCAAGGCCAACCGCGAAGGCGAAGATCCTCATGCCCTGCGCAACGCCGCCCAGATGGTGGTGGGCGAGCATTTGAGAGCCCGCGAGGCGCTCTCCAGTCTTTATCCCGACCTGCGCTGATTCATTTTGGTCGCACAGCCGGACGGAAAAGTGCCTTGCACTTTTCCTGGCCGACGCTCCATTGGTCGCAAAGCCGGACGAAAAAGTGGTTCCCACTTTTCCTGGCTGATGCTCCGGTGATCGCTATGATGCGGAATGCTTCCCGCGCCCGACTCGCTTTCGGACCTCATCGCCCTGGTGCCTGCGCCGCCGGGCGCGGCAATCTGTGACGGCTCGGGAGAATGCCGGCGCGCCGGGCGGGATGAGGCGCGGACAATCTTCCAGTCGGGCAATGTCCTGGTGGCACATGCCGCCTTCGCCGCCGGACGATTGAAGGTTCAGGCGCAGAAGCCGCTTTACGACGTTCTGGAATTATTCGCGTTTCTCAAGCCCGGCCGCCCCTTCGTGCCCAGCGCACTGGGATTGGCACGGGCCCTGTCCTTGGGTGTGCCGCAAACGCCGGAACAATCCGCGGCCGCGCTGTTCGATGTCGCGCGCTGCCTTCTGGACGAAGCGCGCGATCTGCCGGCGGAAACACGCGCCGCGCTTTCGCCGCTGGCGGCGACCTTGACGCGCGGCGGCTGGCGCTGGGGGCCGCTGCTGCAAAAGGCCTTCGGACAGGACACGCCGCATGGCTCGCCCATCGCCGGCATGGAAGCCTGGCGCGGGCTGCCGCAATGGGAAGATGAAGCGCCTGCGGGAAATCCCGGATCACAGCCGGTCGCTGCCGATGAAGCGCGCGCGCGTCTTCTTTCATTGGTGGGAACGCCGCGTCCGGAACAAGGTGCCTATAGCGACGCCGCGACTTACGCCTTCGGTCCGCGCGAGGATTCCGGCGCGCCGCGCATCGCGCTGGTGGAAGCGGGCACCGGTACCGGCAAGACGCTGGGATATCTGGCGCCCGCCAGCGTCTGGGCGGAAAAGAACGGTCCCGGCCTTTGGATCTCGACTTATACCCGCAATCTCCAGCGCCAGATCGTGCAGGAGATCGCCCATCTTTATCCCGATCCCGTCGAGCGGGCGGAAAAAGCGGTGGTGCGCAAGGGGCGAGAAAATTATCTCTGCCTTTTGAATTTCGAAGAAGCGGCGAAGCGGACCGCCTTGGCGCCCGGACAGCGCAGCGTGGCGCTGGGCCTGATCGCGCGCTGGATCGGATCGGGCACCGACGGCGATATTTCCGGCGCGGGCTTTCCCGCCTTCCTGGCCGCGTCCTTGCCCTTGAGCGAAGTCACCGACCGGCGCGGCGAATGTATTTATGCCGCCTGCCCGCATTACCGCATCTGCTTCATCGAGCGGGCCATCCGCCGCGCCCGTCACGCCCCCATCGTTATCGCCAATCACGCTCTGGTGATTGCGCAAGCAGCGAGCGACTGGCTGGCGACCGATCAGACGACTGACACACCGCCGGAACGGCGCCTGCGCTATGTCTTCGACGAAGGCCATCATCTGTTCGACGCGGCGGATTCCGGTTTCGCGGCGCTTCTGTCTGGCCGCGAAATGGCCGAGCTGCGGCGCTGGATTCGCGGTCCCGAAGGACGGGCCCGCACCCGCATGCGCGGTCTGCAAGAACGGCTGAAGGACCTGATCGCCGACGATGAAGGCGCGCAGCACGCGTTGGAAGACGCGGTGCAGGCCGCGGGCGCGTTGGCGGGCGAAGGCTGGATGGCGCGGGTGACGGGGGCTGCGGCTCGCGGCCCGGGCGAACTTCTTTTGGCCGAAATCTATCGCCATGTCCGCGCCCGCAGCGACGACCGCGACAGCTTCTACACCTTGGAAGCCGAGGCGCATCCCATGGACGAGGAGACGCTGCGCGCCGTCACGGAATTGTCGCGCGCCCTCAAACGCATCGCCGATCCGCTCACACGGCTGTCCAAATTGCTGCGACAGGCGATGGACGACAAAAGCGCAACCTTGGAACCTTACACCAAGGCCCGGCTGGACGCGGCGGCGCGAGGGCTGGACCGGCGCGCCAAGCTGATCTTGCCGGCCTGGATCCGCATGCTGGAAAGCCTGGAGACGGGCGAGATCAGCGACGATTTCACCGACTGGTTCGAGATCAGTCGCGAAGACGGCCGCGACGCCGATGTAGGATTCGAGCGTCATTGGATCGATCCGACCGTGCCTTTGGCGGCGGAGATATTGGAGCCTGCCCACGGCGCGCTGATCACATCGGCCACCTTGCGCGATGCCGGAAGCGAAGGGCTCGACTGGCAGAGCGCCGAGGTGCGCACGGGTGCCTTGCACCTGCCGCAGCCGCCCCGCCGCGCGTCGTTCGGATCGCCATTCCGCTATGACGAACAAGCGCGCATTTTCATCATCAAGGATGTTCCAAGGCGCGATGCCGATGCTTTGGCCGCGGCGATGCGGGAATTGTTTCTGGCATCGGGCGGCGGCGCACTGGGGCTCTTCACGGCCGTGCGCGCCTTGAAGGAAACCGAAGCCCGCATCGCCCAGCCGCTCGCCGATGCCGGCATTCCATTATACGCCCAGCATATCGACCGGCTGGATACGGGCGCCCTGGTGGACCTGTTCCGCGCCGAGGAAAATGCCTGCCTGCTCGGCACCGATGCGCTTCGGGACGGCGTGGATGTGCCGGGGCGTTCCCTCCGGCTGGCGGTGTTCGACAAGGTGCCCTGGCCCAAGCCCACCATTCTGCACAAGGCACGCCGGGCCCGGTTCGGCCGCTCCTATGACGACCTGATCACCCGCTTCCGCCTGAAACAGGCGTTCGGGCGCCTGATCCGGGGGCCGGAGGACAAGGGCTGTTTTGTGATCCTGGAAGGCGCCACGCCCTCTCGGCTGCTGGCGGCGTTTCCCGAAGCCGCGCCGGTCAAGCGTTGCGGCCTGGCCGAAGCGATTGGGGATATCCGCCGGTTCCTGGGCTGATTCCGGCGCCTCGACCTCCTATAACCGGTCCATGAGCGAACTGCGCCCCGAAGACCTGGACGGCTATGGCCGGTATTCCACCGGCATCCTGCCCAGTCATGTCCTGAAGCGCCTGATCACATCGGGACGGGAAGTCGCCGCGGCCGAGGATTTCACCGACGCGCAGATCCAGCCCGCCAGCATCGATCTGCGGCTCGGCCCCGTCGCCTACCGGGTGCGGGCCAGTTTCCTGCCCGGACCGAACGCCACGGTGGAAGAAAAACTAGCCAGCGTTTTCATGCATGAAGTCGATTTGACCCAGGGCGCCGTTCTGGAAACCGGCTGCGTCTATATCGTGCCGCTGCTGGAGCGGGCCGATTTCTCCGCCCGCATTTCCGGGGTCGCCAATCCCAAAAGCTCCACCGGCCGGATTGACGTCTTCACCCGCCTGATCACCGACCGGGCCCAGGCTTTCGATCGCGTCGAGCCCGGCTATCGCGGCCCGCTCTATGCCGAGATCAGTCCCCAGACCTTCCCCGCCTTGGTGCGCAAAGGCTCGCGGCTCAACCAGCTGCGTATCCGCCATGGTTCGCCGCAATTCAGCGACACGCAGCTGCGCCGCCTTCACGCCGACGCACCCCTGGTCGATTGCGATCCGGATATCGAGAACGGCCTCGGCCTTTCCATCGACCTGAAGGGACTTGCTTCCGGAGGAAGCCGCCGCATCGGCTGGCGCGCCAAGCGCCATACCGGTCTGATCGATGTCGACCGGCCGGGTGTGCTCGATCCTTACCAATTCTGGGATTCCATCGAAGCCAACACAGCCGGTCATCTGGTGCTGGACCCCGATGAATTTTACATCCTCGCCAGCCGCGAACGCGTCGCAATTCCACTTGATCACGCCGCCGAGATGGTTCCGTTCGATCCCTTGGTGGGCGAATTCCGCGTGCATTATGCGGGTTTCTTCGATCCGGGCTTCGGCTTTTCGTCCGGCCGGGCGCCCTCCGCGCGCGCGGTCCTGGAAGTGCGCTCGCGCGAGGTGCCCTTTATTTTAGAGCATGGGCAGACCATCGGGCGGCTGGTGTTCGAGCGACTCACCGATCCACCGCCGGAAGCCTATGGCGCGGGACTGGGCTCGAACTATCAAGGCCAGGATCTGAAACTGTCCAAACATTTCAGGGCACCCTGATTATTGCCGCGCGCGGGGATCGCTGTGCGGATTTTGTTGCTAAAAATCCACAGAGCATTGCCAAAAGCACAGGTCAGCCCCGCTTACCTGTTGCGTCTTGGCATTCCTACGGCACAGTACCGCCACTCGCGGATGGACGGTTTGGGGAAACCCCGCGAGTGTTTGGTTCCGTTAATTTGGGGATTGGAACCAAGGGTCCGTTTTGAAGGGGGCAGTGTGAGGCGGCTACGGCGCGAAAGCAGCCGGCCGCCTCATGTTTTTGGCTCGTAGCGGAAACCGCCGCACAGTTTTCCCGGAACGGCTGCATGATTCTAAAAACCGAACGGCTCAATCTGCGGCCGCTGCGCGCGGCGGATGCGCCCGCCCTGTTCGCCATCCTGGGCGATGCCGAAGCGATGAAATTCTGGGATCGCCCGGCCATCGCCCGCACCGCCACCGCCGCGGAGATCGTCGCCAGCCAGCTTTCGGCGATGGAGGATGGCCATTTTCTCTATTGGACCGTATGGCGGAGCGATGATGCGATCGGCAGCGTCGATCTCAGCGCACTGGATTTCAACCATAGGCGAGGCGAAATCGGTTTTCTGTTCCGCCGCGATCAATGGGGTCGGGGCTATGGCCGCGAAGCCATGGGGGCGCTCATCCAGCACGCGTTTCATCAGCTCAAACTGGAGCGCCTGGAAGCAAAGGTTCATGCCGCCAACATGCCCGCCAAGAAACTGCTGGGGTTGCTGGGCTTCATGCCGGAGGGACGGCTCAGCGGATATGTGCGGCGGGACGGGATCCGTCACGATGTCGATGTTTTCGGCCTTTTGAACCGGTCCAGCAGCCAGAACGGGGCGTAATAAACCGCGATCGACAGAAGGCCGATCACCACCAACTCGCCGATATACCAGGGCCATGGCGCCAGGAAGGTCAGCAGGCTGACATGATCGCCCTTGCCGCGCAGGAAACCGTAATTGGTGCCCAGCGCATAATCGGCGGCGCCCGCAGCGGCGACATATATCAGCGTCGCCAAAATCACTCGCGGCAGGGATGACGCCAGCGGCCGCATGCGGCTTGCCCATGTCATGTACAAAAGTGCCGCGATCAGCCCCGCATGATCGAGCATGAAGAGCAGGAACTGCGGATCCGGAAACCCGCTGGGCAGATCCGGTGTCGTCACGGCCTGCAGGGTACCGCCCAGGCCCCAGAAATATCCCAGCTCGTAGGCGCGCTGGCTGCGGGTGAGAAGCGCGGCGATCAGCGCGCCTTGCGCCCAATCGCACAAATTCAGCGGCAAGGCATTTCCCGCCGCCAGCCAGCCCCGTTGCCAGAGCATCGCATACCAGCCCAGCCAGCCGGCAATCAGCAGCATGGCAAGGCACATTCGCACGCCAAGATCGCGGGACGGGTTTCCGCGCACCCACAAAGCCAGCAGCAGCGGAACCGCCACGCTCAAAGCCAGCGCGCTCAGATGCGCGGGGCCGAAAAGGATGAAAGGCGGCGCCAAAACCGTCGCGCTATTGCGGCATGTGCAGTGTCATCAACACCAGCGCCGCGCCCTTGACGGCGGTGATCTGGTGCGGCGTGCCGTGCGGCACCATGATGAAATCGCCTTTCGCCACGGCAATATCCTTGCCGCCCCGGATTCCCATTGCCGACGGATTAGCGGGTTTGGGGTCGATCATCTGCCCGCCCATGGTGATGGTGCCTGCGCCTTCGATCACCACCATCAACTCATTCTCGGTGTCGTGGATCGCCGCGGGTCCCGGAATCGGACGATATTCCAGATTGGCGTGATAATTGGCCAACGACAGGATCGGCTCGACCGTGGTTGGCGCGTCGCCCTTGCGATCGGCTTTGGCCTTGGCGATCAACTGCTGCACCTCGGCTGAGGATGTGAAGGTTTTCATTTGCTCGGTGGATTGTGCGGCGGCCGGCATGGCCGCCACCGCCAAAAGAACGGCGGCAAAGAAGGATGCGCGCAGGACCATGAATTTCCCCCGGAAGATTTCAAAGCAGGGTAGCGGGCCGGACGCACAACCTGCAATGCGGGGCAACCGTCGCGTCGGCGGCGAGAATCGCCCGGCAGCGGCGTGATCCAAACGCGGTCACAAACCATGTCGCCCCGAAAACGAAAGATCGGAATTCGAATAAAGCCGATCATCGATGCACGCGATCAAAGTCATCGCGCCGGGAAACTTCGGCGGTGGGCGGAAAACACCCGCGTGCATCGCGGCGCACAATTTTCCCGGCCCTCCCTTGTTTGCATCTTGAGAAAGGAAATTGCGTCAGAGCCGTTTCGCTAAGGATTTCGGGGCATCCAGTGGCCCATTCCGGCGCAAACATTCGCGCAGACGAACAGGCATGGAACGTGTGCGATGCAACATGACAAATCGCGACAAATTCGAATGCCGGGAAACCAGAAGATAAATCCAATTTTCCAACTTTTATCCAAGCCCGATTGTCCATGCCTTTTGCAGTGCAAAAAGCACTCCGCCGCCTTCCGTGACGGTATGAACGAAGCTATAGTGATAATTCATCGGCCATTTGGGGATGTGGCGGAAACGGCAACGGATGCCTATCCGTCCTCTCATGTGCGCAGCAAAAAACGGGGAGGTATCTTTTGGAACAGGCTATGAAATCAGGGTTCAATCGCAGGTCATTTCTGAGAAACGCCGGTGTCGGCAGCAGCGTTCTGGCGCTGGGCCCGTTGGCGGCCTCGCTCGCCACGAGCACGCCCGCCTCCGCCGCAGGAGCGAAAAACGACTTCGACAACATCGCCAATCGCGTCGGTCACGACAGCGTGAAGTGGGATGGTGCGCTTCGCAACGAGAAGATCGATCATGTCGTTGCCGGCATGGGCATCGCGGACATGGACTTCAAGTCCGCGCCCGCCATCACCGCGGCGCTGCGCAAGGCCGTCCAGTATGACAACTGGGGCTATATCGATATGGGCCAACCCGGCCGCAAGGCGTGGCTCAAGAGCATCGTGGACTGGAACCATAAGCGTTATGGCATCACCGCCATGAACGAAGGCAATATGGGCATCACCACGGGCGTGCATGCCGGCATTCTCGCCACCATGGCCGCTTACAGCCCCGCCGGCAGCAAAGTGCTGCTCGCGACGCCGATCTATAACGGCTTCTATGGCGACATTCGCGCCACCAAGACGGTTGCGAATGAAAGCCTGATGAAGATGGTCAATGGCCGTTGGGAAATCGATTGGAACGACTTCGAAGCCAAGGCTTCGCAGCCCGACACCAAAGTCTCGATCCTCTGCAATCCGCAGAATCCGGTCGGCCGGGCCTGGACCAAGGAAGAACTGACCCGCTATGGCGAAATCTGCCTCAAGCACAATGTGCTCGTGCTGGCGGACGAAATCCATTGCGACTTCATCAGCAAGGGCCAGAAATACATTCCGTTTGCGACCCTGGACAACAAGGCCGTGGTGGACAACTCGATCACCTACAAGTCGGTCTCCAAGTCCTTCTCGCTGGCCGGCATGAAGGCGGCCTGGTTCTTCACGACCAACCCGGAAGTCTATAAGGCGACCGTGTTCCACAACCATGCCGACCTCAACACGCTGGGCATGTACGCGGCGGAAGCGGCCTATGCGGGTGGCGAAGGCTGGCTGAATGATTGCGTGTCCTACATCAGCGACAATCATGATTTCGCCAACGCCTACATCAAGAAGAACATTCCGATGATCAAGGTCGGCAATGCTCCGGAAGGCACCTATCTGCAGTGGATCGACGTCACCGCGATCGCTGACAAGATCGGCGCCAAGAAGATGGCCGACGACGCCAACCAGGCGGCGAAGGACGCGGCATCGAAGATGGGCACGGACTATTCCGGCCGTCAGTCGATGGGTGAAGTTCGCATGCAGACCCCGGAAGACATGGTCCAGCACTGGCTGGCGAAGAACGCCTTCGTCCAGCTCAATGCCGGCACGTCCTACGGTCTGGGCGGCGCCAACCATATGCGCATGAACATCGCCACGTCGCGCAAGACGCTCAAGGCTGCTCTCGACAGCATTGCGGCGGCGACGAAGAAGATCTCTGCCTGATATCAGGCGGCTCTTCGGGGCCGCATGGCACTGACAACGGCCCGGACATCCGTCCGGGCCGTTTTTCTTTGCGCCGCGCGGATGCGCCGATCCCGGGCTTCAGCTTTCGTGCATGGGAAGAAGCGCGTATGCTGCAAAAGGTTCTGGGCCGATTGCAGCGGCATTCAATTCAATCGAGGGGAACGCAAGGCATGAGAAAATTATTGGCGTGCGCCATTCTGATGGCCGGATTGGTGGGGATATCCGCGGGCGCGATGGCGCAGGAATTGCCGATCCCGGGCGTGGATCCCGCGAAGGATCAGCCGGGCGCGCATGAATATCCCGATCCCAACCTGACCTATAAATTCGTCTTCGACCTCGCCAATGGCCCGGACAGCCCGGACAAGGTCAATCCTGGTCTGCGCGGCGTGGCGCAGTTCATCAACACGCTGGCGAAATACAATGTGCCCGCCAGCCACCGCCAACTCGTGGTCGTGTTCCACCAGAAAAGCACGCCCGCCATTCTGATGAGCGACGAATACAAAAAGCGCAACAATGGGGTGGACAATCCCAATATCGCGCTCATCCAAGCCATGAAAAAAGCCGGCGTGGATTTCCGCGTCTGCGGGCAGGCGGTTCTGGGCATGAAGATCGACCACAAGACCATCCTGCCGGAAGTGCAGGTCGATCTGTGGGCCGGTATGACCATCCCCAACATGATGATGCGGGGCTATCAGCGCCTGGGCGACTGACGCGCGGCGTATCCATCAAGGGCGCGCGAGAATCGTCCGCGCGCCTTTTTTTGTGTCTCGGCGCCAGCGCGGCGTTCCAAATATCTGCTGCGCCGCACCAAAAAAATCACCATGTTAAATTCTGCGCACCTCTCGAAAATGTCTAGACATATTCATAAATGTCTAGACATATTAAGCGCCGGCCGTCCGCCAGATGGCGTCTTGGGGAGATGCAGATGAAAGCGCGGAATATTCTTGCAGCGATCTTGTGTGCCGCAGCCGCGGGAACGGCATCGGCACAGAATACGCCCCCAGCGCCGGGCGGGACGCAAATCGCTCCTTCGGCGTCCACGCCGGCCTATCGCGTCATCATGGAAGCCAATGTCCGGGTGCCCATGCGCGACGACATCACGCTTGCCACCGACATCTATCGCCCCGACGCGCCGGGAAAATTCCCCGCCATCCTGGTGCGCACGCCCTATAACCGGGCCGGCGGCAATGCCCAGCCGCCCGGCGGCGTCAAATGGTGGGTCGAGCAAGGCTATATCGTCGTCCTGCAGGATGCGCGCGGCACCTACGATTCCGACGGCACCTTCTACGCCTTCAAAAACGAAACCAATGACGGCTACGACACCGACGAGTGGATCGGAAAGCAGCCCTGGTTCGACGGCAATCTGGGCACCATCGGCGGCTCCTATGTGGGCTACACCCAATGGGCCCAGGCGGTCGGGGGCAGCAAATATCTCAAGGCCATGATCCCGACCGTCACCACGGGGGACACCTACGCAAACTGGATCTATACCAATGGCGCCTTGCAATATGGCTTCGACCTGCCCTGGGGGGCCATCGAGATGGCAAGTCATGTGATGCAGAACAGCGACGGCTATGACTGGGACCACATCTTCCCGCATCTGCCCGTGAGCACCGCCGACAATCTGGGCCGTCACGGCACGCCGCATTACCAAGATTGGGTCGCTCATCCGACCCGCGATTCCTATTGGGACGGCATCAGCCTCGACAAGGAATATAACAAGATTTCGGTCCCCATCCTTTCGGTCGATGGCTGGTACGACATCTTCATGCGCGGCACGCTCAATGACGATGCCCATATGCGCAAGGAAGGCGCGACCCCGGAAGCCCGCAGCGGCAAGCGCATCATGATCGGGCCTTGGGCGCATGGCGCCGGCACGCGTGTCGCGATCGCCGCAGGCAGGATCGGGGCTGATCCCCATCCCATCGATTTCGGCGCCGATGCGGCGGTCGACATGAAAGCTGTGTATCTGCGCTGGTTCGACCATTGGCTGAAAGGCGTCGACAATGGCGTCGCCACCGAAGACCCGGTCCGCATCTTCGTGATGGGTGAAAATGTCTGGCGCAATGAAAAAGAGTGGCCGCTCGCCCGGACCAAATACACCAACTATTATATTCAGAGCGGCGGTGGCGCCAATTCGTCCGGCGGCGACGGCGTTTTGACCTCGCAAAAGCCCAAAGGCGCCGAAGCAGACCGCTTCACCTATGATCCGGCCAACCCGGTGCCAACCACGGGCGGCAATAGCTGCTGCAGCGTGGTCCCCAGCGGCCCCTGGGACCAGCGCGCGGTGGAAGAACGCAAGGACATTCTGGTCTACACCACGCCGGCGATGAAGGAGCCCACCGAAATCACCGGGCCCATCAAGATGGAATTATTCGCCGCGACCTCGGCGAAGGATACGGACTGGACCGCCAAGCTGGTCGATGTGAAACCCGACGGCTATGTCCAGAATATCCAGTCCGGCATCGTGCGGGCACGCTATCGGGCCGGCGCCGGTAAACCGGCGCAACCGATCGAGGCCGGCAAGGTGCAGGCCTACACGATCGACATGTGGGCGACCAGCTATGTGATCCTGCCGGGGCACAAATTGCGGCTCGAAATCTCCAGCAGCGACTTTCCCCGTTTCGACCGCAATTTGAACACGGGCGAAGACACCGCGACGGGCACGCAAATGGTGGCCGCCAATCAGACCGTCTATCACAGCGCGCGCTATCCCTCTCACGTCGTGCTGCCGTTGATTCCGAAAAGAACGTCCAAGTGAACCTCCCAACTTGAGCGGGCCGAAGCGCAAAACGCTTCGGCCCGCCTCTTTTTTGTTGGCTTTGCCGGACGGGGTTCACTGCGGCTGAGGGGGTGACGGCGGCGGCATGGCACGCGCCGGTTCCAAGCCTTGGGTCGAGTATTTCAACGTGTCTTCCTCGGTCCAGACCCGGCCCGTGACCGGGTTGGGATAGTGGAATGGCGGCACATAGTGACCGGGGAACACGTCATATTGCACCGATTGCGGCGCATCGGGCGGATAGACCGTACTGGGGCCGTTATTCGGCAGGGCGGCCTTGGCCCATCCCTGATCGAAGGGCGTATAATAGGTCGAGAAGAAATGCATCTTGCTGATCTTCCAGATGCCGCCCTGCTTGACATACTGGTTTTCGTAGGTGCCTTCGGACCATAGAGCGAGTTTTGGCGCCCGCGCGATCTGAACGAAAGCCCGCCAACGGGCCTTGGCGGTTTTCCCGCCGGGATCGATATCGACGATCCCCTGCAGGATCATGTGGTTGAACAGGCTCCCCGGCTTCAGGCCGATCTCGCCGCCGCCCATCGTGCCTCGAAACAAGGCATCGACGCCTTTTCGGCCTCTATAGACACCGCGGCCCGCGATCTCGACCACCGCGTCATCCGAAAACGTGTCCGTCACCTCGTTCCAAAGCTGCTTGTCGACATAATAGCCGTAAGCACGGGTAAGCTTGTTGATCGCTTCGATATCGTCCAATCGCGCGACCCGTGCTTCGAGTGCGCTCAACCGCGCCGCCAGATCACTCTTGGCCGCCCCGGCCGCGGGCACCGTCAAAGATAGCAAAACCGCCGCGCCAAGCATCGCGGCTCTGGACCCCATTGTGGATCGCGTCATCACCATGTCTCCGTCTGTTGGGCGCACGCCGATGGGGAAAATTGGTGTTGGACAGTACTATTTTCCGGACATGCATCAACCGGCCAGCGCGCGCAAGAATTCCGGAACGAGCGGCGGCATCCTCTTTTTTGTCTCAAACCTCCATGCTAAGACCGGCCCCCGACGCGGGTGTAGTTCAAGTGCCGAATGCCGGAAGCGCAAGCGAAAGGTTGGGCGAAAACTCCGGCGGCATGCTAAGACCATGTGAGTGCGGGTGTAGTTCAATGGTAGAACGGCAGCTTCCCAAGCTGCATACGAGGGTTCGATTCCC
>CALMGU010000140.1 GCA_937865685.1 uncultured Alphaproteobacteria bacterium | reverse complement strand
TATGGAACCGGAAATCATCGAGCAATTGGAGATCGATGCCCAATATGCCGGATATCTGGACCGCCAGGACGCCGACATTCTTTCCTTCCGCCGGGATGAAGGCCGCAGCCTGCCCCCCGATCTGGATTATCGCGCGGTGATCGGGCTTTCCAATGAAGTTCGCCAGAAGCTGGAAGCCATCCGTCCCGCCACCCTGGGCCAGGCCAGCCGCATCGAAGGCGTGACGTCGGCGGCGCTCACCCTGGTTTTGGCCCATGTCAAAGGCAAAAACCGGACCAGCAAAGAGCCGCAACGTGCCTGATGCCGCCTTCGGGCCCCAAGAATTCGCGGCGGCGACCGGTGTTTCACGTGAAACATTGAGCCGCCTGGTCCGGTATGCCGACCTGCTCCGCGATTGGAATGAGCGGCACAATCTGGTGTCGCCTAAGTCCCTGGAAAATCTGTGGCAAAGGCATTTCCTGGATTCCGCCCAATTGGCGCCACTGGTCCCGGATCAGGCTGAAACCCTGGCGGATTTGGGCTCCGGCGCCGGGTTCCCGGGGCTGGTGCTGGCGGAACTGTTGCGGAACCGGGTGCGGGTGACCCTGCACGATGCCACCGCCAAGAAATGCGCCTTCTTGGCAACTGCCGCCCAGGCCATGGATCTGCCGGTCACTATCGAGAACAGACGGATGGAAGAAATCCCGGCCAAAGCCTTTGATGTGATTACCGCCAGGGCCTGTGCGCCCTTGCCGAAACTCCTGGGCTATGCGCAAAATTTCGCCGGCCCGGGCAGCGTTTGCCTGTTCCTCAAGGGTCAAAATGTGGGGTCCGAATTGACGGAAGCCCATAAATGTTGGAAAATAAGAGCCAGGCAGATCCCGAGCCTGACGGACCCATCCGGGGTCATATTGGAGCTGAGGGACCTGTCGCCCCATGACCGAAACCCGCAAGAAGCCTCGCGTGCTGGTCGTCGCCAATCAAAAGGGCGGCGTCGGTAAGACCACCACCGCGATCAATCTGTCCACCGCCCTGGCCGCCATCGGCGAGCCGACCCTGGTGATCGACATCGACCCCCAGGGCAATGCCTCGACCGGGCTGGGCGTGCCCAGGGCCTCGCGCACCGTCACCACTTATGACGTGCTGATGGGAGAGGCCAAGCTGGCCGACGCCATCGTCGAGACGCGGATTCCGAAATTGTCGATCGTGCCGGCGACCGTGGATCTCTCCGGCGCCGAGCTGGAATTGATCGACAAGCCCCGGCGCAATTTCATCTTGAAGGATGCCCTGGCGGAATACTCCGCACACGGAGGATCTGAATTCTCCTATGTGCTGATCGACTGCCCGCCCTCGCTCACTCTTCTCACCATCAATGCGATGACGGCGGCGGATGCGGTGATGGTGCCGCTGCAATGCGAGTTCTTCGCGCTGGAAGGATTGAGCCAGTTGCTCAAGACCATCGATCTGGTGCGCGCCAACATCAATCCATCGCTGGAGATCCAGGGCATCGTGCTCACCATGTTCGACAAGCGCAACAAATTGTCGGATCAGGTCGCCGCCGATGTGCGCCAGAATATGGGCGATAAAGTCTACAACACGATGATCCCGCGCAACGTGCGGATTTCCGAAGCGCCCAGTCATGGCGTGCCCGCGCTGGTCTATGACCTGCGCTGTCCGGGCAGCCAGGCTTACATCAAGCTGGCGGGCGAACTCATTCAACGCGAACGGATCGGGGCGGCGGCGGCATGACTCCCAAGGAAGAACGGCCGCGCGGCCTTGGCCGCGGCTTGTCCGCATTGATCGGCGACGAAGCGGCGCCGACGCGCGGTGAAACACCGAAAGCCACGCGCACCTTGCCGGTGGCGTTTCTGAAGCCGGGCAAATTCCAGCCGCGCAAGAATTTCGCCGATGACGCGCTCAACGATCTCGCCGCCTCGGTGAAGGAGAAGGGCGTGCTCACGCCCATCCTGGTCCGGCCCTTGGGCGCGGACTCGTATGAAATCGTGGCGGGCGAGCGGCGCTGGCGCGCGGCCCAGATGGCCAAGCTGCATGACGTGCCGGTGGTGGTGCGCGAGCTGGCCGATGCCGAGGCGCTGGAAATCGCCATCATCGAAAATGTCCAGCGCGCCGACCTGAATGTGATCGAAGAGGCGATGGCCTATCAGGAGTTGATCGACCAGTTCGGCCGGACCCAGGAACAGGTGGCGCAGGATGTGGGCAAGAGCCGGCCCCATGTCGCGAACACCATTCGCCTGTTGCGCCTGCCGGAGTCGGTGAAAGCGTTGATCCGGGAAGGCAAGCTCACGGCGGGGCACGCCCGAACATTGTTAAGCGCCCCCGATCCGGAGGCCGCCGCCTGGGATATCCTGTCCGGCAAGATGACGGTACGGCAGGCCGAACAGCGTACGCCGAAGAAGGCCAAGCCCGGTGGAAAACCCGCGCGCGATCCCAACATCACCGACCTGGAAACCAGCATTTCCAACCAGTTAGGCTTGAAAGTCCAAATTACACACAAAGGGGATAAAGGTGGGGATGTCCGGATTTCCTATGCCACCCTGGAGCAACTGGACGAGATCACCCGGCGGCTGAGCCGGCGGTAGAGGCTGTCGCCCCGCACCCTTCGACAAGCTCAGAGTGAGGAATTGGGGATTCCTCATGGTGAGCCTGTCGAACCATGAGGACAGCGTGGCCGTCGAAACGTTCTAACTGTTTCCAGCAACCGCCAGCGCCTGAGCCGGATCGATCCGGCCGTCATACAGCGCCCGGCCCACCACCACGCCTTCGATATTGGGCTCCTTCGCCGCCATCAGCGCTTCGATATCGGCCAAGGATCCCACACCGCCCGACGCGATCACGGGAATGGTCAGGGCACGGGCCAAAGCGGCTGTGGCTTTCACATTCACGCCCTGCAGCAAGCCATCGCCGTCGATATCGGTGAACAGCAACGCGGCGACCCCGGCATCCTCGAAGCGCTTGCCCAGTTCGACCGGCGTTAGCTCACTGACTTCCGCCCAGCCCTGGGTGGCGATCTTGCCGCCCTTGGCGTCGGCGCCGACCACGATGCGGCCGGGATGGGCGCGCGCGGCCTCTTTCACGAATACCGGATCGGTGAGCGCGGCGGTGCCCAGGATCACGCGGGTGATGCCCGCATCCAACCAGGCTTCGACGGCGGCGCGGTCGCGGATGCCGCCGCCCAATTGAACGGGAAGATCGATAGCGGCGCGGATGGACCGGATCGCTTCGGCATTGGCGCTGCGTCCTTCAAAGGCGCCATTCAGATCGACGCAATGCAGCCAACCGAATCCCTGCGCCTTGAAGCTCTTCGCCTGGGCGGCTGGATCGGCATTGAAGACGGTGGCGTCTTCCATGATGCCGCGCTTCAGCCGCACGCATTGGCCGTTTTTCAGATCGATGGCGGGAAAAATGATCATGGCGTCCAGTTCAGGAAATTGGCGAGGATCTTGAGCCCGACCGCCTGGCTCTTCTCGGGATGAAATTGCGTGCCCACCATATTGTCCCGGCCGATGGCGGCGGTGACCGCGCCGCCATAATCGGTGGTGGCCAGAAGATGGGTGGCCGTAACCGGCTTCATTTCGAAGCTGTGCACGAAATAGGCGTTGGCGTCTTCATCCAGTCCCGCGAACACGGGATGGCTCCACATCAGATCGATTTCGTTCCAGCCCATGTGCGGAATCTTGAGCGCGGGATCGGCGGGGGAAAGCGGCACCACCTCGCCTTCGATCCAGTTCAATCCGGGATGCATGCCGAATTCGCGGCCCGCCGTCGCCATCAGCTGCATGCCCACGCAGATGCCCAGAATGGGCTTGCCGCTCCGGATCACGCTTTCATTCAGCGCCTCGATCATGCCGGGCACGGCACTGAGGCCGCGCATGCAATCGGCGAAAGCGCCCACGCCCGGCAGGATGATGCGTTCGGACTTGCGCACCATGTCGGGATCGGCGGTGACGACGATCTCGTGGCCGCTGGTTTCGGCGGCGGCGCGCGACAAAGCTTTCGCCGCCGAGGCGATATTGCCGGAGCCGTAATCGATCAAAGCCGCGCGCATCGGACCGTTCCAGAAACGGGGGGTCTATAGCGGCTTATCGAAAGCTTGTCGCCCCCGATTATCGCGGCCCTTCCAGCACGGCACGCCCGAATTTGAGGCCGGAATGGCGCAGATAGGCGTAGTCGAATGCTTCGGGCGCAATCCGGCCATGCAGCATCCGCCAATTCTGGTTGGCCACCGCCAGGCGCACCGGATCGCCCAAGGGCGAGGCCAAGGTGGCGCAAAGACTCATGACCACAAAGGCCATCGGCAGATTGATCCTCTCGATCCGCGCCATCCAGCGCCCGCCGCCCAGCGAGATTAGCGCCGCACCCGCATAGGTCAGGGCATAGGCGATGAACAGGAACATCAAGGCCGTGGCGATGATGCGCGGCCCCGTGAATCCATAATGGCCCGCCCTGATATGCAGCGCCAACACGCCCAGAAGCGCCAGCGGCGGCAGCAGGATCGCCGCCAGGAATTCCGCGCGACGCCGCCACAAGGGCCGCCATTCATCGCCGCCGCGATACGATGCGTTGATGCCGATCAGCAGCAGCAGGCCTTGCAAGCCGCAAAGCGCCAGCGACGGTTGCCAGTGGCCGAAAGCGGCGAACAGAATGGTGACGACGGCAAAGAAGATCAGCGGCGGCAGCAGGAAGGCGAAAAACATCACAGCGCTTCGCTTCAGAAGATGGAGCAAAGTCCCGGCGCGCAGCTGCGCGGCTGCGGCGAAGGACGTGGTGGTCAGGGGGATGGCAAGCCAGCGCGACAATGACGCCGCCTGCGCGGCGAAGAGGTGGCCGCCGAAGCGGCAGAGAGTCCAGACCGACAGCGCGACCAGGCCGCAGAGCAATATCTCCACCGCCAGCCGCCAGCTGCTTTCATACAGCACGGCATAGCGCAGCGGCGTGCTGCGGGCATGTCCCAGAAGCAGCGCCTGGCCGATGAAAAGAAAAATCACAACCAGAGCCACCAGCCACAGGCCCGCTTGGCCGGGATCGGTGTCCGCAACGCGCCAGGCATGATAGGCGCCAAGCCCCATGAGCCCCACAGCCGCTGATCCGGCCCAGATCAGAAGCGGGCGCAAAGAAATGCGCTCCAATCCCTGCACCAGCAACAAAGGCGCGAAGGTGGTGGCCATGATCAGTCCAGCCAGCAGGGTGTCGGGGCTGTCGCCGCGCAAGACGAACAACAGGCTGAGCAACAGCCCCTGGCCGAGGCCAATCGTCAGGCGCGGTGCGATGTCCGGTCCGGCGACCTGCTCAACGGCATTGCCGGAGCGTTTGCCCAGCAGCCAGGCAAGGCCGATAAGGGGGGCGATACCGCGCATGATGGCTTGGCGCGCAGAACCCCGTAGGGAAGAGGGAGCGGTGTCGTTGGCCGGGCCGAAATCGCGCTTGCCGAAATGCGCCCCGGTGATGCGAGGCTTATGCGCTTCCCATGGCGAGCCGGGCGGCTCCATGCGCAAAGGCGGCTGGGGCGTCCAGTCGAACTCCGGCTTGTCCACCCAGCGCGGCCGTTTTTGTTCCATAACGGAGCAATAGCGGGTCCGGGCGGGAGCCGTCTTGGAAGTTCCGCCGAGGTGGTTAATCCGTTAGCGGAGGAAACACATAACGGAAGGTGACAATTCAAGCGTCAAAAGGGGACCGGTCAATTTCGCACCAAGTCACCACTGCATTTAGTGTTTGGATGTTTTCTCTAAACGCCGCCCCCGAAATAGGCCGAATCCAAGGAGTGTGCAGCTGATAAGTCCAAAAGCGGTCATAAACATGGGCGACAGAGCTTCGTCAGCCAGCCAGCCAGCTTTTACGTCCTTATAGCTGCGAATTATCCGACTATTGATGGCGATTTGAAATGCAAAGGGGGAGCCCCTTTGGTCCTTTGGATCAGTCCAGATATCTATTGCACACCCATTGCATAAGCTCGCCCAGACATCCGATTTTTCACCCATCTTTTCCGTGTAGACGAATTCGCGAGGATCAGAGTCGATCCGTAGTCGAATTGTATAGCTACGATATCCCCACTCATGCGAAATAAGATGGCCTGACGACCGGATCAATCGATCGCCAGCGGGGAGACCGTGTCCTGGCCCGACGAAAACGGACCACGCAAACGCACAGGCCGCCACAGCGGTCACCGCGGCGGCCCAGAAAAATTTACTGTTTGCCTTGAGTTGATCTGCGATCTCTTTGGAGGAACTCCGCTCGCTCACACGAATGCTCTCCTAAAGTGTCAGATCAATTATCATCCATCTTCAGGGCGGCGATGAAGGCTTCCTGGGGGATGTCCACCTTGCCGAACTGGCGCATCTTCTTCTTGCCCTCTTTCTGCTTGTCGAGGAGCTTGCGCTTGCGGCTGATGTCGCCGCCATAGCATTTCGCGGTCACGTCCTTGCGCAGCGCCGACAGGGTTTCGCGCGCGATCACCTTGCCGCCGATGGCCGCCTGGATCGGAATCTTGAACATGTGGCGGGGGATCAGGTCCTTGAGCTTCTCGCACATGGCGCGGCCACGGCCTTCGGCGCGCTGGCGGTTGACGATCATGGAAAGCGCGTCCACCGGCTCGTCATTGACGAGAATGGACATCTTCACCAGATCGCCTTCTTCGTATTTCTCGATGTGATAGTCGAAGCTGGCATAGCCGCGCGACACCGATTTCAGCCTGTCGTAGAAATCGAACACCACTTCGTTCAAGGGCAGCATGTAGATCACCATGGCGCGGCTGCCCGCATAGGTGAGCTCGACCTGGCGCCCGCGCCGGTCCTCGCACAGCTTCAGGACCGAACCCAGATATTCGTCCGGCACCAGGATGGTGGCTTTGATCCAGGGTTCTTCGATGTGATCGATATAGACCACATCGGGCATGTCGGCGGGATTGTGAAGCTCCTTCAT
>CALMGU010000139.1 GCA_937865685.1 uncultured Alphaproteobacteria bacterium | reverse complement strand
CACGTGGACTTCACCATTGAAGTCGAGCGTTCGATGCGCGTGCTGGACGGCGCGGTCGCCGTGTTCGACGCCGTCGCCGGCGTCGAGCCCCAGTCCGAAACCGTGTGGCGCCAGGCCGACAAGTATCACGTGCCGCGCATCTGCTTCGTCAACAAGATGGACCGCACCGGCGCCGACTTCCAGCGCTGCGTCGACATGATGATCGACCGCCTGGGCACCCGCCCGATGATCATCACCTGGCCGATCGGTGGCGAAGCGGAATTCAAGGGCATCATCGACATCGTCAAGATGAAGGCCTTGATCTGGCACGACGAGCAGCTGGGCGCCAAGTTCGACGAAGTCGAAATTCCCGCTGAGTATGCCGACAAGGCCGCCGAGCTTCGCGCCGCCCTGGTCGAAATGGCGGTCGAAGAAGACGATGCGCTGCTGGAAGCCTATCTGGAATCCGGCAAGGAGCCGTCCTTTGAGGATCTGCAGCGCTGCATTCGCCACGGTGCGATCAATTTTAAATTCGTCCCGGTGATGTGCGGTTCCGCCTTCAAGAACAAGGGCGTGCAGCCGCTTCTTGATGCGGTGGTTGCGTATCTGCCGTCGCCGCTCGACATTCCTGCGGTCAAGGGCACCGACCCCAAGGGCAATGAAGTCGAGCGTCCCGCCGACGACAAGGCTCCGTTCGCCGGCCTGGCGTTCAAGATCATGGACGATCCGTTCGTCGGCTCGATCACCTTCGTGCGCGTTTATTCCGGCACCATTTCCTCTGGCACCGGCGCGCTGAATTCGGTGAAGGACAAGACCGAGCGCGTCGGTCGCATGCTTCTGATGCATGCGAACTCCCGCGAAGACGTGAAGGAAGCCAATGCCGGCGATATCGTCGCGCTGGCCGGCCTCAAGCTCACCACCACGGGCGAGACGCTGTGCGATCCCAACAATCCGGTGATCCTGGAGCGGATGGAATTCCCCGATCCGGTCATCGAAGTTGCCATCGAACCCAAGACCAAGGGCGACCAGGAAAAGATGGGCATGGCGCTGGTGCGCCTGGCTCAGGAAGATCCGTCCTTCCGCGTCACCACCGATCAGGAATCCGGCCAGACCATTCTCAAGGGCATGGGCGAACTGCACCTGGAAATTAAGGTCGACATTCTGAAGCGCACCTACAAGGTCGACGCCAATGTCGGCGCCCCCCAGGTTGCCTATCGCGAAACCTTGTCCAAGCCGATTTCGGTCAAATACACGCACAAGAAGCAGACCGGCGGTTCGGGCCAGTTCGCCGAAGTGTCGATCGATTTCGCGCCGCTGCCTCCCGGCTCCGGCTTTGTGTTCGAAAACGAAGTCGTGGGCGGCGCCATCCCGAAGGAATTCATTCCGGCGGTGGAAAAGGGTCTTCGGGCGCAAAAGGAATCCGGTCTTCTCGCCGGCTTCCCGGTGATCGACTTCTCGGCCAAGTTGACGGACGGCAAGTATCACGAAGTCGACTCCAACGCGCTCACCTTCGACATCGCAGCCCGCGCTGCGTTCCGTGAGCTCGCGTCCAAGGGCGCCGTGAAGCTGCTCGAACCCATCATGAAGGTCGAAGTGGTGACGCCGGAGGATTTCCTCGGCGGCGTGATCGGCGACCTCAATTCCCGTCGCGGCCAGGTGCAGGGCACCGACAGCCGTGGCAACGCGCAGGTCGTCACCGCGATGGTGCCGCTCGCCAACATGTTCGGCTACATCAACACGCTGCGCTCCATGTCTCAGGGCCGCGCGCAGTATTCGATGCAGTTCGATCATTACGAGCAAGTGCCGCAGGCGATCGCGGACGAAGTCAAAGCCAAATACGCGTAATCCGTCCCGTCAGGGCAAAGAGAATAAGGTTTCAGGAGAATAACGATGGCGAAAGCGAAGTTTGAGCGTACGAAGCCGCACTGCAACATTGGGACGATTGGCCATGTTGATCATGGCAAGACGTCGTTGACGGCAGCGATCACGAAGGTTTTGGCGGAGACGGGCGGTGCGACGTTCACGGCCTATGACCAGATCGACAAGGCGCCGGAAGAGAAGGCGCGCGGCATTACGATTTCGACGGCGCATGTGGAGTATGAGACCGAGAAGCGCCACTATGCCCATGTCGACTGCCCCGGCCATGCCGACTATGTGAAGAACATGATCACGGGCGCCGCCCAGATGGACGGCGCGATCCTGGTTGTGTCGGCTTCTGACGGCCCGATGCCGCAGACCCGCGAGCACATCCTTCTGGCCCGCCAGGTTGGCGTTCCGGCCCTGGTGGTGTTCATGAACAAGTGCGACATGGTCGATGATCCGGAATTGCTGGATCTGGTGGAGATGGAAGTGCGCGAGCTTCTCTCCAGCTACCAGTTCCCGGGCGACGACATTCCGATCGTGCGCGGTTCGGCCCTGATGGCCTTGGAGAACAAGGAACCCAAGCTGGGCCATGACGCGATCCTGGAACTGATGCGCAAGGTCGACGAATACATCCCGCAGCCGGAGCGTCCGATCGACCAGCCGTTCCTGATGCCGATCGAAGACGTGTTCTCGATCTCGGGCCGTGGCACCGTCGTCACCGGCCGCGTGGAGCGTGGCATTGTGAAGGTTGGCGAGACGGTTGAGATCATCGGCATCAAGCCGACCTCTTCGACCACGGTGACCGGCGTTGAAATGTTCCGCAAGCTCTTGGACCAGGGCCAGGCGGGCGACAATATCGGCGCCTTGCTGCGCGGTATTGAACGCGAAGGCATCGAGCGCGGCCAGGTTCTGGCCAAGCCGGGTTCTGTGACGCCGCACACGGTGTTCACGGCGGAAGCCTACATCCTGACCAAGGACGAGGGTGGCCGTCACACCCCGTTCTTCACCAACTATCGTCCCCAGTTCTACTTCCGCACCACGGACGTGACGGGGATCGTGAAGCTTCCGGCGGGCACCGAGATGGTGATGCCGGGCGATAACGTGTCGTGCGAAGTCGAGCTGATCGTTCCGATCGCGATGGAAGAGAAGCTGCGCTTCGCCATCCGTGAAGGCGGCCGTACCGTCGGCGCAGGCGTCGTCGCGAAGATCATTAAGTAAGCAAGCGGACCGGTTCGAAGGACGTAATCCATGCAAAATCAGAATATCCGCATCAGGCTGAAGGCCTTCGACCACCGGATTCTCGACAATTCGACGCGCGAGATCGTGAATACCGCGAAGCGTACGGGTGCGCAGGTGCGGGGGCCCATTCCGCTTCCCACCGGCATCGAGCGTTTCACGGTCAACCGTTCCGCGCATGTCGACAAGAAGAGCCGCGAGCAATTCGAAATCCGGACGCATAAGCGTCTGCTCGACATTATCGACCCCACCCCCCAGACCGTGGACGCGCTGATGAAGCTCGACCTGGCGGCGGGCGTGGACGTCGAGATCAAGTTGTAAGGAGCGTCAGGTGCGCACAGGCGTCATCACGCAGAAGATCGGAATGACCCGTCTGTTTTTGGCAGACGGCACCCATGTCCCGGTTACCGTATTGAAGCTCGACGGCTGCGCCGTCGTGGCCACCCGCACGGTGGAGAAGGACGGCTATACCGCCGTTCAGCTCGGCTCGGGCTTTGCCAAGGCGAAGAATACCGCCAAGGCGACGCGCGGCCAATTTGCCAAGGCCGAACTGGAACCCCGCCGCAAGGTGGCGGAGTTCCGGGTCGATGCCGGCAATCTCCTGGAAGTGGGCGATCAGCTTCAGGCCGACCATTTCGTGGCGGGCCAGAAGGTGGACGTCACCGGCGTCACCATCGGCCGTGGTTTCACAGGCGCGATGAAGCGCTGGAATTTCCGCGGCCTTGAAGCTTCGCACGGCGTCTCGATCAGCCACCGCTCGCTGGGCGGCACCGGCGGTCGTCAGGATCCCGGCAAGACCTTCAAGAACAAGAAGATGCACGGTCATTACGGCGTCGACAACATCACCACCCAGAATCTGGAAGTGGCGAAGGTCGATATCGAGCGCGGCCTGATCATGGTGCGTGGCGCGGTGCCGGGCTCCAAGGGCGGCTGGGTGATGGTGCGTGACGCCGTCAAGAAGCCGCACAAGGATCTGCCGATGCCGGCGTCGGTCAAGAAGCGCAATGCTTCGGCTGCCGCGCCTGCCGCGACCGAAGAAAAGAGCGAGGGCTGATCGATGAAGACCAAGGTCCTCAATCTCGATAATAAGTCCGCCGGTGACGTCGAACTGTCCGACGCGATCTTCGGCCTGGAGCCGCGCGCGGATCTGATTCAGCGCGTGGTGGTGTGGCAGTTGGCCAAGCGCCGTTCGGGCCAGCACAAGGTGCTGACCCGCGCGGAGATCAACCGCACCAAGAAGAAGATGTACAAGCAGAAGGGCACCGGCCAGGCCCGTCACGGCGCGCGTTCCGCGCCGCTGTTCGTGGGTGGCGCCAAGGCCATGGGTCCCGTGTCGCACAGCCATGAATTCGACCTGCCCAAGAAGGTGAAGGCCCTGGGCTTGCGTCATGCACTGTCGGCCAAGGCCAAGGATGGCGCGCTGGTCGTGCTCGATGAAGCCAAGAGCAAGGACATCAAGACCGCTGCCCTGGCCAAGCAGTTCGGCAAGATGGGCGTGGGCCGCGCGCTGGTCGTCGATGGCGAGTTCGACAAGAACTTCCAGCTGTCGGCCCGCAACCTGGCTGATGTGGCGCTGCTGCCGGTCGCCGGCATCAACGTCTATGACATCATGAGAAGCGACAAGCTGGTCCTGACCACTGCCGCCGTCAAAGTCATCGAGGCGCGCCTTGGTGAAGGGGTGAAGGCATGAGCATCAACTACGACGTCATTCTTTCGCCGGTGATCACGGAAAAGGCCACGCGCCTGACCGAAGCGAACCAGGTCGTGTTCCGCGTCACCTTGGACGCCACCAAGCCCGCGATCGCCAAGGCGATCAGCGACCTGTTCAAGGTCAAGGTCAAGGCGGTGAATACGGTTGTCGTGAAGGGCAAGCGCAAGTTCGCCCGCGGCAAGCGCTATACGCGCAGCGATTTCAAGAAAGCGATCGTGACCCTGGAAGAGGGCCACCAGATCGACATCACGACGGGTCTCTAAGCCATGGCTTTGAAACAATATAAACCCTCGACTCCCGGCCAGCGTCAGCTGGTGCTGGTGGACAAGTCCGGCCTGCACAAGGGCGGTCCGGTCAAGTCGCTGACCGAAGGCAAGCACTCCAAGGGCGGCCGCAACAATACCGGCCGCATCGTGGTGCGCTGGCAGGGCGGCGGTCACAAGCAGCGCTATCGCGTGATCGACTTCAAGCGCCGCAAATTCGACCAGCCGGCCGTGGTCGAGCGCCTGGAATATGATCCCAACCGCACCAGCTTCATCGCGCTGATCAAGTACAAGGACGGCGAGCTGGCCTATATCCTGGCGCCGCAGCGCCTGGCCGTGGGCGACACCGTGGTGTCGGGTGAGCGCGTCGACGTGAAGATCGGCAATGCCATGCCGCTGTCGTCGCTGCCGGTGGGCACCATCGTGCACAATATCGAAATGAAGCCGGGCAAGGGCGGCCAGGTGGCGCGTTCCGCCGGCACCTATGCCCAGTATCTGGGCCGCGACGCCGGCTATGCGCTGATGCGCCTGAACTCGTCGGAAGTGCGCAAGATCCCGCTCACCTGCATGGCGACGGTCGGCGCGGTGTCCAACCCGGATCACATGAACGAAGTCATCGGCAAGGCCGGCCGCAATGTCTGGAAGGGCAAGCGTCCTTCGGTGCGCGGTACCGCCATGAACCCGATCGACCATCCCCATGGCGGCGGCGAAGGCCGCACCAAGGGCGGCCGTCACCCGGTCACGCCCTGGGGCAAACCGACCAAGGGCGCCAAGACGCGCGTCAACAAGCGGACCACGAAGTTCATCGTGCGTACGCGCAAAGGCAAGGCACAAGGGTAACGCATGACACGCTCAGTCTGGAAAGGCCCGTTCGTCGACGGCTATCTGCTCAAGAAGGCGGAAGCCGCGCGCTCGTCCGGCCGCAAGGATGTGATCAAGACCTGGTCGCGCCGCTCCACCATCCTGCCGCAGTTCGTGGGCATCACCTTCGGTGTCTATAACGGCCACAAGCATATCCCCGTGCTGATCAACGAAGACATGGTCGGCCACAAGCTGGGCGAGTTCTCGCCCACCCGCACCTTCCATGGCCACACGGCTTCGGCAGGCGACAAGAAAGCGAAGAGGGCCTGATGGGTAAGGATTCCCGCGCGCGCGTCTTGGCCGATCATCAAGCGATGGCGATCGGCCGCAACATCCGCGTCAGCCCGCGCAAGCTTAACCTCGTGGCGCAGCAGATCCGCGGCAAGAAGGTCGACCGCGCCTTGAACGAACTGACTTTCTCCGAAAAGCGCATCGCGCGCGATGTGAAGAAGGTTCTGCAGTCGGCCATCGCCAACGCCGAAAACAACCATGACCTGGATGTCGATGATCTGGTGGTGAGCCAGGCCTCGGTCGGCAAGAATCTCGTGATGAAGCGTTTCCATGCCCGCGCCCGCGGCAATTCGGGCGGCGTGGAGAAATTCTTCAGCCAGATCACCATCGTGGTCGAAGAAAAGCGCGAAGCCGAAAAGAAAGAAGCCAAGCCGGAAGCCAAGGCCGAAGCGGCGCCCAAAAAGGCGCCCGCCAAGAAGCCGGCTGCGAAGAAACCCGCCGCGAAAAAGTCCGGCAAGGAGAAGGCATAATGGGTCAGAAGGTCAATCCGATCGGCCTGCGTCTGGGCGTCAACCGCACCTGGGACTCGCGCTGGTACGCGGGCAAGCGGGAATACGGCAAGCTCCTGCAGGAAGACATCAAGATCCGCGAGTATCTGAGCGACAAGCTCAAGGCCGCCGGTGTCAGCCGCATCGTGATCGAGCGCCCGCACAAGAAGTGCCGCGTGACGATCCATTCGGCCCGCCCCGGCGTGGTGATCGGCAAGAAGGGCGCCGACATCGAGAAGCTGAAGAGCGACGTCCAGAAATACACCGCCGACGAAGTGCACCTGAACATCGTCGAAATCCGCAAGCCGGAGATCGACGCCAAGCTGGTGGCCGAGAATATCGCCCAGCAGCTGGAACGTCGCGTTGCGTTCCGTCGCGTGATGAAGCGCGCGGTGCAGACCGCGATGCGCCTCGGCGCGCTCGGCATCCGCATCACCTGCGGCGGCCGTCTGGGCGGCGCGGAAATCGCCCGCGTCGAATGGTACCGCGAAGGCCGCGTGCCGTTGCACACGCTGCGCGCCGATATCGACTACGGCATCGCCACCGCCATGACCACTTATGGCACCTGCGGCGTGAAGGTTTGGATCTTCAAGGGCGAGATCATGGAACATGATCCCTTCGCCACCGAGAAGCGCCAGGCCGAAGCCACCGAAGGCAATCGTCCGCCCCGCGAGCGCGATCGCGCGCCCGCCGCCGCGGAGTAAAGAGAAGAACCATGCTGTCACCCAAGCGCACAAAATTCCGCAAGCAGCACAAGGGCCGCATTCACGGTCCGGCCAAGGCCGGCACCTCTCTGAATTTCGGCGCCTATGGCCTCAAAGCCATGGAGCCGGAACGCCTGAATGCCCGCGAGATCGAAGCCGCCCGCCGCGCCATCACGCGTCACATGAAGCGTGCCGGCCGCGTCTGGATCCGCGTGTTCCCGGACGTCCCGGTGTCGAAGAAGCCGCTCGAAGTCCGCATGGGCTCCGGCAAGGGCGCGCCCGAGTTTTGGGCCGCGCGCGTGGCGCCGGGCCGGATCATGTTCGAAGTCGACGGCGTGCCGGAAGCGGTTGCGCGTGAATCGCTGCGTCTGGGCGCGGCGAAACTCTCCGTGCGCACCAAGATCGTCGCGCGGATGGAGGGCCTCTGATGAAGCTCCGCGAGATCAAGAAGGAAATGAGCGATTACCGCGCCGCCGGCGCTGAAAAGCTCAAGGAAGAAGTCGCTGGCATGAAGAAAGAGCAGTTCAATCTGCGCTTCCAACAAGCCACTGGCCAATTGGAAAAGACTTCGCGCATGCGTGAAGTCCGCCGCCACATCGCGCGCGCCAAAACGGTGCTGCGCGAGAAGTCGCCGAAGACGAAGGTCTGAGGGAAGGACACGAGCTATGCCGCGCCGCGTAATGACCGGGACCATCGTCAGCGATAAGGGCGACAAGACTGTCGTCGTGCAGGTGGAGCGCACTTATCTGCATCCGGTCTTGAAAAAGACCGTGCGCCGCTCGTCGCGCTTCCACGCCCATGACGAAGCCAACGCCTTCAAGGAAGGCGAAGTGGTCAACATTCAAGAATGCCCGCCGAAGTCCAAGCTGAAACGCTGGGAAGTCGTCGGCCGCGTCGGAGCATAAATCTATGATCCAGATGCAAACCAACCTCGACGTCGCCGACAATTCCGGCGCCAAGCGCGTGATGTGCATCAAGGTGCT
>CALMGU010000138.1 GCA_937865685.1 uncultured Alphaproteobacteria bacterium | reverse complement strand
CCGTCGATCAGCCGTCCGGCATGGACCACGATGTCACGCGCCGAGGCCGGTCCCGCCGCCACAAGCAATGCGATGGCGGACACGCCGAAGAAAGAGAGCTTCATTTTTCCCCCGATGCGGACGGTATGCGGCCCGGACAGTAACGCGTGACACCCATGCCGCAAGGGTTATGTTCCCGCGGCCTATCGGACCTTGGCCTTCCCATCCTCTCCCGGTAAGTTGCCGCCATGACCGATCTTGCTCCGCTGAAACGTGCCGCCGCCGCCAAGGCCCTTGAATATGTCGTTGACGGGATGAAGCTGGGGCTCGGCTCCGGCTCGACCGCCGAATTGTTCGTGGAGCTTCTGGCGCCGCGCATACGGGGCGGCCAAACGCTGCTCTGTGTGCCCACCTCCGAGCGCACCGCGGCGCTCGCCCGCAAGCTGGGAATCACCTTGGCCGGTCTCGACGATCTGGCGCCGCTGGATCTGACGGTGGACGGCGCGGACGAGGCCGACCGCAATCTGGACCTGATCAAGGGCGGCGGCGGCATGCTCTTGCGCGAGAAGATCGTGGCGGCTTCGTCAAAGAAGATGATCGTGATCGCCGACGAATCCAAGCTGGTGCCGCGGCTGGGCAAATTTCCCCTGCCGGTCGAAGTGGTGGAGTTCGGCCACAAGGCGATCGCGGCGCGGCTCAAAAGCGCCATCGACGGGCTGGGCTACAAGGATGTGAAGATCATGCTGCGCCAGAAGGACGGCGCGCCGTTCAAGACCGATAGCGGCAATCTGATCTATGATTGCCACATGGGCGCGATCCAGAACGCCGATAAGCTGGGCAAGGCGGTCCATGCCGTGCCGGGCGTGGTCGAGCATGGGTTGTTTGTGGAGATCGCCACCACGCTGATCATCGCCGGTCCCGGCGAAGTCGAAGTGATTGAGAAATAACAATGGTGCGTCTTGGTCATGACCAGCCTCCCCTGCGCGCGCGGCGCGCTGGCGGGGGAGGTGGTCGTAGCTGGGCTCAGCCGGCAAAAGATCCACTGGATCTTTTGCCTATCGGCTTCGCGGGCCAGCGAAGACCGGAGGGGGCAATAAATGAAGTTCGACTATGACCTCTTTGTCATCGGCGGCGGTTCGGGTGGGGTGCGCGCGGCGCGGATGGCGGCATTGGCGGGCGCGAAAGTGGCGCTGGCGGAAGAATATCGCATGGGCGGGACCTGCGTGATCCGCGGCTGCATTCCCAAAAAACTGATGGTCTATGCCAGCCAATTTTCCGAGAACTTCCTGGACGCGCCCGGCTATGGCTGGACCATTCCGGGCACGCCCAGCTTCGACTGGCCGACCTTGATCGCCAACAAGGACAAGGAAATTGCCCGGCTGGAAGGGCTCTACACCAAGAATGTCCAGGCGGCGGGCGTCACCATCTTTTCCGATCGCGCCGTGTTCGAGGATCCGCACACGCTGCTGTTGTTGAACGCGCAGAAGAAAGTGACGGCGGAAAAGATCCTGATCGCCACCGGCAACCGCCCCACCCGCGAGATGGGCACCACGCACATCATCCCCGGCGGCGATCTCTGCATCACCTCCAATGAAGTGTTTCACTTGGAACAAATGCCCAAGCGGGTGCTGGTGGCGGGCGGCGGCTATATCGCGCTGGAATTCGCCCATATTTTTCACGGGCTGGGCGCACATGTGAGCCTGGTCTATCGCGGCGAAAAGCCTTTGCGCGGCTTCGACAATGACATGCGCGATGCGCTGGTGGATTCGATGAGTGCGCGCGGTCTGGATGTGATGCTGGGCTGCGAATTCACCAAGGTGGAAAAGCGGGGCGATTGCCTGCACGCGGAAACCAACAAGGGCGGGGTGATCGAGTGCGACCAGATCCTGCTCGCCATCGGCCGCCAGCCCAACACCGACGCCTTGCATGTCGAAAAGGCGGGGGTGGAGCTGGGCATGAAGGGCGAAGTGGTGGTGGACGAATATTCCCGCACCAGCGCACCGCATATCTATGCGGTGGGCGATGTCACCAACCGGCTGCAGCTCACCCCGGTCGCGATCCATGAAGCGATGTGCTTTGTGGAGACCGCCTTCAAGAACAATCCCACCCGGCCGGACCACGAGCATGTGGCGAGCGCGGTCTTCACCACGCCGGAATTGTCGGTGGTGGGCATGTCGGAAGAAAAGGCACTGGGCACCGGCCACAGCATCGATGTCTATAAATCCACCTTCCGGCCGCTGCTCCATACCTTGGGCGGCCGCCCGGTGCGGACTTCGATGAAGATGGTGGTGGATTCCAGGACGGACAAAGTCCTGGGCGTGCATACCTTCGGCGACCATGCCGCCGAGATCATCCAGCTCGCCGCCGTGGCGCTGCGCATGGGGGCGACCAAAAAGGATTTCGACCGCACCGTGGCCCTGCATCCCACCGCGGCCGAGGAACTGGTCACCATGCGGACCAAGAGCTACTCGAAATCCCCCGGCTGAGACTGGGCGCAAAGCCTTCTTTTCCGGCGAATTTTTCCCCGTTTTCCGCCCTTCTGGTAATGGGCGGGCGCTTCCCCTATATCCCAAAGCCGATATCGAAGGAGGACCGCGTGGCCCAGCCCTGGACCCCGCAAAGCTGGCAGACCAAGCCGATCCGTCAGGTGCCGGAATATCCGGACCAGGCGGCGCTGGACCGTGCCCTGGCGCAACTGAAAACCCACCCCCCGCTGGTGTTCGCGGGCGAGGCGCGCAACCTGATGGCCCAGCTGGGTCAGGTGGCCGAAGGCAAGGCGTTCCTGCTGCAAGGCGGGGACTGCGCCGAAAGCTTCGCCGAATTTCATCCCGACAATATCCGCGACACCTTCCGCGTGCTCTTGCAGATGGCGGTGGTGCTGACATTCGCCGCCGGGGTGCCGGTGGTGAAAGTGGGCCGCATCGCCGGCCAGTTCGCCAAGCCCCGCTCCGACGATTTCGAAACCCAGAACGGCGTCACGTTGCCGTCCTATCGCGGCGACAATATCAACGGCAGCGAATTCACCGCCGAAGCGCGCATTCCCGATCCGCAGCGCATGATCCAGGGCAACGCCCATTCGGCGGCGACGCTCAATCTGCTGCGCGCCTTTGCGTCCGGCGGTTATGCCGATCTGCACAATGTTCATCGCTGGATGCTGGGCTTCATCGCCGACAGCCCGGCGGGCGAACAATATCGCGGCCTGGCGGGGCGCATTTCCGAAACCCTGGATTTCATGGCGGCATGCGGGATCAATTCGGATTCGGTGCCGCAATTGCGCACCACCGAATTCTATACCTCGCATGAAGCGCTGCTGCTGGCTTACGAGCAGGCGATGACGCGCGTCGATTCCACCAGCGGCGACTGGTACGACACCTCCGCGCATATGGTCTGGATCGGCGACCGCACCCGCCAGGTTGACGGCGCCCATGTCGAATTCTGCCGGGGGATCAAAAATCCCATCGGCCTGAAATGCGGCCCGTCGCTGGATCCGGATGAATTGCTGCGCCTGATCGGAATCCTCAATCCGGCCAACATTCCCGGCCGCCTGACCTTGATCGCCCGTTTCGGCGCGGACAAGGTGGCCGAAAAGCTGCCGCCGCTGGTGCGCGCGGTGAAGCGCGAAGGCGCGTCGGTGGTGTGGTCGTCCGACCCCATGCATGGCAACACCATCAAGCTCAAATCCGGCTACAAGACCCGTCCGGTCGACCGCATCCTGGAAGAGGTGCGCAATTTCTTCGCCGTCCATCGCGCCGAAGGCACCCATGCCGGCGGCGTGCATTTCGAGATGACCGGACAGGATGTGACGGAATGCCTGGGCGGCGCCCAAGCGATCAAGGAGCTCGATCTGTCTTCGCGCTACCAGACCGCCTGCGATCCGCGCCTCAATGCCAGCCAGGCGCTGGAACTGGCCTTCCTGATCGCCGAAGGCATCCGCGACGAACGCATTAAAGTCGCGGCGCAAGCTGTCTCCGCGTGAGAGCCGCATGCGCGACGGGCCTGAGCGCAGCGAATGGCCAAGCCGCATGCGGCCAAGACGCGCGGTCGATGGGTCCGAGCGCAGCGAGCGGACCCGCGCCGCGCGAACTAAGAGTTAAATAATGGGAATCGCGAGGCTATTGGCGAAAGGCTGGATCCTCTTCTGCCTGTTCGCGGGCGCCCATGCCTTGCGGATCGGGATCGCCAGCGGCATCCCGCTTGGCTCGCTCATTCCCGCCATCGGCATCTGCGTGATCCTGTTCACGGCGATGGGCCTTCTGTTCGCGGGCGGCTTCGGGGTTTCGGCCGGCCTGCCGGGCACGCCGTTGAAGGCGCGGCTGGGGCTGGATCATTTCCTGCCCGGCTTCAACGAGAGTGTGTTCCTGCTCTTCGTCTGCCTGTCCTTCGCCAACCAGGTCTGGTTCGCCCCCAATTACCTGTATGGCGCGGCGGTGACGCCCCTGGAACATGCGGTCTATTTCGCGGTGCCGGGCCAGCGGGCCCTGGTCGGGGCGCTGGACGAGTGCAGCCTGGATGGCGGACGGATCTTTTCCTCCGCCTTCACCTGGGCCCTGGCGGTGATCTATCTGGCGTCCGCCTGTTCGCGGCTGCGGCTCCAGGCCGGGATCATCCGGCTGGAGCGCAACACCCGTCCGGAAGGCCTGGGACCGTCGATCCGGGCCTTCTGCCTGGGCCTGGTGGCCGTGGTGGGGGTGCAGTTCCTGTTCGTGGGTTCCGCCTATCCATGGTTCCCCTGCAACGCCTTTGCCGATATCGCGGGCGCGCTCTTGATCGGGCTGGCGCCCTTGATGCTGTCCTATGTCGTGGTGGCCGCGCTGGCCACGCTCCTGGCCAGTTCCCCAGAAGTTTGAACCCTCTAAATAGTTAACACGCTGATTTCGTTAACTTATTTTAGCCCGGTAACAAGCCGAAACATCTTATGAGTCGCGTTGGCGAGTCCCGGCGCGCTTAAAGAGCATCAGGGTTGATAACCAAGGGCTGTGAATGTTCATCCGCCGTCGCGTTCCGGAACAGGGGCCGCTCAAGGCTGCCGTCATTGGCGTCGGCGCCTTTGGCCGTCACCATTGCGCCAAGTACCGGGCCATCCCCGGCGTCGAGCTATTCGCCGTGGCCGACACCAGCCCTGAAATCCGCCACACCGCCGCCGCCCAATATGGCGTCCTGGCCGTCGCCGACTGGCGGGAGCTTCTGGGCAAGGTCGATCTGGTCTCCATCTGCTCGCCCGCCGTCACCCATGCCGCCATCGTGCGCGCTTTCCTGAACGCCGGCGCCCATGTGCTGGTGGAAAAGCCCATCGCCACCACCATGGCCGAAGCCGATGAGCTGGTCGCCCTGGCGCGCAAGACCGGCCTGACCCTCACGGTCGGCCATCAGGAACGTTTCGTTTTCGCCCGCACGGGCCTTCTGGACCAGACGGTGCAGCCGCTGGAAATTCAATGCTGGCGCCGGGGCCCCTGGACCGGCCGCGGCGACGATGTCAGCGCCGTGCTGGACCTGATGATCCATGATCTCGACCTGGTGCACACGCTGGTCGACAGCCCGGTCGCCAATGTCACCGCCCGCGGCACCACCCAATATGGCCCCCATGCGGATGAGATCGCCGCCGAAGTGACCTTCGCCAACGGCACCGTGGCCTATCTGGACACCAGCCGCATCGCCGACAGCCGCAAGCGCGGCTTCCGCGCCGTCTATGCCGACGGCGTGGTGGAAATCGACTTCCTCACCCGCGAGATCGTCAACACCACGCCGCGCCCCTTGGCCGAGCTGGAAATGGGCGATCCCTTGGGCGACGCGGTGTC
>CALMGU010000137.1 GCA_937865685.1 uncultured Alphaproteobacteria bacterium | reverse complement strand
TCGATTACATCATGGTGCGCATCGATCCGGACAAGATCACGCCCCTGAAGGACGAGGCGGCGTCGAAGGTGACATTGGGCGATTATTACAAGAAGTAAGCCCGATGCGCGTCATTGCCGCGATCTTGTTGGCTGCCTTGTTTGCTTCCCCCTCCGTCTCTTTCGCGCAAGCGCTCAGAGACACCTCCCCCGTAAGCGTGCTTCGCACGCAGGGGGGAGGCGAGCCTGAGCCTGCGAAGATGCCTATTGGAGCGCTCCATCCCGACGTCACCTTGCATCTGGGCAAGACCGCCGATTGGGTGTTGCCCGCCGAGGATGCCGTGTGGATCGGCAGCACCGGGCCTTTCGCCGTTCATCGCATCGATCCCAAGACCAACCGCGAAACCGCAAGCGAGAGTTTACCGGGCGAACCCTGCGCGGGCCTGGCTGCCGGGTTCGGCAGTGTGTGGGTGCCGCTCTGTGGAACGCCGAACGCACTTGCTCGCGTGGACATGAAAACCAACCGTTTGACGGCGGTCTATCCGGTCGGCCCGGCGGCGGCGGAAGGCGGCATCGCCACGGGCGGCGGCACTGTGTGGATGGTCACCGATGCCAAGGGCAGTTTGGCGCGCATCGATCCCAAGACGGGGGCGGTGCGCCAGACGATCCAGATCGCGCCGGGCTCCTATAATCCCCGTTTCGCCGATGGCGTGGTGTGGGTGAGCGGGCATGATGCGGGCGTGGTGACGGCGGTGGATGCCGCTTCGGGCAAGGTGCTGTCCGAGATTGCAGTGGGCGCGGGCCCGCGTTTTCTCACCATCGGCGATGGCGCGGTGTGGGTGCTGTTGCAAGGCACGGGCGAGATCGTCCGCATCGATGCGCGCACGCATAAAGTGACGGCGCGGATCGGCGCCAAGCTGGCCGGACCCGGCGGCGATATCGCCATCGGTGCCGGGCATGTGTGGGCGACGTTGAAAGGCGTGCCCTTGACCGAGATCGGCGCGGACACCAACCGAATCGAGCGCCAATGGGTGGGGCCGGGCGGGGACTCCCTGGCCTTCGCATTCGGCGCGGTCTGGCTGACCGATTACCGGGGCGGCACGGTGGCGCGCTATCCCCTGGCGGCGCTCATTTCACATTGATGCCCGTTACTTCACATTGATAAACGGCACCGCCTGTCCGGGGATCATGCTGCTGGGCAGCTGGCCGTTCCATTTGTCCACCGCCGCGCGCGTGGCTTCGGCCTGAATCAATGTCGGAAGGCCCGGATTGTCGCGCAGCGCCTCGCCCCGGGCGCGGATCGCCCGGGCTTCGGCTTCGCCCGCCGCGGTCTGTTCATAGGCCTTGGTGTCAGCCGCGATCTTGCGCCGTTCGAAATCGGCCTTGGCGGTCTGCACCGCCACCTGGGCTTTCAGGGTCTCGTTGACCTGATCCATATAGGCCTGCGGCAACTGGATATGGGTCACCACCGCCGACGTGATGACGGCGACGCCGGACCGGTTGATGATCCGTTGCAGCTCCGCCTCGATGCCGGCGCTGATACGTTCGCGGTTGTTGATCACGGTGGTGCTGTCGACCTTGCCGATCTCCGCACCCAATATTTCCTGCACCTTGGGGCGGATGATCTGGTCTTCCACCGCGCCCACGGTCTTGAGGTCCGAATAGATGCGCGAAGCGTTGGTGGGCCGCCACTGCACCACCATGTCGATGGTGGCAAGCTGCTTGTCGACCGTGGGCGTGCCCAGGGTCATGGAGAATTTCTGGCTGCGGAAGCTCAATTCCGCGACGCTCTGGATCATGGGCATCTTCCAGTGCAGGCCGGCATCGGCCTCGCCGCAGATCGCGCCATTGCACAGGATGACGCCCCGGTCGCCCTGGTCGATGGTGTAGAAGCTGCCGAAGACGATGGTGGCCGCGACCAGCACGACCGCGCCCATGCCCACGAATTTCGGAATGCTGGCATTATCCATGATGATCGCCTTCATGCTCGCGCGTGCTTTCGCCGACGCCTTTGCCGATGATTTCCGCCAGGCGCTTGGCGCCGACATAAACGGCCACCAGGAGGACAATGCCTCCGATGATTTCCAGTACCAGTTTCATATTTGCCCCACGCCCTTGACCGGCGGCCGCCGAACTTCGCGCGTGAAGTTCTCTGACGCCGCCTGATGCATAAATGATGTCGCGTTTGCCGCCTTACAATGCCAACCGGCGATCCCACCCCGATCGAGGCGGGAGGATAGATGCGGAAAATTGACGAGAGGTTGTCGGCCGGCGGCATCGTAATCTATTGAAAATACTGGGATATTTTCCGGCGCGGGCGGGGTGGCCGGCTTCTGCGCCGCCGCGATTGGTGCCATGCTGCCGCCCAAGCCGGGATCAACCCGGCATCGGGGGGAAGCGATGATGCGTTGGGTGCTGGCGTTTGCATGCGTGCTGGGATTGATGTCGGCGGCCAATGCCGAAGGGCTGGCGGCGCGGCCCGATCTGACCCGGCCGATGGATTACGGTTTCCGCCACGCCTCCAGCGCCGATCCCAGCGGCGCCAACCGCGATTCCCTGAAAGTGGCGCCGGGCGAAACCGTCACCCTGTTCGATGACGACGGCCCCGGCGCGATCAGCCATATCTGGTTCACCTTCGGCGACCGCGAGACCTATCATCTGAAGCGCATCGTGCTGCGCATCTATTGGGACCGCGAGGCGGCGCCCTCGGTGGAAGCGCCGGTGGGCGATTTCTTCGGCCTGGGCCTGGGCGAATATCACAATTGGCAATCCGAAGTGCTGTCGGTCGGCAGCGCCCGCAGCATGAACAGCTTTTTCCAGATGCCGTTCCAGCGCCATGCCCGCATCACCATGACCAATGAGGGGCGCGAGCCGATGGGCGATCTTTATTACAATATCGATTGGCGGCGTTACGATCACCCGCTGCCCAAGGACACCTATTACTTCCACGCGCAATACAACCAGTCGCAGCCCAACCATGGCTGGACCAATGACTGGCGGGTCGATGGCGATCCCTTGGTGAACAACAAGCCCAATCAAGACGGCGCGGACAATTACGTCTTCGCGGACATCACGGGCAAGGGCCATTTCGTGGGCGTCACAATGTCGGTGCTGCAGAACCAGGATGAATGGTGGGGCGAGGGCGACGACATGTTCTTTGTCGATGGCGAAAAAGTGCCGTCGCTCAAGGGTACGGGCGCGGAGGATTATGTGCTGGGCGCCCATGATTTCGGCGGCGTGCCGTTCTCTTATGGTTTGTATGGCGCGCCGGTGGTGGGCGAGGAAAAGGCGGGCAGCCGCTCAAGCGTCTACCGCTTCCATCTGGAAGCGCCGATCCCATTCCAGAAGTCGTTCAAGGCCACCATCGAGCATGGCCATGCCAATCACCGCTCCGACAATTATTATTCGGTGGCCTATTGGTACCAGGCCGAACCCCATGCCGCGCTGAAACCCCTGCCGCCGGTGGATCAGCGGCTGCCGAAGTTGGAGTCCACTGGAGGGCCCGGCAACAAAGGTGCTTCGCCATAGCGCATGAATCTCAATAAGCGTTGAGAATTCGTCGTTTGACCCTGTCTTGACCGCGCCGGATCATTTTGGCGCCAACAGGGGAGTGGGTCATGGATCTTCGGCGCGCGGCTTTGATGGGCTGCCTTCTCGCATCATGTTTGCTCGCCGCGCCCGCGACCGCGCAGGACAAGAAGTGGGCCGTCGGCACGCCCCGGCAGAATTGGGCCCATACCGATGGGGTGGTGAACATGCAGCCGGGCACGGCGATCACGCCGCAAAGCCTGGCCGACCGGGCAATGATCGCCGACGCCTTCGCCCGCTGGGGCATCGGCTATGACGAAGGCCGGCTGGATGTGATCCGCGCGCTCTTTCCCGCCGATGGCGAGCTGGATGTGCTGGAAGCCAGCGCCAAGCCGCTGCAAAGTTTGAAGGGCATCGACACGATCATCAAGAATGTGGTGTCGGACCGTGCCAAGCAGAATGACCAGCGCCGCCACGCCATCTCCAATGTGGTGATCGACAAGTTGACCGGCACGAGCGCCACCGCCATCGCTTATGGCGTGGTGACGGCGGCGGGCGGGGGCGAGCTTTACCTGGGCGCCACCGTGATCTATCGCGGCGACATGAAAAAGATGCCCGACGGCACCTGGCGCTTCGCCAGGCTGGTCATCGGCATGGATGCCTATCGCCGGCCTGCGAAATAGGGCGCGGGGCGGGCAGCGGCGCTTATTGCTCCTGCGTTTGCTGCAAATTCCAGATGATACTCACCGATGTCGTCACCTCTTGGGGCTGGCCTAGAGCCACGGGCGGCTTCCACCGCCAATGAGCCTGGACATGCGTGCAGGCGGCGCGGTCCAGCAGGACAGAGCCGCTGGACGATGCAATGGCGCATTTGTCGGCACTTCCGTTGGTCCCGATATGGACCGTCAGGATGGAGATTCCTTCCTCGCCCAGCTTTTGCGACAGAAAGGGATAGGGCGGAATCGTGTGGGTGGCCATGACCGGCTGCAATTGCCCGTCCGGTGTTGTGCCATTCGCATTCGAGGCCGGCGGATCGGCATCCGTCCGCGCCGTCTCGCCCTGGCGGGACTGGATAATGGTCATGGCGTTCTGGGCGTTTTTCGATCCGTCGGCGAGGGCCTTTTGCAGCCATTGCCGGGCCTGGGCGGGATCCGGATCGACGCCCGCGCCGGCGTCGTAATGCAAGCCCAGGAAATACTCCGCATCGGCGACATTTTTCTGCGCCGCCTTGCGGTAGGATTCCATCGCAAGGCCATAATCCTTAGTCACGCCCCTTGCGCCCCGATCGTAAAGAAAGCCGATGGCGAAGTCGGCCTGCGCGAAGCCGTGATCGGCGGCCTTCCGGTACCATTGCATGGCCTGCACGCCATCCTGCGCCACGCCCATCCCTTCCTCATAGAGATAGCCGATGCGCGCTTCGGCTTCGGCGTCGCCATGCGATGCGGACTTCTGAAACCATTGCATGGCCAGGGCGAAGTCGCGGCGCACGCCCGATCCGTCCTGATACAGATGCCCCATATTGACTTCGGCATAGCTGCTGCCGTGTTCGGCCGCTTTTTGAAACCATAGCTTGGCCAACGCGAAATTCTGCGGCACCCCCAAGCCTCCGGCGTAAAGGGCGCCCACGGAATTTTCGGCGTTCGCGTCGCCATGCGCGGCGGCTTTCTGATACCATTGCATGGCCTGCGCATGATCCTGGGGTACGCCCCGGCCCCGTTGATAAAGATTGCCGATCGTCAGTTCGGCATAGGCGTGATCTTGCCGCGCCGCCTTCTGGTACCACTGCATGGCCTGGGCGAAGTCCTGCGTCACGCCCGATCCGTATTCGTACAGCAAGCCGATATTGGTCTGGGCGGCGGGATCATTATTTGCCGCCGCTTTCAGGTACCACTGCATCGCCAGCTTGTCGTCCTTGGGAACGCCATGGCCACCGTCGTAGAGAACGCCGATCGCGTTCTGGGCATTCGCGTTGCCCGCGGCGGCGGCTTTCTGATACCGCTGCATGGCTTGCGCATAATCCTGGGGCACGCCCCGGCCATTTTGGTACAGGGAGCCGATGGCGAATTCCGCTCTCATATTGCCTTGCGCGGCGGCTTTTTCGTACCACTGCATGGCCTGGGCGAAATCCTGGGGCACGCCTCTGCCGTATTCGTAAAGCGTGCCGACGGCGACCTGACCATCCGCGTCATTTTTCGCGGCGGCTTTCTGATACCATTGCATCGCCTGGGCATAGTCTTGCGCCACGCCAAGCCCCGCCCGATAAAGATAGCCGATCTCGATCGCCGCCGGCATGAAGTCTTGCGCGGCCGCTTTCTGATGCCATTGCATCGCCTGGGCATAATCCCGCGGCACGCCCCGGCCATTTTCATAGAGCAGGCCGATGGCATGCTGCGCATCGGGAAGATTGCGCGCCGCGGCTTTCTGATACCAGGACATCGCCTGGGCGAAATCCTGCGCAGTGCCCAGGCCGCTTTCATACAAAGAGCCGGCATTGTAGGCGGCGGGCGCAAAATCCCGCGCGGCCGCCTTCTGGTACCATTGCATCGCCTGGGCGTAATCGCGCGTCACGCCAAGGCCCCCCTGATAGAGGGTACCGATGATGTTCTCGGCCGCGGCGTCCCCTTGTGCGGCGCCCTTCTGATACCACTGCATGGCCTGCGCATAGTCGCGCGCCACGCCTTTTCCATCCTTGTACAATTCGCCGATCAGGGTCATGGCGCGCGGATCGCCCCCGGCGGCGGCCTTCTGAAACCATTGCATGGCCTGGGCATAATCCTGTGTCACGCCCCAGCCATTGAGGTACAGGGTGCCGATGCCGTTCTCGGCCTCGGTGTCATTCTGGTCGGCGGCTTTGCGGTACCATTGCATCGCCTCCGCATAATCCTGGGTCACGCCCAGCCCGGTGACATAGAGCGCCGCGATCTTGTCCTGCGCCTTGGCGTTATTCTGTGCCGCCGCCCGCAGATAGAATTGCATCGCCTGCGCATAATCTCCCCGCAGGAGCGCGGCGTCGCCTTGCTCCAAGGTCTGAACCAGAAGGCTGGGGGCGGCATCCGCGCCGGCGGGCTGCGGCGCGGCCTGCACAGGCGCGGCGGCCAGCGCAGCCAGGAGCCCGCCCGCCAAGAGCGATGAATGGATCGTGGAATATCGCATAAGCCTTCCCCAGAGGTTGTTAGCCTACACGCGGGGAGGGGAAGGCGCCAGTTACCGTGTGCGCGATTGGTTTATTGCGACGATGCGGTCGCCGCCCGGCCGCGCCTATGGCCCCGAAGCTGCGGCCTGCCGCGCGCGGTGCTGCGCGGGCGAGGCGGCGAAGCTGGGCATGAACATGATAGGAAAATCCTCGGTGACGTCGCCGGATCCCGCGTTGGCCCGCATCACGGCAAGCAGCCGGTTCGACGCCACCTTGATCATGGCATCATCCAGCTCCGGCGAATTGGTGCTGACCATGATCTTGCTGCTCCTGACCTTGTCGCGGTCGTAATTGATCTCGACCACACCGGCCGCGCCCATGCTTTTGGCCCGCGCCGCTTCGGGATATAGGGGATCGTCGGCATAGATCTGCAACGCATCCGGCGCCCAGGTATAAACATAGGTCACGGCCACCGTCACGCCGCTTTCGGCGCATTCGGGCGGCGGCGGCACCCAGCGGTAATATTCCTTCACCACGCCGGTGACAGTGCGTTCCATTTCGGGCGGCGCGCTGGATTGGACCACCGTCACGCTGGCCGGTTTGCCGTCCTTGTCCACCAGCACCTGCATCTTCAGTGCGCCCTGCGCCTGGAAAGTGAGCGTCCCTCTGTAAACACTTCCCGACTTGACCTCGACCTTGGGAATGCCGATCAGCGCATGCGAACTGTCCACCGGCGCTAGAAAGACGTCGCCGTTCCTGCCGCAGCTATTGGCGATGCTGGGTGGAGGCAAGGTGGGCCCAATGCGCCGCACCGGCGCCGCTGCTGCCGCCCGCATGGCGTCGGGATCGCCCACAAACTCGAACGTATCCTGGCCGGTGAACTCGGTATGCCCCGCTTTGGTGCCGGGCGTGAAGCGGGACGCGGCCATGATCTTGAGCATCGCCGCGTCCAATATGTCCGAGCCTGTGCTGGTCAACACTTTGGTGAATTCGACATCGCCGTCCTGGCCGAATTTAATCTGAGCCACGCCGCGTCCGCTCAGCTTGGCGGCGGCGGCTTCGGCGGGATAATCCGGATCGCCCGCCATCACGCGGTAGAGGTTTTTGCCCTGAAGCCAGTCGATATTCTGGCGCATGCGAACACCCTGGTCGGCGCATTCGATCGGCGGCGCTTCGTAGTGCCACAAGCCCTTCACGCCCGCGACCGCCGCTTGGTCGAGGAGGGGCGAGCCGCTGGTCTCGGCCACCGTGGCTTCGCTGGCGGTGCCGCCTTTGTCCACCAATATGTCGAGTACGGTGCGGCCCTGTTTACCCGTCGCGATAGCTTCGAGCGGAAAAACCGGGACGGCGTTGGTGAGACTGGGCTCAAGCTTGACGCGAGCGCCGCGCCCGCAATCATTGGCGCGGCTGGGCGCGGGATAAGGCAGCGTGAAGCCATAGTGCGGCCGCTTTCCCGGAAGATCGGCGGGGCTGGGTATGATTGCGGGGCCCATCAGGACTGCGGGCGTGACCGGGTCCTCGCGCGGTATGAATTTGAGGCGGAGCTTGGTGGTGGTGGCGGTGGAGGCGGTGCCGCTTGCGACAACGGGCCAATCCATGACTCTGGTAATCATCGCTGCATCCAGCGCGGGCGATCCCGTGCTGGACGTGACATGCGGGTCCGCCCGCCTGTTATCCGGCAAGAGCGTGTATTCGATTTCGCCCGTGCCGCCTTCTTTGCGGGCCCGTGCTTCCGCTGGATAGGAGGGGTCGTCGAGATAGATTTCCGACGGCTTCTCCTTGCTGCCGGGCCCCATGCGAAGGCCCCAGACATAGTCTGCGCGGAGGACTACGCCGTTTTCCCGGCATTCGAGCGGCGGCGGCTCCCAGCGCCAACGATCCTTGATGCTGTCGATGGCCGCCTGGTCCAGCATGGCATAACCGCTGGATACCACCACGTCCGCCTGCCGCGCAAAGCCGTATTTGTCGATCACCAGGCGCAGAATTGTCTGGCCCACCTGACCCCGGTTCCGCGCTTCCTCCGGATAGGGCGCGAGTTGGCGCGTGTAGGTAATCGGGGCGAGGTGCACCCGCTGCAAGCGCCCGCAGCCGTTTGCGGCGCTAGGAGCGAGCATCGGATCATCGGCCCAGGCGGGCGCGGCAGTGAAAGCCGCGATGAACAGGCCCG
>CALMGU010000136.1 GCA_937865685.1 uncultured Alphaproteobacteria bacterium | reverse complement strand
GAAAAGCAGAAAGGGAGCGAAACCGAACAGCAAGGTCATGGCCGCAGCCCGGATTGAGTGACAACCCATAAAAAAGGCGGGACGCGGTTTTCGCGCCCCGCCTTGTCACGCATGGGTTACTTCGCCGGCGCTGCGGCGGCCGTGGTGGCGGCGGCAGGCGGGTTCTTCTTGATGTTGGCCAGCGCCACCCACAGACGGGTGATGCGCGCCGTGGCGGGACCGCCGCCCTGCACCTGGCCGAAGGCGGCGAGGGCGTCGTCATACTTGCCCTGCGCCAAGAGCGATTGGCCCAGCACCATCGGGGCTTCCGTTGCGTCGGCGGCGCCGCCCTTGGTCATGGCGAGCTTGGCCGCCGCTTCGGCTTCCGGATACATGCCATAGCTGTACAGCGCTTCTGACAGCTTGGCGCTGTAATTGCCGTTCTGCTTGGCGCCGGCTGCGATCTGCGCCTGAATGGTCTTCTTGTCGGCGTCGGCGCGCGGGCTGGGGTCCGGATAGCCTTTGCCACCATGCTGCTGCGCGACCTGGGCATCGCCGAAGAAGGTCAGGCGGCTGGCGGTCGAGCCGAACAGGTCCACGTCCTGCTGCGAGGGCTTGGCGCCCGACGCGAACAGAAGGCGGCCCAGCCAGATCACTTCCACGTCGCGAATGCCCTTGGAGGAAATCGCCACATCGATCATCTGAGTCCAGTCGGCGGGATCGTTGAAGGCGGCGACGAGCTGCTCCAGGACCAGTTCCGCGCCGGCTTCGTCCTTCTGTCCCACCTTGATGTCCAGCATCATCTGCAGAGTCCCGCGATCGACGGGCTTGCCCGCCGCCTTGTCGGCATCCAGGCGCTTCTGGATCGCGGCGGTCGCGTCGGCATAATCCTTGTGGAAATAGTAAGCCTGGATGATCGCGGTCTGGCTGGTCTGATCGGTGGGGTTGGTCGCCGCCAGCGCCTTGGCGTAAACCACCGACTTGTCGAAATGCTTCTGGTTGTTGGCCAGGATCAAGGCCGTGCGCAAAGTCGCCTGCTTCTGGTCGTCCGGGATAGCCGGCGAATCGGCGGCGGCTTCGGCGGCAGTGGCCGCCCCGGGCATGTCCTGGCTCTTGACGGCGACCGTCACGGCCACGGAGTTGATCATGTAGTCGTCATAGTCGGTCTTGCCGCTGACGGCGCGGGCCTTATCGACCGCAGCCTTGGCGGCCGCCAGATCGCCGGCATTGGTGGCCTTCTGCGCTTCGGCCAGCGCATTGTTGACGCCTCTGGTGAGGCTGGCGGCAAAAGCCGGAGAAGCCATCAGCGCCACGGACGCGACGGCGGCGAAAAGCGCAGCCTTCAGAGGGGCGCGAAACGAATTGCTCGACATAAAAAACTTCCCTTTGATTGGGCGGCAGGTCTGGCCGCGCGAAAACGCCCCTAGGACCTGATGAAGTATGGGGTTATTGCAACCTTAATGTGGCGAACCTCTGTTTCCAATAGGGCGAGGAGCCGCAAGCCTGCCGGCTTTGCTGCACCGCAGCGTAAACAGGTTCTTTACCCTGTGGTGCCAGCGTCGGGCGATGGATTTGCCTTCATCCTTCCGGCTGGACGGCCGAACCGCCTTCATTTCGGCGGCGCGAGGGCATCTGGGCACGGCGATGACGCGGGCGCTGGCCGCGGCGGGCGCCCATGTGATCGTCAATGGCCGCGACGACGCCAAGCTGGCGGCGTTCGAGGACCAGTTGCGGAGCGAAGGATTTTCCGTCGAACGCGCCGCTTTCGATATCGCCGATATGGCCGCGGTCCGGGCTTTTTTTGGAAACCTCACGCGGCTGGATATCCTCGTCAACAATGCCGTGTCGATGCAGGTCAAAAGCTTTGCCGCGCTGGAGCCCGCCGATTTCGCCGCCACCTACGAAAGCGCCGTTACCGCCGCGTTCGAATGCGTGCGCGCCGCGCTGCCCGCTTTGAGAGAGGCCGCCGTCCGCGGCGAAGCCAGCATCGTCAACATCGCCTCCATGTACGGACAGGTGGCGCCCGATGGCCGCCTTTATGCGGCGCGCGAAGGCCAGAGCCCGTTTCATTACGGACCCGCCAAGGCGGCGCTGTTGCAGCTCACCCGGCACCTCGCGGCCGAACTGGGCCCCCACAAGATCCGCGTCAATGCCCTGGTGCCGGGCGCCTTTCCCGCCCGCATCGATCCCGAACTTGGCGAGAGGCTTGCGGGCCGCACCATGCTGGGGCGGCTGGGAACGCCCGCGGAAATCGCCGGTCCGCTTCTTTTTCTGGCATCGCCCGCGTCCAGCTACATGACCGGCGCCGCGCTCAACATTGATGGTGGTTGGACCGCTTGGTGATACAAGCATGGCCATGTCGTTCCTCTCATCGTTCCGCATCGGCCAGCAGACGCTCTACCCGGAGGAATTGCGCGAAAGACTCCAGAGTTTCGCGCTCCTGGAGAATGTGGGCGAAGGAGCGCTCAAGAATCTTCTCGCCGAGGCCAACTGGTTTGGATTGCCGGGTGGCGCGCTGCTCGACCGCGATGGGGAAAACGATTCCGCGCTTTTCCTGGTCGTCACCGGTTCCCTGGGCGTTTTCGTGGCCGATGCCCAGGGCCAGCGCCGCATGGTCGCGCATGTGCCCGCCGGCGAGACGGTGGGGGAAATGTCCCTTATCGTCCGCGATCGCCAGCATACCGCGCAGATCGTCGCCTTGCGCGACACCGAATTGCTGCGCATCAGCCCGCAGGGTTTCGAGGCCCTGATCGCGCGGCACCCCCGCGTGATGATGAATTTGATGCAGGTGCTGGTGAAACGCCTGACCGCCGCCACCCGCAATACTGGCGATTCCCGGCCCAAGACCTTCGCCATCGTGCCGCTGCAGGACGGCCTGGAATCCGAGCCCATCGCGCATCGCATCAGCGACGCGCTGACACAGATGGGCAGCCGCGCGGCCGTGCTGGACATCCAGGCCGGCGAGCAGAGTGCCGAATGGTTCAACAGCTTCGAGGCGGCGCATGATGTCGTCTTCTATCGCGGCGACGCGCCGGACAGCGCCTGGACCCATCAATGCCTGCGCCAAGCCGATCGCATCTTCCTTCTTGCCCGCTCCGACCGGCCGCTGCCGCTCCGGCCGCTCGATCTGCCCGCGTTCAAGGAACGGGCCAGCGGCCTGCCGGAATTGCTGTTGCTGCATCCGCCCGATATTCGCGCGGGCCTGCCGGAACATTTCTCGCTGCGCACGGGCCTGTTTGAATCGCATCATCATATCCGCGCGACCAGCGCCGCCGATGTGCAGCGGCTGGCCCGCTTCATCGCCGGCCGCGCCGTGGGGCTGGTGCTGGCGGGCGGCGGGGCGCGGGGCTTTGCCCATATCGGCGTCATCAAGGCGTTGATGGAAGCGCAAGTGCCCTTCGATCATCTGGGCGGCACCTCGATCGGCGCGATCGTCGCCGCGGGCGTGGCCCAGGAATGGGGCGTGGAAGAATTGACGGACCGCATGCGCGAAGTGTTCGTCACCAACAATCCGCTGAATGATTTTACCTTGCCTTTGATCGCGCTGGTCCGGGGCCGCAAGGCCAGCACCATGCTCCGGGCCAATTTCGGCGACCTGCGCATCGAGGAACTGACCAAGCCCTTTTTCTGCGTGTCCTCCGACCTCACCACCGGCCGCATTCACGAGCACAGGGCGGGACGATTGTGGCGCGCCCTGCGGGCCAGCGTGGCGCTGCCCGGCATCCTGCCGCCCGTCACGCATCACGGTCATCTTCTGGTGGATGGCGGGGTGATGAACAATCTGCCGGTCGATGTGATGCGTGAGCACGCATCGGGCGCGGGCCCGATCATCGCCTGCGACATCACCGGTGAACTGGACCTGCAGGCCCGCGACGAACGCTATGGCGAGCGGCCCTGGTGGTGGCTGATCGCCCAGCGGATGCAGGGCACGCCTTCCATCGTCTCGATCCTGATGCGGTCAGGCACCGTGGGCTCCGAAGCCCAGCGCCGCATCGTGCGCCAACAGGCCGATTATCTGATCGAGCCGCCGATGCCCACCATCGGCCTGCGCGACTGGAAGAAATTCGATCAGGCGATCAAGGAAGGCTATGAGACCGCCTGCGCCTATATCGAAAAGAATGGCGTGCCGCTGACTCAGATCTGGAGCGACGGCCCCGCGATGGCGATTCCGAAACGCGCCGGATCTTTTACCGCTTAATTGATTGCCCCCATCTGTCTGCCACGCGGGCAAGCCCGCTAGCAGACATCTTCCCCCGCCAATGGCTTCGCCATGCGGGGGAAGAAAGCCAGAGCCCAGACGATCTAGCACTTGTTGAAGCGGCTCAGGCCCGCCTCCCCCGCGTGCGCGTTCGCGCACTGGTGGGGGGAGGTGGCCGGTTCATAGCGACAGCGTATGAACGCGCTTGCGATGCGAAGGCCGGAGGGGGTCAAATAGAACTAGACCCGCTCGGTTCGGTCAGAACGACATTGTGCAGCAAGTCGTATCGTCCGCCATTGGGTGTGGTGAGGATCATGGAGCGGATTTCGACTTGGCCATGGGGTGTGGCGGCTTCCACATCGAGCGTTCCACTGGCTTTGTCGCCTTCGACCGTCACTTCATAACTGGTGCGGCTGCCGAAGCCCGGTGTGAATGAAAAAGCGTTACCCTCGACGCCCGTCACTTGAATGTCATCGCCCAGGATTTGATGCGCCAGACCATCCCGGCGCGTCAGCTCTCCGACCGCGCGCAGGACGGGATCGTGGCGAAAGCCTTGATAGAGGAACCAGGCGCCGTAACTGCCGGCCAGGACCACGGGCAGGAGAATGAAGGCCAGGACCGCCAGGCATCCCCACAGGCAGCCATTGGACCTGCGTGGCGTTTGCCCGGTCTGCGGTTGTTCCGTCGCCGTCATCGCCGCCATGAGACCACAGGCCCTGGCTTCGCGCAAAGCGGCAAGGCACAATGCCGGCATGGTTCGACAAGCTCACCATGAAGAGTGCGAAAATTTCCTCATCCTGAGCTTGCCGAAGGATGAAGGCGGAACTGGCGATGCCGATAGACTATGACGACATGATGCAAAGCGGCGCCACGGGACTGGAAGCGCGCTATGACGAGAAAGACGTGATGCTCTATGCCCTGGGTGTGGGCTTTATGCGCGATCCGCTGGACGAAAAAGAGCTGCCCTTCGCTTATGAGAATAATGGCCTCAAGGTGGTTCCCACCTTTGCCACCGTGATCAACCGGGGCGAGGCGCCGCCCGAACGCCAGCGCATGCCGCAGAAATCCTTGATCAATTTCATGATGGTGGTGGACGGCGAGCGCCGCATCACCTTCCACAAGCCGCTCCAGCCCCGCGCCCAAGTGGTCGCCGACGAACGCATGCTCGCCATCCTGGACAAGGGCGAAGGCAAGGGCGCCGTGCTGGTGCAGGAGCGCGTGGTGCGTGACAAGGCCAGCGGGGAAAAGCTTTTCACCATCGTCTCGTCGATCTTCGCCCGCGGCGATGGCGGTTTCGGTGGACCCAAGGAAGGCGGACCCGAGCCGCATCCCATTCCCGAACGCGCGCCCGATCTGATCAAGGAATGCGACACCCGCGCCGATCAGGCGTTTCTCTATGCCCTGTCGGGCGACCGCAATCCTCTGCATCGCGATCCCGCCATCGCCAAGGCGGTGGGGTTTCCACGCCCCATCCTGCACGGCCTTTGTTCTTACGGCACGGCATGCCGCGCCATCCTTTCCACCGTCGCCGATTACAAGCCCGAACGCATCCGCCAGTTCGATGTGCGTTTTTCCAAGCCGGTCTTTCCCGGCGAAACCATCGTCACCGAAATCTGGGTGGATGGCGCCACGGTGTCGTTCCGCGCCGGCGTCAAGGAGCGGCCCGGCACGGTGGTGCTGAACAACGGGCTTTGCATTCTTGGAGACTGATCCGATTGCCGATGCCGAAGCGCTGATCGCGTCGGGCCGTGCGGCCGAGGCGGCCAAGAATCTGCAAGCACGTCTGGCGGCGGGACGGGGCGGGCTTTTGGCGCGGCTGACCTTGGTCACGGCGCTGCTGGAAGCGGGCGATATGCAAACAGCCTTGGAAGAAGCGCGGGACGCTGTCGCGCTGAACCCCGGCGTGGCCCCGGCGGTGATGGCCTTGGGCGAGGTGCTGCTGCGGGCCGGCGCGCTGCCCGCCGCCATCGCGGAATTTCAGCGGACGCTCCGGCTTGACCCCGGCCTGGAGCGGGCCCGCTATCTCTGCGGATGCGCCTGGCTGGAGGCCGGTGAAGCGGAAAAAGCGCTGGAGATTTTCGACAGCCTGGACGTCACGCCCGATATCGAGGCCCGGATGGCCCGCGCCCGCGCTATTCGAGAGGCGCCGCGATCCGATGCGGGGTATGTGCGGCACCTGTTCGATCAATTTTCCGCCGATTACGACGCGCGCATGATCGGACAGCTGGCTTATGCCGCGCCGCAGATTCTGGCGGATCTGGCCGATCTGGTGATGCCGGGCCGCTTTGGCCTTCGCATTCTCGATCTGGGCTGCGGCACCGGGCTTGCCGGCGTCGTATTCAAGTCCCGCGCCGCGCGCCTGGACGGGATAGACCTGTCGCCCGCCATGATCGAAAAAGCGCGGGCGCGGGGCATTTACGATTCCCTGCGCGTGGGCGACATCGAGACCGCGTTCGCGGAGAAATATGATCTGATCCTTGCCGCCGACACGCTGGTGTATCTGGGCGCGCTGACATCGCTGTTCCGCGCCGTGGCCGCGGGGTTGGCAACGGACGGCATTTTTCTCTTCACCACCGAAGCAAAGACCGGTTCCGGATTTGAACTCGGCCCCAAGCGGCGTTGGCGGCACAGCGAAACTTACATCCGCGACGAGGCGGCGGCGGCTGGCCTGGAAGTAGCGGGACTCGTGGCGGCATCGCCGCGCACCGAGTCCAATCAGCCGGTCCCTGGCTTTGCCGCGGCTTTGACTTTGGTCTGAAAGAGTACGCTTTGCCTTCGCGTTATCATTTCGGCACGCGGCATGGGCTCATCATCTTTCCGATGACCGCTCTGCGGCGAAGATCCCTTCGGGTCACAAAGCTGCCTAAATTTTTGTCAAATCGGGACGATCTTGGTTGCACTGCGATGCGGTCTGGTCTGACCAAAAAAAACATGCTTCACTCCGCCCGCCTTCGAAGGGCGCTGACTTAAGGGGAGTACCGGACGACATGCGGCTCAAATTCGGCCTCGTGCTTGGCATTTTGACGGTCGTGGGATCGCCTGCGGCTTTCGCGCAAGCCAATTGTTCCATGCCGATACCGCCGGCCGCTCCGGACGGCCGCACCGCAACCCAGCAGCAGATCGCGGCGGCGGTCGCCGATGCCAAGAATTTCATCGCCCAGTCCGATGTCTATCAGAACTGCCTGCTCGACTATGTGCGCACGCAAAAGGAAGCCGCCGCCGAAGCGCTCAAGGACAAGGACAATAAGGACAAGAAGCCTTTCGATCCCTATATCGAGACCCAGATCCAGAAACAGATCGACAGCAACCAGGCCGCCAAGGTGCGTACCGGCGCCGAGATCAACGCGGCGGTCAACGATTTCAAGATGGCGCATCCCAAATAGGTCCCGGCCGGCGGTTTTTCATTTGCGGCGGCGAATCACCTATCATCACGCGCCATGAGCGAAGCGGCATTGGCACCCCCGGAAGCGGCCATCACGGGCAGAAGCGGCAGGAAAGCACGCCCTGCCAACATGTCGAAGGCCGCGTCACGCTCTTCCATTTTGGATGCCGCGCGCCGGGTCGCGGCCCGTGACGGCGCCCGCGATCTTTCGCTGCGCGCCGTGGCGGCGGAAGCGGGTTTCGCGCCGGCGGGACTCTATGGCTATTTCCGGGGCAAGGACGAATTGCTGCTGGCTCTGGCGGCGGACGATCTCACCCAACTGGCGCGCGCCATGCGCGAAGCCGGCGGATTGAAAGGTGCGAGCACCGCCGCGCTGAGTTTACTGGGCCGGACCGAAACCATAGCGGCCGCATCCCAGGCCTTGCCCCGCGAAGGCGGCGGCGGCGATGCGGAGCGGCTTTTCAACGGGCGGATGATCGCGGCGCTGAGGGCGCTTTCGGAAGCCAGCGGTCTGCCGTCGGACAATCGCGAAAGTCAGTGCGATGTGGTGCTGGTGGCGGCGGCTTTGTCGGGCCTCGCCTTGCTGGAGCGCTCGGGCCGGCTGGGCGCGCTGGGCTTTCAGGCGGACGAGATTCTCGCCCGCCTGTCCAGCCGGTTCGCCAAATAGTTATTTTCCCGTCGCGTCCCGCACGGGGAAATCCGCCGTCACGGTCGCGCCGTCCTTGAACGAAAGCGTGACCGGCACGCTGGCGCCCGGCTTGATCGCGGGTCCTGGCTGCATGCACATCAGATGATAGCTGCCCTGTTTGAATTCCAGCACACCGCCGGGCGCGACATCGATGCTGTCGACATGGCGCATGCTGCTCATGCCGCCGTTATTCTCCGACAGATGCAGCATCAGCATGCCGCAGGCGGGCGATTGCGCGCCCGTCAACGTCACCTGCGCCTTGCCGTCATTGTGCAGGACGAAATAGCCGCCGGCAGGAACCGTTCCGGGCAGGGCGCGCATCCAGGGCGCCTCGATACGCAGCGGCGCGGCGGGCGCCGCCAGGGCAGCGGCGGAAGACAGAAGCAGAATGAAAAGGCTCCTCATGGTGTGGCGTCCTTTGCCGTGACCGTCAGCGAGGCGGCCGGATGCGCCGGGCGCTTGCCGCTGGCGTCGGGCAGCTCCGCCCAATTCTCCGCCCCTTTCTGGCAGCTCTGCAAGACCGGGAAATTCAACACGCCCGCCGTGTCCGGCAGGCGCAGCATCACCACGAACTCGTCATATTGATCGGCCGGCAAGGGCCCGCCCGACCAGGTGATGCTGCTCACACGTTCGGTGATGGGCCCGCCTTCGCCCGCGACCGGCGTCGCCAGCTTGGCGTGCGTCGTGGAGAGGGCCCATCCCGCCTTGGGCTGGGGCCGCGCCGTGATGATGCTTTCGGGCACCGTGACGGTGATCGTGGTGGTCGGCGATCCGGCACAGCCATGGCTGACCCGGAAGCCCGCGATGAAGGTGCTGCCCGCCTTGGCCTGCGGATTGCCGATGACGACATGCGCCATCGCGGGTGTGGCGCCGAGCAAAAGCGCCGCCAGGATCAACTTACTGCGCATAATGAACCTCCAACACGAATGTCCGCTGCGGGAAAGGATGGAACAGGAAGTATTTGTCGTTGTTGAGATTGTCGACGCCCGCCGCGATGCTCCAATTGTCGTCCCATTGGTAATGCACGCGGGCATCGGCAACCAGATAGCCGGCAAAGCCCTGATAGGTCTGCGACACCGGATCGGAATTGTCGATGGTGCCGAAGGTGCGGTCGCTGTAGCGCGCCGCCAGGGTGAAGGCGACTTTGCCTTCGTCCAGCCATGCGGGCCTGTAGGTCGCGACCGCCGTGCCGCGCAGCTTGGGAATCTGGGGCAGGTATTTGCCTTCCGCCGCCCGGAAAGCCGTGTCCTTCACGGTCTTGCCTTCGGTGAAAGTAAGGCTTCCCGACAAGTTCAGTCCATCGAAGATCACATTGTTCTGCTCCGTCACCAGCTCGATGCCGCGCACGCGGGTGCGGTCCACATTCTGCACAAAGCTGAACAGGGTGTTGGAGCCCGGCACCAGCGGCGCGGATTGGGACAGAAGCGCATTGCTGATGTCTTCCTGGAACAGAGACACCCGGATGCGCCCGTCTTCGTCGTGACGCTCGGCCGCCAGTTCGTAAGACCTGGCATGTTCGGGCTTCAGGTTGGGATTGGGCACGGTGAGGAAGGTGCCGGTGGTGACGGCCTGATAGAGCTCCGTCACCGTGGGCATGCGATAAGCCTGTCCATAGGAGGCCGTCAGCAGCCAGGGCTCGGAAACCTGCCAGGACAGCGCCGCTTTGGGTGAGAAGGTGCTGGTGGCAAGCTTGGGCTGGCTCACATTGAGCGGCGGCGCGGCGGAAAAATTGATGCCGTCATAGGCCCGCCAATCCTCCACGCGCCCGCCCAAAGTGGCCTTGAAACCCGGCGCAAAACTCCAGACATCCTGAATCCAGAACGCGTTGGTGGCGGTGCGGCCCTTGGCGGCGGCGGCAAGCGATGTCGGCGCACCCGCTTTCCAGTCCGCCAGATTGTAGCGGAACTGGGCAAAGGTCTCCGCATCGCGGTGGGCGCCAAACGAAATGGAATGGTCCGCCCAGCCTGTCCACACGCCCTTGGCATCCAGCGTGTACCAGCCGGTGCCGTTGAGACGATTGACGGTGCCCGCACCGCCCGCGGCGGCGCCCGGAAAAGCGGTGGTGGGCACGCGCTGATTGTCGGTGAGGTAATTGTAATCGCTGGCGACGAACTCCCAGCCGAAATCACCGCCCGGCGCGGATTTGAGCGTCACCGCCTGGGCGAGATGGGTCTGCTCGGTACGATAGGCGAGATTGGAAAGGGCGCTGGCCGGAATGTTGTAATTATAGCCGGCGATATTGAGATTGCCGGCAAAGACCGGCGTGCCGGCGCCATTGCGCAGATAGGTCTGGGACGCGGCAATATCATTCTGGTGGAAGACGCTGGCGGTGTAGGTCGCTTCCATGCCGTTGTCGAAATCATAGGCGAGCTTCAATGTATCGGTGTCCTGCACCTGATGCTCGATGCCGCCATCGCCGATTACTGCGATGGGTTGGCCCAGGCGGTTGAGGTCGGCGAAGGCGCCCGTGACCGGCGTGCCGGCGGCACTGGGGTTGGCCGGGCGCGTGAGGGTGGCATAGGTGAGCGGCTGGCCCGTCGAATCCAAATGATTGGCCGAGAAGCGCCAGGAGAAATTGCCATAGACATCGCCGATGCCGCCCGCGATCTGGCCGGTATAAAATGTGCGGCCGGTGGCGTATTGGCTGAAATCCTGCACCGCGCCCAGCACATCGGCATAGATTTCCAGATGATCGGGCATGCGGGTGGTGATGTTCAGCACCGCGCCGATCGAGCCACCGCCATATTCGGCGGCGAAAGGCCCATAGATCACTTCAAAATTCTTAATGTCCTGGGGCGCGGCAATGCCGAAATGGGGCGAGGCGCTGGTGTTGTTGTTGCCGATGGGCGAGGAGATCAAGATGCCGTCCGCATAAAGCAGGCTGCGTGCCGAAGCGCCCACGCCCGAGGTGCGGGTCGCCAGGGGATCCTGGGTGTCGCCATAATGGCGTTTACGCACCACGATCGAAGGAATGTATTTGAGCATGTCCTCGGTATTGACCGCATTGACCTGGGTCTGTGCTTCCACGGCCGTGATGCCTTCGATCTTGTTGGGCAGGTCGGCCTGGGTACGCTCCCCGGTGACGATGACGGTTTCCAGCCTGTTGCCGGGTGCGGCGGCGGCGACAAGGGTCTGCGCCTGGCCGGATTGAACGGCGATGGCGGAGATGAGCGCGATGGCGGACGTACTCGCGCCAAGGCGTGATAAAGCTTTCATGGGAATCCCCAAATGGAATGAGCGGACGCACGCCCGCGCGCAATGCGCGAACGCGGCGAAGATCAACTCACATGGGGGTCGGGGGTGCGCGCGGAGATTGCGGCTTGTAGGTGGCGGCCTTGATGGCGGCCTGCTCGGCTGCCAGCAGCGGTGAGAATTTGACCAGCTGCGAAGGAAGTTGAAGCGCGGCACCGCTGGACGGTGTGGCGACATGCGGCGCGGCGGCGAAGGGGCAAGGTTGCTGGTGATTGTCGCCGGAATGCTTGCCCGAAGACCCATGGTCCATGCCGGACATGTCCATATGGGCCATATCCATCTTGGACATGTCCATTTGGGACATATCCATGCCGGACATATCCATTTTGGACATATCCATCTGGTCCATGTCGCAGATGACGAAGAAGCTTTCGCCAGTACCCGCCGGATTGGGCATCCAGCCCGCGGGCATCAGCGCGCGCAGCATCATCGCGGCAAGCGCGAGGCAGACGGCGGCGCGGCGGAAGCCAGTCATGGCGCGGAACCTTCTCCTTTCTCAAGGCGAGGTCAACGCCCTGGATGTCGCGGATATTACCAGCCGGAGCAGGGATTTATTCCCGCCGGCGTTGAAATCGGGCGCGCAAGGCGGTGATTTTGGCTTCTTCCAAAAAGGTTACACCCCCGAACCATTTCTGGTTCGGGGGTGTAAACCGAAGGGTGTCACCCTTTTAACCGGCGCCGTGTCAGCGGCTTAGGTTAATGCTTCATCTGTCTCTTCCGGCATCAAGCCGGATACTTTGTTCGGGATTTCTCCCGTTTCGCGTACGATTCAATTGTGTTGCGGCGGTTCTTTTTCAAGGAACCGTTGGCCCCTTCCAGAAGGGGCCTGGATCTTATCGCCGGTGGCGTGCTTTCCATACGGAACCTCCTGCGAGCGTTGTTACCCACGCGGGCGGGAGAATCGCGCTGTCCGGGGGTTCATCGGGGCGAAGCTGGTCCGTTCGACAGACCTCGCGATGGCGATCCTCAGGGATCTATAACCACGCTACACCCGAGAAGCACGCGACGAGCAGGCAAAAGAAACTCTCATCCGCGAAAAAATTAAACGCCTGTGCCGCCTCCACGTCAATCTGTATTTCCGTTCCGGAATGGAGGAGAAAAACTCCTTATTGGGCGTTTTGCGCGATCGGTGCGGTTTTTCCGCGAATGATTATTGCCGAAATTCAGGATGTCTGTCCGCGCGCCGCGCTCTGCTCCTGGAATAGGGCGATGATGTAGAGGCCTTTGCGCCCGGCTTGAAGCCGGTCGCAATGCAGCCTTGCCTCGCCGGGCAGCGGCGGATCGAACCGGACGGCATCGAGCGGCTTCAAGGCGATAACCGTTTCCGCGATCCGGATGCTGAGATCGAACAGCGCCACAAGGATGACCGTGCTGGCATTTTCCGGAAAGCGGAACAGACCGTCCGCTTCGACCAGAGTCATCCGGGACATGAAACATCCCCGCCGGGTCATCACATTCAAGTCTCTGGCGGCACCGTCGGGAATATCCGCCCGGCAGGGAATGTCGCCGGCAAAGGCGATGGGATTGTCTCCTGGAATAAGCGTGACCGGGGCTTCGCCGCCGATCTGAAGGCGGATCGTTCCGGCAAGGGCCGCGAGAAGCCGGTCGATGCCGGGGAAATTCGAAAAGGCGCCGCCCGCGCTCACATCCGCGATGCTGACGCGCCATTCGAACGTATCGAGCGTCGCGCCCAATGGAAAAGCCGCGATCTCCCGTGTCACGCCTTTGCCGTTCTTCCAGGGCGTAGCGGGGCGGCCTTCGGCCGGATGTAATGTCATGCGCATTTGCGATCAGCCGTGTTTGGTGATCGAGGGCAGATCGAGTTTTTTGTCGTGGGCGCATTGGATGGCGATGTCGTAACCGGCA
>CALMGU010000135.1 GCA_937865685.1 uncultured Alphaproteobacteria bacterium | reverse complement strand
GGCGCGGGGCGGCCGGTCGGCGGCGCGGCCGCGATCTTCCGTGGACGGATTATCCGAAGGCGCGGGGCGCCCGGCCGAAGGCGGCACGGCTTGCGGCCGCTCGATTCCGGATGGCGCATTCGGCCGGGGCGCATTGGACTGGGATGCATTGGACTGGGATGCATTGGGCTGGGGCACATTGGACTGGGGCGGATTGGACGGCAGCGTGCCGGGCAGCTGGCGTTCGGGTTCGCGGCGGTTGTCGTTGCGCAGATTGTTGTCGCGTCCGCCATTGTCCCGCGCATTGTCGCGCCCATTGTCACGATTGCGATCCGGCGCGGCCGGACCGTTCTGCGGCGCGGCGGATTGCGGCGCGGCGCCCGGCTGGGGCGCATTGGGCGGCGGCGCGGCACCCGGCTGTTGCTGGCCGCCACGGGCGCGGGCTTGGAGTTCCTGCGCATTGGCCTGGCTGAAGAGATGGCGCGGGCCGCTGCGATTATTGCCCGCGCCGTTGTTGCCCGCGCCATTGTTATCAGGCCCGCCGGCATTGTTGCCGCGCGTGGCGGGCACGGGCCGCGTCGACAAGGTGCGGATCTGCTCCTGGGTGGGCGGCGGGGCGCTGTTGACCTGGCCGTTGCCGCGCGGGCGGTCCTGGCGGGCGCGATTTTGAATCTGCTCGCCTTGATCCGCCCGCGTCACCCAGCGCGTGCTGCGCAGGGCCGTGCTGGCGGCGACCGGCTGGGGCGCGCGTCCACCGCGCATCGCCGCGTTATTCACGCTGCGATTGATGATGACGTTGTTGACCACGGTATAGTTGGTGATGTTGCGCGAATTCTGGATGATGTTGACGGTCTGGGGCCGCGCCAGCGCATAGCGGCGATAGCCGGGATCGGCCAGGCGCTCGCCCGGCACGAAAGTCCAGAGCCTGCCGAAGCGCGCCCGGTCGAAGCTGGGGCCGTACCAGCGCGAATAGCCGTAAAATCCGCCGATATCGTTCCAATCGCCGAAGCCGATGCTGATGGAAAAGCCGGGGCGCAGGAATGTGTCGTCTGGCGGCATCGGCATCCAGCCCACGTCGGGGCCCGAGCTGCGCCACACCACCCAGGCGGGCGACCAGACATAGCCGGGCAGCCACAGCCAGCCATCGTCGGGATCATAGACCCAGCGCCCGTAATGATAAGTGATGTCGCCCCAATCACCTTCGTCGGAAATCCAGGTCCAGCCATATTCGCGGGTGGAAACCCAATGGCCCGCCCAATAAGGACGCCAATCGCCGTCGCGATCCTGGGACGTGGGGCGCCACACTTCGCCCCAGCGGTCGCTATAGAGCCAGTCGCCGTAACCGGACAGCGTGTTGTGGAAACTGTCGAAGCTGATGCTGGCGGAGAATTGCGCCTGGGCGGGCGGGGCGGTCACGGCCAGAAGCGGCGCGCTCGCCAGCATGGAGGCAATCAGAAGGCTGCCGCGGAAATGGCGCATGACGACCTCGCGATGACAGCGGAAACGCTCCGGCGGTAATAATGCGCGCCCATCGGAACGAGTTCCCATTCCGGCACGTCACATTCCCTCAATGTTGCGATGCGAGCAGCACTCCCGCTCATTGGCGCGGTTGCGAAGTCATTTGCGCAAGGGAGCGGGAAATGCCGGATTTTCATCGCCGCCGCGCCGCAGCAAAACGGAACTGATAAAGCTTCATCCGAAAAGGTCTTGATCCTCCGCCAATCGGACATAGGTCCATGGAGACACTGTGAGAGGAGACGACATGTTCGAGGAACGCGAGCGCGGTTATGAAGCAAAATGGGCGCACGATGCCGAAGCCCTGTTCCGCATCATGGCGCGGCGCGACAACAAGCTGGGCGAATGGGCGGCGGCGCGCATGAACATGCATGACTCGCGGATCGACGATTATGTCGCCGCCGTGGTGGAGGCCGGCGTCTTAGGCAAGGGGCCCGATCCGGCCTTGGCGAAAGTCGAAGCCGATTTCGCGGCCGCCGGCATCGCGATCTTCCCCGCCGAATTGCAGGCCAAGGCGGCGGAGCTGCGCGCCGAAGCGGTGGCGCATTACAGCAAAACGGATTGAAAGCCGCATAGGCAAAGACAAGGCCCGGTGCGTGGCTGCGCGCCGGGTCTTCGCTTTACTTATATATGGCGGGGCCGCGCGCGCGGTTCAGGAAAGCGGCGCGAGGATGCGCAGGACGGATTTGCCGCCCGCGTCGGCCAGCGGGAAATAAAGCCGGTGCGTCGCCGGATCCACCGCGACCGAATGGGCGCCTTTGCCGATGAAGACGTCGCCCAGCGCAATCGGGGCGGCGGGATCGGCGATGTCGAAGCTGGACAGGTTTCCCGATTCCGACGCCACATAAAGACGCTTGCCATCCATGGTCAGCACATCCGGATCGTGGCCCAGGGGAAGGTGGCTCAGTTCTTTTCCCGTCTTCAGATCCACCGTCACCAGCACATCATTCTCGTCGCAGGCGACATAGCCGATCGACGTGCCGGGCGGGACCGCCAATCCATGCGGGTGCTGGCAGCGCGACAGTGGAGTGGCGCCGATCCGCTTGTTTTCAGCCGCATCGAAGATCGCCAGCTCATTCCGCGTCTGGATCGGCGCATAAAGTTTTGCCGTCGCCGGATCATATTGCACATTTCCCACTTCGCCGCCCGCGCCGATCCGCGCGATCACTTTGTTCTGTGCCGCATCGATGGCGGTGACGGCCGATCCCATCTCGTCGGACACGAAGATGCGATTGTCTTTTGCGTCATAGGCGATGCCGTCGGGAAAGACGCCGCCGGGCAGGCGGGCGATTTCGGCAAGCGTATCGGTATCGACAATGGCGACCGCGCCATGCCCCTTGGAAAGTCCCAGCATGCCCAGGCCTTGCGCCAGGGACGGGCCGATGCCCCCGCCCGGCACGCTGGCATAGACACGGTGCAATTGCGGCACCACCAGAACTCCGGTGGTCTTGGGAAATCCGTCCAGCTGCTTGAGCGGCTTGTTCGCGGCGGTGTCGAACACCAAGAGCTTGCCCGCGCCCATCAGCGACACATAGAGCCGGTGGGCGGTGGGATCGAAGCTCTGATAATCGATGCGGTTCGCCGCCGGGCCCAGGGGCACATCGGCCACCAAGGTGAAGCGGCCGCCGAATGCTGGCGGTGGCGCAGCGGCGGCGAGGCCGGGCGCGGTCAGAAGTCCCGCAAGCGTTAGCGCCGGTAGCGCCCGCCCCTTCATGCTTCCCGGCTATAACGGTCGAACAGCGCCGCGACATTGCTCCAGCGGATCGCGGCCATGAAGGCATCGACATAGGCACCCGCGCCGGCGCCGTAGTCCATGTGATAGGCATGTTCGTACATGTCGAGCGCCAGGATCGGCCGCCCGCCCGCGACATTGTTTGTGTGATCCGCCGACCATTGATTGACCAGGCGCTTGTCGCGCGGCGAATAACTCAGCAGCACCCAGCCCGATCCGCCGCCTTCGGCCCGGCCCAGCGCCGAGAATTCCGCCTGCCAGCGGTCCATGCTGCCGAAATCCCGCGCGATGGCATCGGCCAGATTGCCCGAGGGCGCGCCGCCCCCGCCCAGACTGTCGAAATAGAGTTCATGCAGGATCATGGAATTCATCGCGATCAATTCCTCGCGCTTGAGGCCATTGACGGTGAAGACCGGGGCCTTGGCGAAATCGGTCTGCGCCAACTGCGCGCCGATGGCGTTCAGCCGCCGGACCGCGCCCGCGTAATTGTTGTCGTGATGGCTGACCAGGATTTTTTCCGACAGGCCCTTGATGCTTTTGGGATCGAAGGGCAGCGGCTTGATGGCATAGGCGGGGGCATTGCCCGCCGGTTGCGCCTGGGCGCTCGCGGCCCCGGCAACGGTTGCGGACATGGCGGCGAGACTGGCGGCCTCGATGAACTGGCGGCGGGTGGATGTCATGGCGTTTCTCCTTGGGTCTGCGCGTGCTTTCGATTTTGAACGCAGCGGTTTGGATCGCGGCGGACAAATCGTCTTCTGCATTGCCGTCCAGCCCAGACCGGCCTATCGTGACTCCTGATACGAATGTATCCCGCTGTCAATTGTTTGATACGAGTGTATCTTGGCATCGAAAGTTCCACACCGCATGGCCGCCGCGCCCCATCCCGGATGGCTGCTCCTGGTTCATCAGCTTCCGGCCAAGCCCGCCTATCTGCGGGTGAAGATCTGGCGGCAGCTGCAAAGCCTGGGCGCGGTCAGCCTCAAGAATTCGGTCTTCGTGCTGCCCGCGAGCGAACAGGCGCGCGGCGATTTTCAGCGGCTTCTTTCGGAAATCGAACATCAGGGAGGCAAGGGGCTGATATGCCGGGCCGAGTTCGTTGCCGGATTGCGCGACGACCAGGTCCGCACGCTGTTCAATGCCGCGCGCGATACGGCCTATGATGCGATTGCGAAGGATATGCGGCTGTTTACCCAGGCGACGCGAAAGGCGGGAAAGCGGAAGCCGGACTTCGACACGGCGCTGATTAAATTTCGCCAACGCTTTTCCGATGCGGCGCGGATCGATTATTTCGGCGCGCCGGGGCGTTTCCAGGCCGAGGCGTTGCTGGCGGGGTTGGAACATAGTCCCATCGCCAGAGCGGCCGGTTCGCCCAAACGCGCCGCCATCGACTTCAAGCGGATTTCCGCCAGGACATGGGTGACGCGAAAGGACATTCATGTGGACCGCATCGCCTGCGCCTGGCTGATCAAGCGCTTCGTCGATCCCAAGGGAACGCTCAAATTCGTTTCCGGCAATGATTACCGGCCATTGCCGGGCGAGCTCCGCTTTGACATGCGCGACGGCGAATTCACCCATGAAGGCGAGGATTGCTCGTTCGAGACCATTTTGAAGCGGGCCGGGATAGCCAATCCGGCGCTCAGGGCCATCGGCGAGATCATCCACGATATCGATTTGAAGGACGGAAAATTCGGCCGCCCCGAAACGGCGGGCATCGCCCATGTCATTGCCGGGATCTGCCGCACCCATGCCGATGACGAAGCGCGCATCGCCCGCGGCAAGGAATTGTTCGACGACACCTATGAGCAATTCCGGCGCGGGGGAAAGAGATCGTGAAGCGGGCGGGGGGCGCCGGCGCGACAATCCGCGGGCCGCGCAAGGGACGGC
>CALMGU010000134.1 GCA_937865685.1 uncultured Alphaproteobacteria bacterium | reverse complement strand
GACGCGGTGCGCAAGCGCCCCGGCATGTATATCGGCGACACCGATGACGGTTCGGGCCTGCACCACATGGTCTATGAGGTGGTGGACAATGCCGTGGACGAGGCCCTGGCGGGCCACGCCAACCGCATCGATGTCCAACTCAATCCTGACGGTTCTTGCACTGTGCGCGACAATGGCCGCGGCATCCCCACGGGCATCCATGAGGAAGAAGGCGTCAGCGCCGCCGAAGTCATCATGACCCAGCTTCATGCGGGCGGTAAATTCGAGCAGAACGCCTACAAGGTCTCCGGCGGCCTTCATGGCGTGGGCGTGTCGGTGGTCAACGCCCTGTCCGACTTCCTCGACTTGCGCATCTGGCGCGAGGGCAAGGAACATTACATGCGGTTCCGCAATGGCGACGCCGTCGCGCCGTTGAAGATCGTGGGTGACGCGCCGGTCGAGAACGGCATAACCCGCAAGGGCACGGAAGTGACCTTCCTGCCTTCGCCCGCCACCTTCACCAAGACCGAATTCGATTACGCCACCTTGGAACACCGGCTGCGGGAGCTGGCCTTCCTCAATTCCGGCGTCACCATCGTCCTGGCCGACAAGCGCGGCGTCGAAGCCAAGGAAACCACCTTGCATTACGAAGGCGGTCTCAAGGCCTTTGTGCAGTATCTGGACCGCGCCAAGAACCCGTTGATCCCAGCGCCCGTGATGATCGCTTCGGAGCGTGACGGCATGACGGTGGAGATCGCGCTCACCTGGAACGACAGCTATCACGAAAGCACCTTAGCCTTCACCAACAACATTCCCCAACGCGACGGCGGCACCCATTTGGCGGGCTTCAGGGCGGGTCTCACCCGCGTGGTCACCAAATATGCCGACGACATGGGAAGCGCGAAGAAGGACAAGGTGGCGCTTACCGGCGACGACTGCCGCGAAGGGCTGACTTGCGTGTTGTCGGTCAAGGTGCCGGACCCGAAATTCTCGTCCCAGACCAAGGACAAGCTGGTCTCCAGCGAAGTGCGCCCGGTGGTGGAAGGCGCCCTGATCGACCAGCTGGGCGCCTGGTTCGAGCAGCATCCCGCCGAAGCCAAGGCCGTGGTGGGCAAAGTGGTGGAAGCCGCGGCCGCCCGCGAAGCCGCTCGCAAGGCGCGCGAACTCACCCGCCGCAAGGGCGTGCTGGACGGTGCATCCCTCCCCGGCAAGCTGGCCGATTGCCAGGAGCGCGATCCCAGCAAGTGCGAAATCTTCATCGTCGAGGGCGATAGCGCCGGCGGCAGCGCCAAGCAGGCCCGCAACCGCGCCAACCAGGCGGTGCTGCCTTTGCGCGGCAAGATCCTCAATATCGAGCGCGCCCGCTTCGACAAGATGCTGTCCTCCGACAGCATCGTTTCCTTGATCACGGCGCTGGGCACCGGCATCGGGCGGGAGGAGTTCAATCCCGACAAGCTGCGCTATCACAAGATCATCATCATGACCGACGCCGATGTCGACGGCGCCCATATCCGCACGCTTCTGCTCACCTTCTTCTATCGCCAGATGCCGGAGCTGATCGACCGGGGGCATGTCTTCATCGCCCAGCCGCCGCTCTATAAAGCAGCGCGCGGCAAGTCCGAGCGCTATCTCAAGGACGAGCCTGAGCTTCAAAATTACCTGATCGAGGAAGGTACTGCCGGAGCCTCTCTCACTCTTCACACGGGCGAAACCGTGACGGGCGCCGACTTCGCGGCTTTGGTGAACAGCGCCCGCAGCGCCGTGGCCGCGCTGGACGGGTTTCCGCGCCACTATCCCCGTTTCGTGCTCGAACAGGCCGCGATCGCCGGCGCTCTCAATCCGGAAATTCTGTCCGACGCCGCGCGCGCTTCGCAGGCGGCCCGCTACATCGCCCAGCGGCTGGACGCGCTCAGCGAGGAATTCGAACGGGGCTGGCATGGCGAGCCCACCACGGATGGCGGCCTGAAATTCTGGCGTGACGTGCGCGGCGTGCGCGAGGCGGTTGCCATCGATGGCGCACTGATCGCCAGCGCCGATGCCCGCAAGCTGGACCGGATGGCGACGGAGCTGCAGCAGACCTATCTGAAATCGGCGATCCTGCGGCGCAAGGATGAAGTCCGTGAAATCCACTCCCCCACCGCGCTGATGGATGCGGTGTTCGAATGGGGCCGCAAGGGCTTGGCCCTTCAGCGCTACAAGGGACTGGGCGAAATGAACCCGGAGCAGCTGTGGGAAACCACGCTGGATGAAAACGCCCGCTCCTTGCTGGTGGTCAAGGTCCAGCATGCGGATGAAGCTGGCGAGCTCTTCTCCAAGCTGATGGGCGATGTGGTCGAACCGCGCCGCGAATTCATCCAGGACAACGCCCTCTCCGCCTCCGTGGACATCTGACGAGCTTCCAGGCCGCTCTTATCGAACGCGATGGTGAATGGTGAAAGTCCAGGTCGGCCGGCTGGATGCGCGCCCGCATGCCGGGCGATGAGAAGCCAGGCCAGGCAAAGCAAGGCTTTCCCGTAAACAAGAACTTACCGATGTAGACGACGGTTCAAATGATGAAACACCCCGACATATGGGGGAAACAGCCTCGAAACATGCCCAGGGCAGTCTCGGATACGGACCAAAGCGGAATTTCCGATGCCAATCCGAAATGCCATGGTGCCGGCCCTCGCCGGATTTGTCTTTTTCTGCGCCTTCCCGGCGCATGCGGAAGACCTCAAGCCGATCTGCTCCGACCGGCCCGGCCGGGGCGCCGTTGCCTGCACCGTCGATCCCGGCCATTGGCAAGCTGAGTTGAGTTTGTGGGACGCGACGTTCCAGCATCGATCTGGCGTCACCATAGACGTCACCCAGGCCGCCAATCCGACCATCAAATATGGCCTCAGCGACAGTGCCGATATCGAGGCTTCCATGGCCCTTTATCAGAGCGTGCGCGTGCATGACGGTTCGGGCAGCCAGGCCGTGAGCGGGGTCGGCGATCTTTTTCTGCGCGCCAAATGGAATCCCAATAGCGGCGCAGACGGCGACTTCGTTTGGCTTTTCGATCCCTTCATCAAGCTTCCCACCGCCGGCCGCAATCTGGGCAATGGTGAAGTCGAAGGCGGCCTGATGGTGCCCATGACATGGACATTCGGCGGCAATTGGGCGCTGGTATCGACGCCTGAAATCGATCTCCTGCTGAATGGCAGCGGTGCCGGCTATCATGGTGCGTTTTTGGATGTGATCGGCTTGTGCCGCGACATTGGAAGCGGCCTCAATCTGGCCGTGGAAGTCTGGACCACGCAGAATTTCGATCCCCACGGAACGCAGAGCCAATATGGCATTGGACCCCGGCTGGCCTGGCTGTCCGATCCCGACGATCAATTCGATGCAGGCCTCGCGGTGGGCCTGAACCGCCCCACGCCGGACCTGGAATTGTATGTGGGCTTCTCCCGGCGCTTCTGACGTCGCGGATCGCGCTTAAGCCTTGGCGCGCACCAGCCAGCAGGCCATGCCCAGACGGATCGCGTCCGTTCCGGTCTGCAAATTCGCCAGCGCTTCGCCGACGGCGTCTCGCGCTTTGACGCGGGCGGCGTCGTCGGCGTTGCGAAGGGCCCGCGCAACCGGGCCCATCAATTGCGTGACCTGAAAGGCGGCCTGTCGCGGCGTATCGCCCAGGTCCATCATCCCATCGAATTTCTCGACTTCGATTTCGGAGAATCCCGCCGCGCCCAAAATGTCCCGCACGCGGCCGGCATCGGCAAAGGCGAAAGGCCCCGGCGCATGCGGGTGGACTGGCTTTTGCGCGGGCAGAACGGGACTTGCGGCCGCATAGGACAGCGAGGCCCATTCATTCTCCTCGACCGGACGCCAGCAGACAAAGGCCAGGCGCCCGCCAGGCGCGGCAGCCTTGCGGATATTGGCGAAGGCAGCAGGCGGGTCGACGAAGAACATCACGCCGAAAAGCGAGAAGATCAGGCCGTATTCCGCATGGAAGGGATAAAGCGCGGCATCGGCCTCGATGAATTCGAGATTGCGGGCCTGCCTGAGCGACCGGGCCAAGTCCAGCAGCGGGCGCGATACGTCCAGGCCCGTCACATGACCGCCAGGCCCCACCCTTACTGCCAACGCCTGGCTGGCGGCGCCCGCACCGCATCCAATGTCCAGCACCCGCTCGCCGGGCCGTGCCGCGGCCAGTCTCAACGCCGCCGCCGCGGCTTGCGCCAGGCTGCGCTCGGTCTGATTATTATGCGTTGCCCATTCCTCGCCGGTCGGGCCGTTCCAATACGCGATCTGCGCCTTGTTGGCGGTCACTTCCCAGCCTGGCGCTTGCGCATGGCCAGGGTCCGGAGCCGCAGCGCATTCAGCTTGATGAAGCCCTGGGCATCCTTCTGGTCATAGGCGCCCCGGTCGTCCTCGAATGTCACCAGGCTTTCATTGTATAGCGAATAGGGCGAGGACCGCCCCACCACCGCGACATTGCCCTTGTAGAGCTTCAGCCGCACGGTGCCGGTGACGAATTCCTGGCTCTTGTCGATCAACGCCTGGAGCATTTCGCGTTCGGGCGAGAACCAGAAGCCGTTATAGATCAAGGCCGCATAGCGCGGCATGATATCGTCCTTCAAATGCGCGGCGCCACGATCGAGCGTGATGCTTTCGATGCCGCGATGGGCGGCGATCAGGATAGTGCCGCCGGGGGTTTCATAGACGCCGCGCGACTTCATGCCCACGAAGCGGTTCTCCACCAGGTCGAGGCGGCCGATGCCGTTGGCCTTGCCCAGGGCGTTCAACCGAGTCAGTACGGCCGCAGGCGAGAGCTTCTCGCCATCGATGGAAACCGCGTCGCCTTTTTCGAAGCCGATTTCGACATAGGTGGCCTTGTCCGGCGCTTCTTCCGGCGAAATGGTGCGCTGATAGACGATGCTGTCGGCCTCCCGCGAGGGATCTTCCAGCACTTTTCCTTCCGACGAGGAATGCAGAAGATTGGCGTCCACCGAGAAAGGCGCTTCACCGCGCTTGTCCTTGGCGATGGGAATCTGATGCGCTTCGGCGAATTCCAGCAATTTTGTGCGGCTGGTCAGATTCCATTCCCGCCAGGGCGCGATCACCTTGATGTCGGGCTTGAGCGCGTAATAGGTGAGTTCGAAGCGCACCTGGTCGTTGCCCTTGCCGGTGGCGCCATGGGCAACCGCATCGGCGCCCATCTTCTCGGCGATCTCGATCTGCTTCTTGGCGATAAGGGGACGGGCGATGGAGGTGCCCAGAAGATAGACCCCTTCATAAAGCGCGTTGGCCCGGAACATGGGGAAGACATAATCGCGAACGAATTCTTCACGCAGGTCTTCGATGAAGATGTTCTGCGGCTTGATGCCCAAGGTCTCGGCTTTTTTGCGGGCCGGCTCGATCTCCTCGCCCTGGCCCAGATCGGCGGTGAAGGTCACGACCTCCGCGCCATATTCGGTCTGCAGCCACTT
>CALMGU010000133.1 GCA_937865685.1 uncultured Alphaproteobacteria bacterium | reverse complement strand
GACCAAGATCACTGGAAAACGGCCGGTGGGCTTGCGCACGCCGTCCTGGGATTTCAGCCCGTCGACCTTGCGGATCCAGAAGGAGATGGGCCTGCTCTACGACTCTTCGCTGATGGCGGACGAGGATTGCTATGAGCTGCTTCTGGACGGCGAGCCCAGCGGCGTGATCGAGTTGCCGGTCGAATGGGTGCGCGACGATGCGGTCTATTTCATGATGAATCGCTTCCAGGCGCAGCGCCCCTATACCCCGCCCGCGGACGTGTTCGACATTTTCCGGCGCGAATTCGATGCGGCTTACGATGAGGGCGGGATATTCCAACTCACCTGCCATCCCCACATTATCGGCTATCGCTCCCGCATCTGGATACTGGACGAACTGATCCGGCATGCCAAAGCGCGAGGATCGGTCTGGTTCGCCACCCATGAAGAGGTGGTGCGCTGGGCCAAGGCCCATTCCGGCTGACGCGCCAAAAGAATTTTCTTCAGGCCGGGAACATTTCCACACCCCGATCGTCCAATGGGTGTCCGGAACGCGACCTCGCGCTTCCGGGAAAGGAGATTTCCCATGCTGATCAGACTGACATTTGCCGTCCTGCTGCTAATGCCCGCCGCGGCGCTTGCCCAGGCGCAGAAGCCCAATGACGCCCAGATCGCTCATATCGCCTATACCGCCGGCGTGCTGGACATCACCGCCGGCAAGCAGGCGCTATCGAAAAGCACCAATCCGGACGTCAAGGCGTTCGCCAGCGAGATGGTGCGCGATCACCAGGCCGTGAACGACAAGGCTTTGGCCTTGGTCAAAAAACTCAATGTCACGCCTGAGGACAATGCCACCAGCCAGGCCTTGAGCAAGGCGGCAGCCGCCAAAGTGACGGAACTGGGAAAATTGTCCGGTGCTGCTTTCGACCGCGCCTATGTCGAAAACGAAGTCGCTTACCACAAGACCGTCAATGGCGCCCTGAAGGATACGCTGATCCCCAATGCCCAGAATGCGGAATTGAAATCCCTGTTGCAGACCGGCCTGTCGCTGTTTACCGCGCATCAACAACATGCCGAACACCTGTCCATGTCGCTGGCGAAATGAATGTCCCATAAGTCCCGCACCGGACAGGTCATGGGCGCGCTGCTTCTGGTCTGGGCAACCCCTCACCCGGCCGAAGCAGCGCGCTATGTCGTCGAGATCAAGAACATGGCGTTCGGACCGGCGCCGCGGCACCTGAAGGTGGGCGACACGATCTTGTGGCGGAACGCCGACATGTTCCGGCACACGGCCACGGCGAAGCCGGGCTTCGACCTGGATCTGGCGCCCGGCGCGCAAGGGGAGGTGACGCTCAAGAATCCGGGCACCCTGACCGTGATTTGCCGCTATCATCCCAACATGACGATGCGGCTGACCGTGGAAAAGGATCAGTGACCGCATGAGCCAGGCAGCGCGCGACTACGGAACCATGCCGGAAAAGCTGCTCTTGCGTCACGCCCAGGGCGGCGACCGGGATGCTTTCCGCGCGATCATGCAGCGGCACAATCAGCGCCTGTTCCGCGTCGCCCGCGCGGTGGTGAGCAATGACGACGAAGCCGAGGATGTCCTTCAGGACGCCTATCTCAAGGCATTCGCCGCTATCGGCTTATTCCGCGGCGAATCCGGCCTCAATACCTGGCTCACCGCCATCACATTGAATGAAGCGCGCGGGCGCTTGCGCCGCCGCCGTCCCAGCGAAAGTCTCGACGTCATGGAAGAAAGCGGAGTCCGTGTCATTCCGTTCCCAGGCATGGCCGAAATCCCCGATCCGGAAGCCGAAGCGATTCGCTCTGAAACCCGGCGCTTGCTGGAACGGGCGATCGACGGACTGCCCGACGAATTTCGCCTTGTCTTTATGCTGCGCGAGGTCGAGGGCCTGTCGGTGGAAGAGACCGCGGCCCAGCTGGACCTCAATCCCCAGACCGTGCGCTCGCGCCTGTTCCGGGCGCGTCAAACTTTGCGCCAGTCCCTGATGTCGACCCTGTCCAGCGGAATGGAAGGTGTTTTTCCTTTCCTGGGCGCGCGCTGCAGCCGCATCGCCGACCGGGTGCTGGCGCGGCTCAGTGTCCCGGCGCCACCAGGTTGAACGCCGCGCCTTGCGGGTCCATCGCCTGCACCACCCACTGACCGCCCGGCACTTCCATAGGGCCGTTGAGGATTTTCCCGCCGCCGGCCTTGATCTTTTCGGTTCCCGCGTCGATCGACGGCACGTTGAAATAATAGCCCCAGAAGGGAACGGGGACCATGGCGGGCTTGGTCATCATCGCACCAACGGCTGGGCCGCCCGCCGCGAATAGCTGATAGGTGCCCATCGGGCCCATATCGATCGCCCGATCCTTGGTCCAACCGAAAAGCTTTTCGTAGAAGGGAAAGGCCGCCTGCCCATCGGATGCCATCAACTCGTTCCAGCCCACCGTGCCCGGCGTGCCGGGCGGCAGGGGCGGCGGCGTTTCCGCCACCAATCCCTTGGCGGCATAGAAAACCGCCCCTTGCGGGTCGGCGGCCATGGTGAAGCGGATAACGCCCGGCACTTCCTGCGGCGCGATGTGGATGGCGCCGCCCAATTGACGGATGGTGGCGGCCGTCTGATCAACATCGTCGGTCGAGATATATCCAAGCCATGCGGGCCGGGCGCCGTGACTGGCCATGTCCGGCGTGATGGTCAGCATGCCGCCGACCGCCCGGTCGCCCACCTGAAAGAGCGTATAGGCGTGTCCGGGAACTCCGGAATCCTTGACGGTCCAACCGACCACATCGCGATAGAATTTCTCGGCGGCCTTGGGATCGGTGGTGATCAGTTCATGCCAGAAAAATTGACCGGCCATGACAGGTTCCTTTCGATTTATTCCGCGGCGTTCTGATATTCGTCGTGACGGCGGACGAAGCTCAATGTGCCGGTTTCATTGCGGCCGAGCGGCGCGCGATCCAGTATCATCAACGTACTCATGATGTCTTCGGCTCCGCGCGCATAGCTCGAATAAGTGTGGAACACCTCGCCCTTCCTGTTTTTGAAGAAGGCACTGAGGCCGTGGAGCTCGTCATTGGCCTGTTCGGATGGCGTCTGCCGGAAATTATACTCCACCGAACCTTGCGCCAGTTGCTCCTTGGTGAAGGAGACATGATAGTCGTAGTTGAAATCCTCGCCGAAGGAGGAGACCCAGGGGAATTTCCATCCCATGCGGGTCTTGTAGGCCGCGATCTCGTTCAGCGGCGCGCGCGACACCGCCGTCCATGTCACATCGTGATTGTTCAGGTGAGGCAGGGCGCCATCGATATGATCGGAAAGAAACGAGCAGCCGGGGCAGCCGGCTTTCCAGCCGGGTGCCAGCATGAAGTGATAGACCATCAGCTGGCTGCGCCCGTCGAACAGACCGGCGAGGCTTTTGCGGCCATTGGGCGTGTCGAAGTGGTAATCCTTTTCCACGCGAACCCAGGGCAGGGCCTGGCGGGCGGCGCGGACGGCGTCACGCAGATGAGTTTCTTCTTTCTCCTTGAGCAACAGCGCCTTGCGCGCCTTCAGCCATTCTTCGCGGTCGACGACGGGATGATCCATGGCGGCACCTCCAGGCTTCATTCAAGGCATAGAACAGGTTGATGTCAACCTTTGCACTTTTACGACACTGTTGCCGGATTGCGGGTTCCGCCTTGCCTATTCGTGGTGCTGAAGACCCCGGTTGATCAGCTGGAAGAAGACCGGGACGAAGAAGATCGCCAGGATCGTCGCCGTCAGCATGCCGCCGATCACGCCCGTGCCGATGTCGTTCTGGCTGCCCGCACCCGCTCCGGATGCCACCGCCAGCGGGAACACGCCCGCAATGAAGGCGATGGAGGTCATCAGAATGGGACGAAGGCGCAGCCGGGCGGCTTCCAATGCCGCATCCCGTGCCGTCATGCCCCTCTTCTCGGCATCCACCGCGAACTCCACGATCAGGATCGCGTTCTTGGCGGACAGGCCGATGGTGGTGAGCAGGCCGACCTGGAAATAGATATCGTTGAACAGGCCCCTGAGGCTGGTCGCGGCCAGGGCGCCGATCACGCCCAAGGGGATGACCAGCATCACCGAAAGCGGGATGGCCCAGCTTTCATAGAGCGCCGCCAGGCAGAGATAGACGATCAGGATCGAGAGCGCATAAAGCGCGGGCGCCTGTGCCCCGGACTGCTGCTCCTGATAGGACAGACCGGTTCGCTCATTCATGATGCCCTGGGGCAGCGACTTGAAGATCTTGTCCATCTCCGCCAGCGCCGTGCCGGAGCTGACGCCCGGCGCGCCCTGGCCCTGAATCTCGATCGAGGGATAGCCGTTATAGCGATTGAGCGTGAGTGGCCCCATCGCCCAGGATGCGCGGGCGAAGGACGAGAAGGGCGCCATGGTGCCCGTGGTGGTGCGCACATACCACCGGTCGAGATCGTCCGGCTTCATGCGGTAAGGCGCGTCGGCCTGCATATAGACGCGCTTGACGCGGTCACGGTCGATGAAGTTGTTCACGAAGGCGCCGCCCCAGGCCGTGGACAATGTGGCGTTGATGCTTGCCGTCGAAATTCCGAGCGTGTTGGCCTTTTCCTGATCGATATCGACATGGAGCTGCTGGGAATCGTCCAGGCTGGCGGGGCGCACCTGCGCCAGCTTGCGATTCTGCATCGCCATGCCCAGAAGCTGGTTGCGGGCCTGCATCAGCGCTTCGTGGCCCAGATTGCCGCGATCCTGCATCTGCAGGTCAAATCCGGTCGAAAAGCCAAGTTCCGGCACGGACGGGAACACCAGCGGGAATACTTGCGCCTGAGGGTTGCCGAAAAAGTGCATGAAAGCGCGCTGTGCGATCGATGCCGCGCTGTTCTGCTTGCCGGGGCGCTTGCCCCAATCAATGAACTTGGTAAAGGCGACGCCGGAATTCTGGCTTACGCCTGAAATCGGATTGACGCCGGCGACCGTGAAAGTGAGCTCGACGTTCTTCTTTTCCTGTTGGAGGTAATAGTCGGTGACCTGGTTCGCCACCGCCAGGGTCTTCGCCTGGGTGGCGCCGGTGGGCAGGTTGATCAAGGTCATGATGAAGCCCTGATCCTCGTCCGGCAAAAAGCCGGTGGGAAGCCGATAGAACATCACGCCGACCGCGACCAGGATCACGGCATAGACAACCATCACCAGCCTGGAACGGTTCAGCACCTTTTCCAGATTGTGGCGATACCAGGCCTGTGTCTGGTCGTAGCTGCTGTTGAACCAGTGGAAGAAGCGTCCCGTCAGGCCGCTGTGATGCGGATGCTCGCCATCGATCGCGGGCTTGAGCAGTGTGGCGCAAAGCGACGGCGTGAGGATCAACGCGACGAAGATCGACAACGACATGGCCGAAACGATGGTGACCGAGAACTGCCGGTAGATCACGCCGGTCGAGCCGCCGAAAAAGGCCATCGGCAGGAACACCGCCGTCAGCACCAGGCCGATGCCGATCAGGGCGCCGGTGATTTCCTGCATGGAACGGAGTGTCGCCTCGCGCGGCGGCAATCCTTCCTCGCGCATGATGCGTTCGACATTCTCGACCACCACGATGGCGTCATCGACCAGAAGCCCGATCACCAGCACCAGGGCGAACAGGGTCAAGGTGTTGATCGAATATCCGGCCGCCGCCAGGATGCCGAAGGTGCCCAGCAGCACCACCGGCACCGCCACGGCGGGCACCAATGTGGTGCGCCAGCTCTGCAGGAAGAGATACATGACCAGGACCACCAGCAGGATCGCCTCGATCAGCGTCTCGACCACGTCCTTGATGGAAAGCCGGATGAATTCGGTGTTATCGACCGGGAACACCACTTGCATGCCCGGCGGGAAAGTGGGCTCCAGGCTTTTCACGCGCGCCTTGATCTCGTCGACCACCTTCAAGGCATTGGCGCCCGGCGCGGGCATGATGGCGAAGCCCGCTGCGGGCATGCCGTTCATGAAGCTGGCGACGGCATAGCTGTCGGCGCCCAGTTCGACGCGTGCCACATCGGAAAGATGCACCACCGCGCCGTCGGGCGTGGATTTCAGGATGATGTTGCGGAACTGTTCCGGCCGCTGAAGTTGCGACTGGGCTGTGACGGTCGCATTCAAGGCCTGACCGGCCACGGACGGCAGGCCGCCGATGGAGCCCGCCGAAACCTGGACATTCTGCGCCTGGATCGCCTGGGCCACATCGGTGGGCTGCAGCGCATAATGCTGGAGCTTGTAGGGATCGAGCCAGACGCGCATCGCATACTGGGCGCCGAAATTCTGCGTGTTGCCCACGCCCGTGACGCGGGCCAGCTGATCCTGCATTTTGGACGTCATGAAATCCGAAATGTCGATATTCGTGTATCGATGGGTCGGATCGAACATGGCCACGACCAAGAGGAAGTTGGTCTGGGCTTTGGCGACGGTGACACCCAATTGCTGCACCTGGCTGGGCAATTGCGCCACCGCCTGTTGCACCTTGTTCTGCACTTGCACCTGGGCGATGTCGGCATTGGTGCCCGGCGCGAAGGTCACGGTGATGATCATCGTGCCGTCGGAGTTGGATGCCGACGAGAAATAGAGAAGATTGTCGATGCCGGTGAGCTGTTGCTCAATCACCTGGGTTACGGAATTCTGCACCGTCTTCGCATCGGCGCCCGGGTAGATGGCGGAGATCGAGACCGCCGGCGGAGCGATGGTGGGATATTGCTCGATGGGCAGGGTAAACGCAGCGATTCCGCCCGCCAGCATCACGACGATGGCGATAACCCAGGCGAAAACCGGGCGGTCGATAAAGAAGCGTGACAATGACATGGACGCTCCTTATTTCGCGGGTGCGGGTTTCGCAGGCGCGGGCGGCGTGGCCGATCCGGCCTGTGCTGGCATCGGCGTCACTTTCATGTCCGGCCTGATGCTTTGCAGGCCTTGCACGATGACCTTGTCCCCGGCCTTCAATCCGCTGGTCACCTGCCAGTCGCCGCCGATGGCGCGGCCGGTTTTGACCTCGCGCAGCCGCGCGGTGTTTTCCGCATCTATCACCAGAACGGTCGGATCGCCTTTCGGATTGCGGCCGACGGCCAGTTGGGGAATCAGGATGCCGTGCGGATCGACGCCTTCATTGATCGTGGCGCGCACATAAAGGCCCGGCAGCAGAATATTCTGCGGATTGGGGAAAATGGCGCGCAGGCGGACAGCTCCGGTGGTCGGATCCACCGTCACATCGGTGAATTGCAATTTGCCTTTCTCGGCATAAACCGAGCCGTCATCCAGAGTGAGTGTGACCTCGGCCGTCAAAGGCCCGCCGCGATCGATCTGGCCCGCCTGGGCCGCGCGTTCCAGCGCCAGCAATTCGGACGAGGACTGATCGATATCGACATAAATCGGATCGAGAGTCGAAATCGTCGCCAGTGCGGCGGTTTGGTTGGCGGTGACGAGTGCGCCGGCCGTGACCGACGATGCGCCGATGCGCCCGTTGATGGGCGCCGAGATGCGGGTATAGGCAAGATTGATGCGCGCGGTTTCCACATTGGCGAGCGCGAGCTTGTAAGCGGCCTGGGCATCGTCATTGTCTTGCGGCGCGATGGCACTGGCCTTGAGCAATTCGGCGTAGCGCGAGGCCTTGATCTTGGCGCTGGAAAGCGTGGCCGCCGCGCTGTCATAGGCAGCCTGATAAGGCGCGGGATCGATCTGATACAGCGGCTGGCCTACCTTGACGGTGCTGCCTTCCACGAACAGCCGCTCCTTGATGATGCCGCTGACCTGCGGACGCACTTCCGACACGGCGGTGGGGTCGGTACGGCCTCGGGTCGCCCGGTCGGCGGGGAGGTTCTGCTCCCGGCCCAGTGCGCTGGCCGCCATACCTCCGAGCAGGTCTGCGACCAGGTCGAGCGTGAAGGCAGCCGCGAGGTCGTCGCGAAGGGATGCGACGAGAGCGGGGTCATGAACCACTCCCCGAGCGTAAGTCAGGCCCCGGCAGCGGTATCACCGGCTGGGGCGACTGCCCTCTCCAGCACGGGCATCCCGCCTCTGGGCGGCCGACTCTCCGGCCGCCCAGCCCGCAGCTGTGGCGGTCCGTCTCGCAAGGGGGAACGACAGATGAACGCACGAAACCTCATCGGCGCACTGGCCGCGGCGGGTCTGATCGTCGCCACTCCGGCTATCGCTGCCCACGGAACCTCGTCCGACGGGGGCGCAGCCGCATCCGGGACATCGCAACGGTCGGCCGACCGGGCCGCCAGCGCGCTGTCCGAGATCGAGGTCGTCACCTACCACTCGGCGGCCGGTGGTAGCACGACCGTCAGCCTGAGCTCGGACGGCAATATCGTGTCCTACCGCGGGCCCGACAAGGCCGGTGCCGTCTACGAGCACATCGGAGTCGGGGCTGAGGGCGAAGGATACGTCCTGTGCTACAACACCACGGCCGGCCAGGTGAACACCTACGACACCGGGGTCGCGATGAGCGGCTGGGGCACGCCGACCTTCACCAGCCTCAGCGCCACCTCGTCACGTGCCGTCCGGAGCACAGCCGACGGCCGGCTGACGATGACGCAGCTGTTCACCTTCGACGGTCCGAACCGGGCGATCAATGTCGACATGACGGTGAAGAACAACACCGCCGCCTCGATCGGCGGCATCATCCTCCGGCGGCAGGTCGACTTCGACGTCGACACCAGCGGGGCGAACGGGTGGGCGGACTTCGCCAACTGGCACGCCAATGACACCCACACGAGCTCGTTCGCGTTCAACGACCCGTCGTTGGCTCCGGCCGGCTCCGAGGCGCACGCGATGATGCTCCAGTACGCGGGCAACTTCGCCAAGGGTCACTTCGCCAAGGTCACCGGCAATATCCTCGACTCGACCTGCACGGCGAGCACGCAGGTCATCTCGCTACCGGCCCACGGCGACTTCGGCAACACCCAGCAGTTCCAGATCGGGACCCTTGCCGCGGGCGCCCAGATCACTGCCGCGGTCCGGTACATCCGGTTCTGAGACCCGGGTGACGCCGCCCTCAGGGTGGGGCCGCACGAGCCGAAGACGAACCGAAAGAACGACATCGACGTCACGAACCGAAAGGCCGACGCCTCCATTGAGGCGCCGGCCTTTCGGCGGTCGAGCAGAAGGGCTAGCCGACGCGCTCGACCGCCGACTCCGCAGGTCCGCCGACGGCGAGGTCCCGCTTCTTCGAGACGTAGACCGCGCCGATGACGACGGCGAAGGCGACGATGGCGATGACATAGCGCAGTGCGCTGGAGCCAGAGCCGAGGCTCGTCGTGATGATCGCCGGGGCGATGAGCACCGAGACGAGGTTCATCACCTTGATCAGCGGGTTGATCGCCGGGCCGGCGGTGTCCTTGAACGGGTCACCGACGGTGTCACCGATGACCGTCGCGGCATGCGCGGGCGAGCCCTTGCCGCCATGCAGGCCATCCTCGACGAGCTTCTTGGCGTTGTCCCACGACCCGCCGGAGTTCGCCAGGAAGACTGCCATGAGGGCGCCGGAGCTGATCGCCCCACCGAGGAATCCAGCGAGCGCGCCGACCCCGAGCCCGAAGCCGACGACGATCGGCATGAGAGCGGCGAGCAGACCGGGGGTGGCCAGCTCACGCAGCGAGTCGCGCGTGCAGATGTCGACGACCTTGCCGTACTCGGGACGGGCGGTGCCCTCCATGATCCCGGGGATCTCGCGGAACTGGCGGCGCACCTCGAAGACGATGGCGCCGGCGGCCCGGGTGACCGCGTTGATCGCCAGGCCCGAGAAGAGGAAGACCGTCGCGGCACCGAGGATGAGGCCGACGAGGGCGGCCGGGTGGAAGACGAGGAAGCGCTGGCTGAGGTCGCGCAGCTCGGCCGGACTGACGCCGGTCGCCTGGGCCAGGCCCGTGCTCACCGCGTCCTGGTACGAGCCGAACAGGGCCGTGGCCGCCAGGACGGCGGTCGCGATCGCGATGCCCTTGGTTATGGCCTTGGTCGTGTTGCCGACCGCGTCGAGGTCGGTGAGGATCTTCGCGCCCTCGCCGTCGACATCGCCGGACATCTCGGCGATGCCCTGGGCGTTGTCGGAGACCGGGCCGAAGGTGTCCATCGCAACGATGACGCCAACGGTGGTGAGCAGGCCGCACCCGGCGAGCGCGACGAGGAAGAGCGCGACCGCGAGCGAGCCGCCGCCGAGG
>CALMGU010000132.1 GCA_937865685.1 uncultured Alphaproteobacteria bacterium | reverse complement strand
CGGCCCGGCGAGTCCGTGCTGCCGCGCGGCGCGGCGCTGTGGGCGGCGCTTCAAGGCCTTGGCGCGCTGGCGGCGGTCATGCTGGCCTTGGGGCTGGGTCTCTGGCTGAAGCTGGACGAAAATTCGCTGCGCGCCCTGGTGTTCGCCACGCTGGTGCTGGCGAATATCGGGCTGATCCTGGTCAATCGCGGTTTCGGCACCACCCTGTCCGATGCCCTGGCACGGCCCAATATCAGCCTTTGGTTTCTCGCCGGCGCGGCGGGGTCGATCTTGGCGATGGCCCTGTTCTGGGGTCCGGCGCGAAATCTTTTCGCATTCGGCGCCTTGAATGGCTGGCTGCTTGCGGCGTCCCTCGGCACCGGAATTGCTTTTATTGTTTTGCTGGAGGCCGCCAAGGCGCGCATCCGCAAGAGCCGGGTGCGAACCGGCTGAGGCCGCCCATATTCTCAGGCCAGCGCCGCCACTTCCGGCGCCAGCAAGGGAGCGACATCGATCCGGTTGCTGGAGTGCGAGATGGTATTGGCGGTCACCAGCCCAGCGGCACCCGCCGCCATGATGCGGGCATCGGCATTTTCGGCGAACACTCCATGCACGGCCAGGGCCAGCGGTTTTTGGCCCCGGATGGCGAGGAGGCGCACGGCTTCTTCCATCGTGTGGCCGCTGGAGATCACATCGTCGATCACCACCGGCTGCGCCTCTTCGGGGACGTGCAAATCTTCCGCCGCGATCCGCACCGCGCGGTCGCCCAAACGCGCCTTGCGCAGAACGCGATAATCCGCGCCGCAAGCCTTGGCGATCTGCGAAACCCATTGCTCGCTTTCCACATCCGGGCCGATCAGGAACGGCTTTGCGGCATGGGCTTCAATCCAGGCCGCGAGCAGCGGCGCGGCATGCAGGGACCGGGCCGGGATGGTGTAGATCTCCCCCAGCGCGCGATAGCGGTGCAGATGCGGATCGACGGTGACAAGCCAATCGAAATCGGCCGAGATCAGCGACGCGAAATGACGCGAGGTGACCGCTTCGCCGGGATGAAAGCGGGCGTCCTGGCGCATGTAACTGAGATAGGGCGCCACAAGGCCCACGCGCCGGGCGCCCAGCTCGCGCGCCGTCCGCGCCGCGAACAGCAGGGGCAGAAATTTCTCGTTGGGATCGGCGAGGGTGGCGATCAGGGCCACGCTGCGGCCCGATGGCGCTTGGGGAAAGCGCAGATAGGTTTCGCGGTCGGGAAAGGCGCGCGTATCCAGTTCGCGGAATTCGCCGGCACCCAGAGCGCAGAGATTGCGGGCCAGGGTTTCGTTTCCGGGCATGGGAACGATCAGCGGCGCCGTCATGGCTCCGCGATCCGGATCATGTCGGTATTGGCGTCACCGTAATTCAACGCATAGGCGAGCTCGCCCGGCGTCTCCGCATGGAGCGTGCAGAGCGGCATGCCGCGCGTTACCCTATCGCCCAGCCGGACATGCATTTGCGCGCCGGCGGCCTTGTCGAAGGGCGCGCCCGCCAGCTTGGCCAGGCGCGCGATGCGCCGGTTGTCGATCTGCGTCACCAGCCCGTCGCAAATCGCTTCAATGTCCTTGCGGTAAGGGGCGCGGGGCGGTTCGCGCATTCCGCCTTGCGCCTCGCATATTTTCTGGAATTTGCTCCAGGCGCGGCCATCGTCCAGCGCGGACGCCGCCAGCGCAACGCCTCCGCCTTCGGGGGCGCGGCCGCTCAATTCCAGCAAGGCGCCGGCAAGTTCCAGTGCGCGCGCCCGCAGATCCTGGGGCGCATGCGTATCGTTTTTCAGGACCGCCAGCACGTCGCGGGCTTCCAAAGCCGGCCCCATGCCCCTGCCGATGGGCTGGCTGCCGTCGCCGGTCAAAATCCGCACCTTGAGGCCGAAGGGTGCGGCGGTGGCGGCCAGGCTGTTGGACAGGGCCGCGGCGGCGTCCGCGCTTCGCACCTTGGCGGTGGGGCCCACAGGCATGTCGAGGACGACATGGGTGGCGCCAGCCGCGATCTTTTTCGACAGAACCGAAGCGACCATCTGACCCTCGCTGTCGATATCGAGCGCCCGCTCGACGCGGATCAGGACATCGTCCGCGGGGCTGAGATTGACTGCCCCGCCCCAAACCACGCAGCCGCCTTCGCGCTCCACCACTTTGCGGATGGCCGCGTTGTCCAGTTCGACGGGCGCCAGGGTTTCCATCATGTCGGCGGTCCCGGCCGGCGAGGTGATGGCCCGCGAGGAGGTTTTCGGCATGGTGAGCCCGAGCGACGCCACGATCGCGACAATGATGGGCGTGGTGCGGTTGCCGGGCAGTCCGCCCACCGAATGCTTGTCCGCGACCACGGCGCTGTTCCAGCTGAGGCATTCGCCCGACGCGACCATGGCGCGGGTCAGGGCCGCGGTTTCCGCCAGCGAAAGCGGCATGGCCGCGCAAGCGGTGATGAAGGCGGATATCTCGACCGGCGAATAGCGCCCCGCCACGATGTCGGGGATGATCTGGTTCAGCGCATCCTGGTCCAAGGCATGCCCATAAACACGGCCCCGGACATGGGCGAGGGATTCCACCGTCGGCGCGTGGCGCGCGCGGACCATATCGCCGTCCTTGAGATCAAGGCGCGCCCAGGCGGAATCGGAAAGACCGGCTTCGCTACAGGCCAGCATGCCCCCTTCCACCTGATAGAGCGTGGCGATCACCGAGCGATCCTTGCTGCTCACCAGGATGCGGTTGAGGGACGAGAAGCCTTCCGACCGGCAGACGGGGCAATCCTTGTGCATGAAGATCGCCGCTTCGGAATGCGTGTCGATGCCCAGGCGGCGCGCCTTCAGCTGATGGTGGGGACGGCCGGTCACGACAAGACCACCGTCTGGCCGTGATCGGGGACGACGCAATTCCATTGCCGCTGTTCCGCCAGCGCCAGCCGCAGCGCGTCGGCGCCCTGCGGCTCGCCATGAACGATGAAGGTAGTGCGGGGCCGTTCGCGAAAGCCGGACGTCCAGCGCAGGAGTTCGTCCCGGTCGGCATGCGCGGACAGCATGGAAAGATTGTGAACCATGGCCCGCACCGGCACATAGCCGCCGAACATCTTGATGCTGTCGGCGCCCGCCACCATTGCCGCGCCGCGCGTGCCGCCCGCCTGAAAGCCGGTGAACAGGATCGTGTTGCGCGGATCGGGCGCATAGTGCCGCAGGTGATGCAGCACGCGTCCGCCGGTCGCCATCCCGCTGGCGGAGATGATCACCTTGGCCATGGGATTGGCGGTCAGCGCCTTGGATTCTTCAGCATCATGCACATAGTGCGTGTCGCCTTGCAGGTTATGCAGGTCCCTCTGGTTCAGTTTCTGGTCCCTGGCATGGCGGCGGAAGATTTCGGTGGCATCGATCGCCATCGGACTGTCGAGGAAAACGGGAAGAATGGCGGGCAACCGGCCCGAGGCCTTCAGGCGGGCCAGGTGATAGATCAAACTCTGCGCGCGCCCGACGGCAAAGGCGGGAACCACGACGGTGCCGCCCCGGCGGATGGTCTTTCCGACGATCTCGGCCAGCGCGTCTTCCGGATCGGTCCGGTCATGCAGCCGGTCGCCATAGGTGGATTCCAGAAGCAGATAATCCGCTTTGGCCGGGGTCTGGGGATCGGGCATCAAGGGATCGCCGTACCGTCCGATATCGCCGGAAAACACCAGCGTCCTGCCGGCCCATTCCACCGACACGGTGGCGGCGCCCAGAATATGGCCGGCATGGGTGAAGCGCGCCGTGGCGCCGCCGGGCAGATCCACCGATTGATCGAACGGCGCGGTTTTGAAGTGCTTCAACGCGTCCCGCGCATCCTGTTCGGTGTAGAGCGGAAGCGCCGGCTGATGCTTGGAGAATTTGTGCTGGTTGGCGAAGTCCGCGTCCTGTTCCTGCAGATGCCCGGAATCCGGCAAAAGGATGCCGCACAGATCTTGGGTGCCGCTGGTTGCGATCACCGGTCCGCGAAACCCGTTGCGCACCAAGAGCGGCAGATAGCCCGAATGGTCCAGATGCGCATGGGTGAGCACCACCGCATTTATGGCCGACGGCTGCACCGGCAATGGCGCCCAGTTGCGCAGCCTGAGGGCCTTGAAGCCCTGAAACAGCCCGCAATCAATCAGGATGCGGTCGCCGTTCCGTTCCAGAAGATATTTGGACCCGGTGACCGTACCGGCTCCGCCCAGAAATGTAAGCTTGAGAGACATGAGGACCTGGCGCGCGATGACGATGGACAACCAGACGTAGCCTTGACCCGGATGGGTATGATTCAGATCAAGGTGTTGCGGCGCGATAATATCATGCTGCGTTCATCGGCGCTCTGCATTGTCAGCCGGGAGGATCAAGCCATGCATTTCCACGGTGTCGTCTGGTTGGATCATCGCACGGCCCGTATTTTCGGGTTCGATTTGCGCGGACCGGACCATACCGGCCGGCAGATCGCCAGCCATGCCCCCCATCATCTTCACCACAAATCCGGTTCAGCGAGCGGCGAGCATGCGCATGGAGACGCGGCCTATTACGACGCGATCGCGGCCGGCCTGGCGGATTTTAGGGAAATTCTGATCGCCGGCCCCGCCGCCGCGAGAACCGAATTGGCCGCCCATATCCGCGGCCAGCATCCGGCACTGGCGGCGCGGGTGATGGGAAATCTGGCGATGGATCACGCCAGCGATGGCGAAATCATCGCCGCCGCCCGGACCTTCTTTCAGCAAATCGACAGGACGACGCCGCAGAAATAGGTTCGGGCTCCTGTACTGCCCGCTTTTTGACCAGTGGTCGCACCGCGTATGGTTATCGTTCATTTCGATAATGCTTGCCGGAAATTTTGGTTTTGCGCTTTGGCGCCGTGTCATTTTCCGTTCTTTAGACTCTCCGGCTTGTTGGCATAGGTCACGATGAAGGCGACCAGATCGCGCGCGGCGCGTTCGGACATCCCCGGATCGTCTTTGGGCATGGTATTGCGGATCAGATCGGAAAGGGCATCGGGCCGCCGTCCTTGCCAGATCTTGTAAAAGGAAGGCCCGGTGAGCGGCGGACCCTTGTAGCCGCTCAGATCGCTGGAATGACACGCCCAGCAGATGGCCGTGAACATGTTCTGGCCCATCGCCGCGTCGCCGGGCGGCACGGGCTTGCCGGGTCCAAAATCGAGTGTGGCTGGCGACTGCGCCCAGGCCGCCGATGTCCAGGCAATGGCTAAGGCAACGCAGCCCGCGAACCTCCGACGCTTCTTCACAAATCCCCCCGGTTCATTTCAAGGCCTGATGGAAATTCACGCGGGCGGCGGCGAAAATCAATGCCCTGCGGATGAGGAAGCCTGCGGTATCACCTCGCCATGTTCTTGAGGCGCGGAGGAGGGCAGATAGGGAAGGCCGCGAAAATCCGCGTCCAGCCGGCGAATGGCGGGCGGGCAATCGCCGAAGCGGCCCCGGAAATAATCCCATAATCCGCGCAGCATGCCACGGGTGGGCGGATCGAGAAAAACGCCCGCCTCCCAGGAACGACGGACATTCCAATAGAATGCCGCCAGGCGGGATTTCAGCGCCTCGCGGCGGTCCTTGGCCGAGCCGTGCTTTTGGGTGAACAGCAAGGCATTGCGGGTGAGGAAATATAACTGCATCGGCGCCCGATAGGGGCCGAGCGTGGCATGCGCATGGTGGCGCACCACCGATGAGGGAATCACGAAGGACGATATGCCCAGATTGCGGGCACGGTGGCACAGATCGGTTTCCTCATAGTTGAGGAAAAACCGCTCGTCGAATAATCCGGCTTTTTCCAGCACCCGTGCCGGCAGGAACAGCGCGGCCCCGATGACGAAATCCGTCGGAATGGCGTCCTGCTCCAGCAAATGCGCATCGGCCGCGGCGGAGAAATATTCGGACTGATCCAGGACCGCGCCGCGCTTGCTGCCGAAGAATTGATATTGTCCCGTGTCCGCGAACACCAGGGCGCTGCCCAACACGGCATTGTCGCTCCGCGCCTTGCTGGCCGCGATCAGGCGGGAAATGGTCTGGCTTTCCACTTCCGCGTCATTGTTCAGCAGGAACACATATTCGCATTGCAGATCCAGCGCCCGCCGGATGCCGATATTGCAGCCGCCGGCGAAGCCCGCATTGGCGGTGCTGGCGATGATGTCGGCGCCTGGCAAGGCGGCGCGCATCTGCGCCAGAGAATCGTCCGCCGACGCATTGTCGACAATGATGATCCGGAAGTCTCGATGCGCGGACTGGGCGAGCGACCGGCATGCGGCAATGGTGTATTGCCAGCGATTCCAGTTCACCATCACGATGCCGACCAGGTCCGACCGGAAATTGTTCATCGACGCTGCGGCTTTCTCGTCCCTGGGATAAAGCTCAGAATAAGGTTTCCGTCGTTAATATTTTCGGTCTGCCGCTTGGATGGGCCAGGCAGGCCCGGCCCCCGCCCCTTTTACGCGAAATGAAACAAGACGTTAACAACGTCTCGCGGGTTCCATGAGGCCGGAAGGCCCGGTTCCGTCATCCAGGCACCGGCATGGGCAATGCGCCCGCAATTTCATCGTGTGGAGAAAAGCAACCAATGGGATCGCGAAAGAGGGCGGCAGCTTGTGATATCGCCGGGCAGCAGCGGCGCATGATGCGCGCAATCGCGTGCCGCGCGGCAAATGCGACGTCGCGTGAAAGAGCGCCGCTTGGCCCGGCTGCTTTTCGCGGCATCGCCCCGAAGCATGAATCCGGCTGCGGGCTTTATCGTAAATGCCCAACAAGGCAGCAGTCGCATAAATAATAGACAGATTGGTGTTGCGTGCGGACGACACCGCGCGCGCCACCGTCCCTTTCAGACCGAATGTCGCATCAAGGCCGCTGAATCCGCGTTGTCTTGCGCGCCCAATCCCCGGAACGTCATGCGCATCTTCCCGGCGTCGCGCGGCATGGGAGGAACAAGATTGGATCACCGGGCAGGCGTGGAGGATCGTGAGGCGCGCTTCGATCCGCCCATCGGGAGAGTTTGCATGTTGAGTTGGTCGAAATGGGTGAAGACAGCGTCCTGTTCGGCGACGGCGCTTGCAGCCCTGCTGGCGAGCGGGCCCGTGGCATGGGCCGCCGCGCCACCCGATCCGCTCAGCGCCGGCGACACCGCCTGGATGCTGACATCCAGCGCCCTGGTGCTGATGATGACCATTCCGGGCCTGGGCCTGTTCTACGCGGGCATGGTGCGCAAGAAGAATGTCCTGGCCACCCTGGCGCAGAGCTTTGGCGCCACCTGCATCATCACCCTGCTCTGGACCATCATCGGCTATTCCATCGCGCTGACGCCCAATGCCAGCGCATCCGCCAATCAATTCATCGGCAGCGTCGATCAGCTACTTTTGGGCAAGATGACGTTGAAATCGATCAACCCCTTGGCGGGCACGATTCCGGAATCGGTCTACATGTTCTTCCAGATGACCTTCGCGATCATCGCGCCCGCCCTGATCGCGGGCGCGCTGGCGGACCGGATGAAATTTTCCGCGTTCATGTGGTTCATGTCGATCTGGCTGCTCCTGGTCTATTGTCCCGTCGCCCATTGGGTCTGGGGCGGCGGCTGGCTGGGCAGCCTGGGCGCGCTGGATTATGCCGGCGGCACGGTGGTGCATTTGAACGCAGGCACCGCGGCGCTGGTCACCTGCCTGGTGCTGGGCAAGCGCGTGGGCTTCGGCACGGAAAATATGGCGCCCAACAATCTGGTCTATAGCGTGATCGGTGCGTCTTTGTTGTGGGTGGGCTGGTTCGGCTTCAATGCGGGGTCCGCCGTCACTGCCGGCTATAATGCCGGCATGGCCGCCATGGCCACGCAGATCGCCACCGCCGCCGCCGCGATGGCCTGGATGGCGGCGGAGTGGCTGGTGGCGAAGAAGCCATCGGTGCTGGGCATGATTTCCGGCGCCGTGGCGGGGCTGGTGGCGATCACGCCCGCTTCCGGCTTTGTCGATGCCGGCGGCGCGCTGTCCATCGGCTTTGCCGCGGGCTTTGTCTGCTACTTCTCGGCGGTGTGGGTGAAGACATGGGTCGGATATGACGACGCGCTGGACGCCTGGGGCGTGCATGGCGTGGGCGGCGCCTTGGGTGCGCTTCTTACCGGCGTGTTCGCCAAGAGCGCGATCAATCCGCTGAGCAAAGGGTGGATCCATGACGGCAACGGTCATCAATTGCTGATCCAATTCGCCAGCGTGATCGCGACCTTCTTCTATTGCGGGATCATCACTTTCATCATCCTCAAGCTCATCGACATCACCATCGGGCTTCGGGTTTCGCGCGAAGTCGAGATCGAGGGGCTGGACATCAATCTCCATGGCGAGACGGTGCACAGTTGAGCCTTAGAGGGACCGAGGCGTTCTGTGAGAGCGCCTCGGTCCATGTCTTCCTTGCGGCGGGCGGGAATGACCCGGACGCGCCGGGCGCTCCGGCCGCGATTCGTCCCGTCCTGATGGACGAAGGCGGAGTTCGTTTGCATCTGCGTTGTGGGAGGTGCGCTGCGGAAGATTTTTCCGCGCCCGGCCGCTTGTTTCGCCTGCTAACCGTGCCGTCGATTGCTGCGACGCGTCATGACATTTTGCTTTCACCCTTAAGACATTGGGGTTTAGCATTTGCAATGAAGGGGCGGGAGTGTTGCGTATGGCAGTTTTGGATCACGATCATCATCTCACGGAACATCGTCCGATCGTTGGCGGACCGGTTCAGTTTTGCTTGTTCTGGGTCGGCATGTTCGCGGTGATCGCGCTGCTCGGAATATTGTTCAAGAGCTGAGCGCGTGCGGCCGGTGTGAGTTGGGGCATCCCGCGCCGCGGGCGCGTTTGCCATCGCTCAGATATTTTCCCGCGCATTTTCACGCATGAATCGATGCCGGTGGTGAAGGTTTGTGCAAAGATTGTATTGGCCTGGCCGATTTGAAACTCTAAAAGCCAGGGTGAAACCCACAAGGTCATTGGCGCATGGCGAAGCTGCTGGACATCAGTGCCGGCTTCAGACACGCGCGGGTGCTGGTGGTGGGCGATGTGATGCTCGACCGCTTCGTTTATGCGCGGGTTTCCCGCATTTCTCCCGAAGCGCCCGTGCCCGTTCTGTTGATCGGCCGTGAAGCCGCCAGCCTGGGCGGGGCGGGCAATGTCGCGCGCAACATCGCTTCCCTGGGCGGGCGGGTCACCCTGATCGGCGGCCGGGGCGAAGACGCCGCCGGAGATCACATCGGCGAGCTTATGGCGCGCGAAGCGGCCATCGAGGATGCGCTTGTGGTAGTGGAAGACGCGCGCACCACGGAAAAGATCCGCTATATCGCCGATCAGCAGCAGGTGATGCGCGCCGACCGGGAAGCGCTCTGGCCCGATCCCGTGAACGCGATGGCGCTTGCGACCGCGCGGGAGGCCATCGCCGATCATGACGTGCTGGTGATCTCCGATTACGCCAAGGGGTTCCTTCCGCCGGCGCTGGTTCAGGACCTGATCGCGCTGGCGAAAGCGCATGGCAAGCCCGTTATCGTCGATCCGAAAGGTGCGGAATTCGCGCGCTATGACGGCGCCACCGTCATCACGCCCAATCGAAGCGAAACCGGCCTTGCCACCGGCATGGATACCGGCAGCGATGCAGCAGTCGCGGCAGCGGCTCAGAATCTTCTGACCCGGTTGCCGGGGCTGGGCGCAGTGCTGGTCACGCGCGGTCCGGCCGGATTGTCGCTGGCGGAGCGTGGAGCGCAGATCGTCCATATTCCTTCGCGCGCGCGCGAGGTATTCGATGTTTCGGGCGCGGGTGACACGGTGGTGGCGGCATTGGCCCTGTCGCTGGCGGCGGGGAGCGACCTTCAAAATGCCGTGCGGCTTGCCAATATCGCGGCAGGCATCGCGGTCACCATGGTGGGAACCGCTGCGGTGACCGCCGGCGAAATCGCGGCAGAGCTGCAAACCCGTCAAATGAAGTCGGTGGAACAGAAAATCGTTTCGTTGGAATGCGCGCTGGAGCGATTGGCGCTATGGCGCGCCGAGGGACGCAAGATCGGCTTCACCAATGGTTGTTTCGACCTGGTGCATCCGGGGCATATCTCGCTTCTCACCCAGGCGCGCACCCATTGCGACCGGCTGGTGGTGGGATTGAATGCGGATGCTTCGGTGCGGCGCCTGAAAGGCGACGGCCGTCCCGTGCAGGACGAGATGGCGCGCGCCATCGTGCTGGCATCGCTGGCGGCGGTGGACCTGGTGGTGATGTTCGGCGAGGACACGCCGGACAATCTGATCCGGCAGATCCGGCCCGATATTCTGGTCAAGGGCGCCGATTACAAACGCGAAAACATCGTGGGGGCGGATTTCGTCACGTCTTATGGCGGCGAAGTCATGCTGGCGGACCTGATGCCGGATCGCAGCACCAGCGATCTGATCGGACGCGCACGTCAATAATGCCTGTCTTGCGCGGCCGGGATCGCTGTGTAACCCTTCAGACTCATAAGGGAAATTCGGGGGAGCATGCGATGGCCGAACGGGATCTGAACCGGCGCCGCCTGTTGCAAACATCGCTGGCGCTGGGCGGGCTGGGTCTTGCCGGTTGCGCCACCCAGCCGCGCGCCCCGCGCATCACCGGACTTTCCGCCCAGGACATTCCGCCGGTCTTGGCGCCGGTGCGGGCCCATCCCGACCGGCTGTTCGACATTACCGTCTGTCTTCGTCCCTTCCGCGCCAAAGGCCCGCGCATCGAAGCCGAGCAGATTGGCGACACGCTGGTGGTGCACAATTACGGCCATGGCGGATCGGGCTGGTCGCTGTCCTGGGGCTCGGCCAACATGGCGATGCAGCTGGCGCTGGGGAACAGCCCGGCCGAGATCGCGGTGATCGGATGCGGCGCTATCGGTCTGACTTCCGCGATCATGGCGCAGCGCGCCGGCACCAAGGTCACCATCTATGCCCGCGATCTTCTGCCCCAGACCCGTTCGGCGCGGGCCACCGGCAGCTGGACACCGGATTCGCGCATCGCCCTGAAGGAACCGGCCGGTCCGAAATTCGGCGAAGTTTGGGAACAGATGGCGCGCTTCTCGTTCAAGACCTATCGCCAATATCTGGGTCTGCCGGGCACGCCGGTGGAATTCACCGACCGCTATTCCTTGTCGGACGAGCCGTTCGAACAGGTGCGCGAGGAAGCCGAGAAGCTGGATACGCTGGGCTTCGCCACCTATATGGACCGGATCCGCGACATCACGCCCAGGTCCCAGGATCTGCCGGCGGGCGCCACGCCCTTTCCCACCCGGTATGTGCGCCGCTCGCAAAACATGCAGTTCAACATCGCCGGTTATGCGCACACGCTGATGACGGATTTCTTCAGCGCGGGCGGCAAGTTCGTGCGCAAGCAGTTCCGTTCGCCCAATGAACTCACCCAGCTCAAGGAAAAAGTGGTGATCAACTGCCCCGGCTATGCGGCGCGCGACTGGTGGAAAGATGAATCGCTCACCCCGGTGCGCGGCCAGATCGCCTGGCTGATTCCGCAGCCGGAAGTGAATTACGGCTTCAACTACAAGAATATCAGCATCCTGTCCCGGCGCGACGGCATCGTGGTGCAGGATCTGAATGGCGGCGACATGCGCGGCTATAACGTGTCCGGCGAGTTGGCCGACCGCGCCGAAGCCGACAATGCGGTCAACACCATCGCGGAAATGTATTCCCGCTTCCGGGTCTGACGGGCGTTTCAGCCATCCGTGCGCGGCGTCCATCTGGCGAAAGCTAGGATCCAAAGGCCGGCCAGCGCCGCGAGGGGAACGAAACAGAGCAGCGCCCACCACATGGAATGGCCGATGCGCCTGAGCACGAGGCCGGCCGGAATGGCGAACAGGGCCTCGACGATCATCAACGTGACCATGAAAGACGAGCTGACGGGCAATGGCGCCATGGCGGTTCCTTGGGTCTGATCCAGCCGCACTCTATTTGTTTTCGTCTTTTGGCGCATGCGCGGCCTTTCGCGCCGGAACCGGGACGCTTGCCAGACGGCGCGCCCATCACCATTGTGCGCGGCGATCATGGCCCCCAAGACCATCACACCCCGCGCGAACGACACCAGGCTGGACGAATGGTCACCACAGCTCCTGAAATCGCGCCTGTACGGCCAATTGCTGATCGACATCATTGTCGGGCGCTTGGCGCCCGGCGAAAGATTGGATGAACAGATCCTGGCCGAGCGCTATGGCGGGGGGCTGGCGGGCATTCGCGAAGCCCTGGCGCGCCTGGCGCTGGAAGGACTGGTGCTGAGGCGCGCGCGCGTGGGCACCATGGTGGCGCCGCTGGATCTGATGGAAGCGCGCGAAGCTTTTGCCGCCCGCGCCTTGGTCGAAGTGGAATGCGCGGGCCTGGCCGCGCGCCTTGCCACCGATGCCGATATCGCGGCCATCCGCGCCACCTTGAGCGATGGCGAAGCCGCCATCGCCAAGAATGACGCGCGAGCCCTGGCGGTGATGGACGAGGCGTTCCATGTCGCGGTGGCCAGCGCCAGCCACAATCGCGTGCTGGCCAAGCTGGTGATGAGTTTGCATCACCAGACCGCGCGCTTCTGGCTGGTCACCATGCGCGAGCCCTCGCTGGAGGAAAGCCGGTTTGCGTTGGACCAGCATCGCGCGCTGGCCGATGCCATCGCCGCGCATGATCCGGCACGGGCGCAAGATGCGATGCGCGAGGCGCTGGGCGATTTTCCCGCCGACGTCAAACGCGCCTGGGCCGCGCCATGAGCCGGTCCTGGATCACGCTCGCCGCGGTGAGTGTGGTCTATTTCCTGATCACCGCCACCACCTTCGGATCGCTGGGCGTGGTGCTGCCGGCGATGATCGGTGAACTCAAATGGAGCTGGGGGGGAGCCGGCACCGGCTTTTCGCTGCTGGGCGTGGCCGCCGGGGTCACCGCCACGCTTCCCGCCACCATGATCCGGCGCTTCGGCGTGCGCGCCACCTTGGTCGCGGGCAGTCTGGCGATGGGTGCGGCGTTCGCGTGCCTGGCGCTGACGCATGGATTGCCGCTGTATTTCCTGGGCTGCGTGCTGATGGGGCTTGGCTTTGCCCTGCTGGCGACGGTGCCGGGCACCTATCTGCTCACCCGGCTTTACACCAATCCTTCTTTCGCCTTCGGGCTTTACTTCACGGTCGGAGGTTTGGGCGGCGTGGCGGGGCCTATTCTGTATCTGTGGGTTGCCGCGATCAGCCAAGACTGGCGCGCTTACTGGCTGGTGTCGCTGCTGCTGGTGACGCTGGCGGGGTTGCTGAGTGCGGCTCTGGTCGATGTCAAGACCGACCTGCACCAGGATGCGAATGACGCGTCTGCCGGATCGGACGATTGGACGGTGAAGGCGGCGCTGCGCACAAGGCAATTCGCCATCCTGGCGGCCGCGTACAGCATCTTCCTGTTCGTCGGCATCACCGTGAATGCCGTGTCGGTCGCGCATCTGATGAATCACGGCGTGACCGCAGCCGTTGCGGGCGGGATGATGAGCGCCGAAGCGCTGATCAATGCGGGTGCGCGGCTGGCGGGCGGGGTGCTGGTGCGCTGGATCGGGGCCAAGGTCCTGCTGCTATTGTCGCTGGCGATGCTGATTGTCGGCCTTTTGGCGCTCAGTGCCGCCCACGGGCTGCCGCTGATGCTGGTCTATGCCATGGGGATCGGCGTGGGCTATGGCCTGACCTTCTTCGCCTCCACCATCCTGCTGCTGGACTATTTCGGCCGCGCCCCCAATCTGGAATTGTTCGCCATCGTCAATCTGATTTCGGTGGTGGGATCGGGCGGCCCGGCCTTTGCAGGTTTCGTCGCCGACCATAGCGGCAGTTTCGTTCCGGCCTTCACCATTCTGGAAGGCCTGGTTTTGCTGGTGTTGATTGCCGTCGCGGTGATGCGCCGGCCCCAGCGGAGACCGGCATGACGGTGAACGCGGAATCTGGTGTCTTTCTTCCCGTGGCGCCGCGAAGCGCGCGTGAGCGCGTTCGCAAACAAAAGAAGTTCGCCACATGACGGTGGATGCAGAATTTGGCGTGTTTCTTCCCGTGGCGAACGGTGGGTGGATCGTCTCCCGCAACACGCCGCTCCTGGATGGCGGCTGGGCGCAGAACCGCGATGCCGCATTGCTCGCCGAGGCCGAAGGCCTGGATTTCGTGATGTCGATGGGCAAGTGGCGCGGCTTCGGCGGCGACACCGATCATTGGGGCGCCTCGCTGGAGTCGGTCACCATGATGGCGGGGATCGCCGCCTTGACCAGGCGGGTCAAGGTCTGGGCCACCTTGCATGCGATCCTGCACAATCCCGTGGTGGCGGCGAAAATGATCGCCACCCTGGATCATATTTCCGGGGGCCGTGCCGGGCTCAATATCGTCGCGGGCGCCTATCGGGGCGAATTCGAGCAGATGGGCGCCTGGGACGAAAAGCTGGATCACGATGCGCGCTACGACCTCACCGAGGAATGGACTGGGATCGTCAAGCGGCTCTGGACCGAGGAGCGAGTCGATTTTCACGGCCGCTATTTCACCATCAAGGATTGCGTGTCCCAGCCCAAGCCGCTCCGCCGGCCCGACCTGATCTGCGCGGGCATGTCGGCGCGAGGGTTCGATTTTTCGGTGCGCGAGACCGATATCTGCTTCATCGGCGGCCGCGACGAAGCGGAGACGCGGGCGGCCTCACTTAAAGCCAAGGAGTTGGCGGCCAAGCTGGGCAAGAGCATCAAGACCTATGCCATGTGCACGGTGATCTATGGCGGCAGCGATGCCGCCGCCGAAGCGACCGCGCAGAAATACCGCGATGGGCTGGACGAGGGTGCGGTGCTGGGCATGCTGGAGAGCTATGGCGCGAGTTTCGCGGGCAGGGACAATGCCATGGTGGCCCGGGCCAAGGGCGCCTTTATGACCCACACTGTGATCGGCGCGCCCAGGACCTGCGCGCAAAAGATCGCAACCTTGCTGGCGGATTGCGCGTTGGATGGCCTGATGCTGATCTTCGCCGATTATGCCGAAGGCATCGCCGTGATGGGCCGGGAAATCCTGCCGCTTCTGAAGGCCCGCGCATGAGTCTGAAGGATTGGATCCGGCCCGCGCGCACCGCCCTTCTGCTGGTGGATATGCAGGTCGATTTCGCCGAACCCGATGGCGCGATGGGAAAAAGCGGCATGGACCTTTCCATGGCCGGGGCGGCGATCCGCAATGCCGCGATGCTGGCCGATGCGGCGCGGGCGGCAGGCGTGCCGTGTTTGTTCGCGCGGCTGATCACGCGCCAAAGCGACGAGACCGATCTGTTGCGCGAATGGAAAAAGCGGCGTGGCACCGAAGGCGATGCCCCGCTCTGCCAGGAAGGAACACGCGGCGCGGATTTCGTGGGGGCGCAACCGAAGCCGCATGAAGCGGTGTTCTCGAAAAATCGATACGACGCCTTTTCCGGCACGGGGCTCGATGCCCATCTACGGGGGATCAAACGCGATACTTTGGTGATCGCGGGCCTCACCACCGAATGCTGCGTCGATTCCACCGTCCGCGATGCCTTCGAGCGGGACTATCACATCTTCATCGCCGCCGATGCCGTCGCGGCCTATGAAAAAGACCTGCATGACGGAACCCTGAAGGCGCTGGAGTTGAACTGCGCCATTTGCGCCTCCAGCGCCGAGATCGTGGCCGCCTGGAGAAATTGTGTAGCTTTAACAACATGTTGATATGCAATCCCGCAAAGTGCTTGGCTTTTGATTGTGAAATGTTAGAAGAAATTTGACACTCCCAGCCAGATTCAACATTCGCATGTCTTCGCCGTTCCGCTTGCTTGCCGCGATCCTGATGCTGGCGCCCCCGCTTTTCGTATCCGAGGCCGCGCGGGCCGAAGAATCCGAAACCGTCATCGTCACCGGGGATCGCGCCCATCTGATCGAAACCAAGCCGAACGACACCGCGCTGGGTCTGGACAAGCCGTTGATCGAAACGCCGCGCGCCGTCACGGTGGTGAGCGATACCACCATCGATCGCTATGGCGTGACGGGCGTCGACACGCTGACGGCGATCGCGCCGTCGGCCTACACCGCCAGCTTTTACGGCGTGGAAGGCGCGGTCAATCTGCGCGGCACTCTGGCGGAATCCTATTTCCGCGGTTTCAAGCGCGCCGACAATCGCGGCACTTATTCAACGCCATTGGGCGACGCGGCGCAGATCGAGCTCCTGCGCGGTCCGCCTTCGGCCATTTATGGCGCCGGCAAGGTGGGCGGATTGATCAATTTCGTGCCCAAGAGCGTGGCGGCGGCTGAAGATAGCATTCTCTCCGGCGAAGTGACGGCGACCTATGGCAGCTACTCCAAGCGCAACCTCACGGGCCAGATCGGATTGCCGCTGGAGCTGGGCGGCGTCCGGGGCGGCGTGCATGCCTATGGCGAGCTGGACGATTCCTTCAGCTATTATCGCGGCATACATCCCAGCCACCAACTGGTGGAATTGTCCGGCAATTTCGAAAGCGGCGCCTGGTCGCTGTCGTCGGATTACATGTATTTTCATTCCAACGGCGATGTGCAGACGCCGGGCTGGAACCGGCTGACGCAGCAATTGATCGATGGCGGCACCTACATCACCGGCCGCAACACGTCGCTGAAAGACGCAGACGGCAATGGGCGGCTAACGCTGAATGAGCTGGGCGGAAATCCTTATTTCTTCGATCCCAATTTCAAGCCGCTCTATATCGCCGTGCCCGGGTGCGGCAGCTGCATCGATGCTGCTCATGTGCTCGATACGGGCCTTGGCGTCACGCATCTGGACGGGCGCACCGTGTATGGTGCGCGAGGCGTGGATTTTTCCAACACCGTCACCCATACCGGCTTTGTCGAATTGGCCCATGCCCTGGATGGCGGCGACCGCGTCCGGCTGCAAGGCTTTGTCGACACGCTGTCGAACCACCGTTTCGTCTCCTATGGCTTTCCGGGGTCTTATCGCACCCTGATCGGCGAAGTGCGGGCCCGATATGATTTCACCCGCGAATTCGGCGCCATCACCACGCAGAATATCGTGGGGGCCTCCTATCGCTATGTGCATGCCGTGGGCAAGGAAAGCTACAATAGCGGCGTGATCGCGCTGGACCGGCGCGACATCAGCATGGGCGCCACGGCCAATGACATCATCGATTCGCCGTTCAATATCGATCCCGCGGGCACGGTGGGGCTGGGCTGGGAGAATGACGTGCGCAGCTCCACGGCCGATGCGGGCCTGTTCGTCACCTCCGACATTGCCTGGAACAAGCGGCTGGATCTGATCCTGGGCGGCCGCTATGACGCCTATAATGTCCGTTCGGTGGACAAGGGCGTGATGGCGTTCGAGCCGCCGGATGCGCGCGCGGGCAAGGGCGCGCTCACTTACTCGGCCAGCCTCAGCTACAAAAGTGATTGGGGTCTGATCCCTTACCTCACCAATGCCAAATCCTCGGCCATCGAGATCGGCCAAGCCTCTCAGGTCGTGACATCGTTGCTGGCGAATGATGCCTGGCTGTCTTCGTCCTTCCTCAATGAAGCGGGCGTGAAATTCGCTTTTCTGGATCAGCATCTGGTGGGATCGCTGGCCTGGTACCGGCAGGAACGCACTCAGCTGACGCGAGGTCTGGGCACCACCAATGTTCAGGGCACGCGTTCCGAAGGTGAGGAGGCGGAAGTGCGTTATGTGGTGAACGACAATTTCAGCGCCACTCTTGCGGGCAGCCTGCAGCACACCATGGTGAAAGGCCCGGACCACAGCTTTGCCTATGTTCCGGCGCGCGATGCCGGCGTGATGCCAGCGAGCGGTTTCGGCGGCACCTATGCCACTTTCGATTTCTCAAGCCTGCCCGGCAGAAGCGGCAATTACGAATATGCGTTGATCCCGCATGCCGTGATCAGCCCCTATCTGACTTACACAAGCGACGGACAGGATTGGGGCGCCAGTTTCGGCGGCACCTATGTCTCGCGCACCGCCCAGACCGTGCCGCAGCCGATTCGGTTTCCATCCTATGTCACGCTGAACATGTCGGCGTTCCTGCGGATGGGCATATGGGAAGCGGATGTGAATGTGAACAATCTGGCCGGCACGCGCTATTTCACGCCCGATGCAGACACCTATGCCAATCTGGGTGCGCTGCCCGGCATGGGGCGCACCTGGCGCATCACCTTCAGGCGGGCGTTTTGACCGCGTAGGCGCCTCTGAGGACGCGCCGCACTTCCTCCAGAAGCTTGAACAGGTCGATCTCGCCGTAAAGCTTGCCTGACAGGTGCAGGACCACCACGCCATGGAGCCCCGCCCAGAGCACATGGCCGATCAATTCGGGATCGCCGTGGAAATAGCCTTCCTTCACCATCATGTGGATGTGCGTGGTCATGGTGGCCTTGGCCCGGGCCGCGGCAGCCGCCAGTTCGGGGACGGGCGTGCCCTTGGGCTCGTTGAAATCGAAGATCAGCCGGAAGCAGGTCTGTTCCTCCAGCGCGAAGCGGATATAGGCCTTTCCCACCGCCAAGCTTTTCTCCGGCGGCGTGCCGGGGGTTGCGAGCGCGCGTTCCAGCTGGTCGGCGAAACGATTGAAGGCACGCGCCCGGATGGCGGAGAGAATCTCTTCCTTGTCCTTGAAGTAGCGGTAGGGCGTCATGGCGCTGACACCCATCTCCGACGCCAAAAGGCGCATGTTGAAGTTCTCAGGCCCGCGCTCGACATAGATGCGCGTGGCGAGCTCGCAAAGGCGCTCGCGAAAGCCTGCAATGTCAGTTTCTGTCAATACGCGTGGCACGGTTCGGTCCCTTCTGGGGCCCTTGTGACAAAGGTTTTTAATTTACGCTATCTTTATACAGCGTAAGAAGTACCAAATGTCATGCCGCCAAGGCATTGTGCATATGCAACAAAGGTGTCCGCGTGCGAAATTTCACACTTATAGCAATCGCCACAATGATCGTGCTCCCCGCGCGGGCGCAGACTCAGATTGAGACCCAGGCCTGGGTGCAGGCAGTCGCCACCGGCGGCTATGAGACGCGGGTCATTACCGGCAACAAAAACTGCCCGGTCCTGAAAAGCGACAAAGGCGAAGTCGCGATGACGGTTCGCGCGCCGGAAAATGGCGCATTTCCGCTCGCCTGCGCCGCGCCGATTCCCGTTGGCGCCACATCGGCCTCTGTGAACGGCAATACCCTGCCGCTGCCGGTCCAAGTTCCCAATCGCATTCTGGTGCTGGGCGACACCGGTTGCCGCATCAAGGGCGGCGCGTTGCAGGCCTGCAATGATCCGGCGGCCTGGCCTTTTCCCGTGCTGGCGGCGGCGGCGGCGAAACTCAAACCCGATCTGGTGGTCCATGTCGGCGACTATCTCTATCGCGAAGAACCTTGTCCGCCGGGCAACAAAGGGTGCGAGGGTTCGCCCTCCGGCGACAATTGGCCAAGCTGGAGCGCGGATTTCTTCGCCCCTGCCGCGCCTTTGCTCGCCACCGCGCCCTGGGTGATCCTGCGCGGCAATCATGAGGATTGTCAGCGCGCCGGGCTTGGGTTCCTGCGGTTGCTGGGACAGGACGCGTTCGATCCCGCCCAGCCCTGCAATCCGCATCTGGCGCCTTTCATGGTGCCCTTGGGCGGCGTGACTCTGGCGGCGATGGACAATGCCGATGCGCCGGACACCAGCGTCAATGACAAGCTGGTCCCGATTTATGAAAAAGAGTTCCAGGACCTGGCGGCTGTTCCTGCACCTGTCTGGTATGTGGGACATCGCCCGATCTGGGCGGCAATTTCCGGACCGCTCAACATTCCCATCGGCGGCAATGCCACCATCATCGCCGCCGCCAGCAAGACGCCGCTGCCGCCGAATATCGCGCTGATGCTGTCGGGGCATATCCATACATTCGAAGCGATCAATTATGACGGCGCGGTGCCGCCGCAGATCGTGGCGGGCAATGGGGGCGACAATCTCGACATCACGCCGGCCAATCTGAAAGGTGCGATCTTTCAGGGCCGTTCCGGCGTAAGCGTCAAGGACGGCTTGTCGGTGGGCGGGTTCGGTTTCCTGATGATGACGCGGCGGGATAAGGACTGGGCGATCGATCTTTACGATTCCGCCGGGCGGCAGAAAGGCCAATGCGTGTTCACGCCGGGCAGCGATGGCGGTGTGGGCCGCGTGGATTGCCCCAACTTCAAGCCTTAATCAATTTTCGTAGCGGCCTTGGTCGCGTCGCCGTCCAGCAAAGTCAGCATCGCCTGGGTGGGATAGGCGTCCGCGATCAGCCCGCGCGACGCCTGATAGTCGCGCAAGGCGGCGCGGGTCTTGCGGCCCAAAAGACCGTCCAACTCGCCCGTGTCATAGCCCAGCGCCGCCAGATCGGTCTGAAAGCGCAGGCGCTCGGCGCGGGACAGGGGCTTTTCGCTGCGCGGCCAGGGCGCTTGAATGCCCGGGCGGTCCATCGCGCGATCCGCCAGCATGCCCACCGCCAGCGCGTAGCTGGCGGCATTGTTGTATTTCATGATCATGCGGAAATTGTTCATCGTCAGCAGCGCCGGACCATTGGCGCCCGCGGGCAGATAGAGCGATGCCATGTCCTCGCCCGTGGGCAAGGCACCGCCGGAATAAAGCGTCACACCGCGCGCCGACCATTCCGACAAAGGCTTGAGCGTGCCGAGGTCGGCATCCTGATAGGCAAAGTCCTTGGGCAGGGCGACTTCATGGACCCAGGGCTTTCCCGCCGCCCAGCCTTCGCGCTGGAACAACTGCGCGGTGGACGCCAGCGCATCGGCGGTGGAATGCCAAAGATCGATCTTCCCGTCGCCATCGCCGTCGGCGGCATATTTGAAGAAGGTCGAAGGAATGAATTGAGTCTGCCCGAACGCGCCCGCCCAGGACGACACCATCTCAGCAGGCGCATAATCATTCTGCTGCAGCAAGAGGAGAGCGTTGATCAATTCCCGCCGCGCGAATCCTTGGCGGGGCCCGTCATAGGCCTGGGTGGCGAGCGCCGCGAAAAGATTATAGGTGCCCAGGTTGCGGCCATAATTGGTTTCCATGCCCCAGACCGCGACCAGGATCTCCTTCGGCACGCCAGTGCGGGCTTCGATATCCGCGAGCAGGGCCGCATTCTCGGTCAGCAGCGATCGGGCATCGTTGACCCGCCGCTGCGACACCGCACTGTCGAGATAGGCCCAGACCGGCCGCACGAATTCCGGCTGCTCGGCGATAATGGTGTTGATGGTGGCGATGGGGGCGATGCCGGTCATCGCCTTGGCGTAAGTCTCGGCCGTCACCCCGCGGGCCAAGGCGGTGGCCTGAAAGTCGCGGACAAAGGCCTGGAACTTTTCATCCCCGCCCGCCAGGGGGCGGGGCGCTGGAGCGGGGGCCTGGGCGGCGGGCTGGCACTGGTGATCGCCGATGGCCGCACCTTCGTCGATGGCCGCGAGATTTACCTCGCCAAGGATTTGCGCGTCGGCCTGTTCCGCAATACGGAGAACCTGTGATGCGTCGCGTCGTCGTCACCGGCATGGGCATCGTCTCGTGCATCGGCAATGCCGTCCACAACGTCAGCCACGCCCTGCGCGAGGGCATCAGCGGCCTGCGCGCGATGCCCGACTACGCCCTGCGCGGCCTGCGCAGTCAGGTTGCCGGGATGCCGTCGATCGATCTGGACGCGCTCATCGACCGCCGCCTGCGCCGTTTCATGGGCGATGCCGCGGCCTACGCCTACGTGGCGATGCGCGATGCCATCGCCGATGCCGGGCTGGCGATCGAGCAGATCCGGCATCCGCGCAGCGGCGTGATCGCCGGCTCCGGCGGTGCCTCGGCGCAATGGCAGATCGAAACCGGCGATTTGTTGCGCGCCAAGGGCGTGCGCAAGGTCGGCCCGTGCATGGTGCCGCGGACGATGTGCTCGACCGTGTCGGCCACGCTCGCCACCGCCTTCGGCATCCTCGGCCTGAGCTATTCGATCTCCGCCGCCTGCGCGACTTCGGCGCACTGCATCGGCGCCGGTGCCGACCTGATCCGGCACGGCGCGCAGGACATCGTCTTCGTCG
>CALMGU010000131.1 GCA_937865685.1 uncultured Alphaproteobacteria bacterium | reverse complement strand
CGCGACGAAGGCATGAAGCGGATCAGCGACCTTTATTCGGCCTGGCACGGCAAGGAGGGCGGACGCATCAACGTATTCCCCACCGCCGCCTTGTCGGAGACATCCTCGCCGGAGATGCTGAAGGCGGTGCATGATTTCGCGGAAAAATACGATCTGCGCTATTCCATCCATCTGTCGCAGAGCCGTGCCGAAGTGGCGTTCGCCAAGAAGCATTACGGCGTAAGCCCGGTTTTTTACCTGGATCGGGCGGGCTTTCTGGGCCCGCGTTTGTTCGCGGCCCATTGCCGCTATGTGGACGAGGCCGATATCGCGCTTCTGGGACGTACCCGCACCACCATTTCGCACCAGGCGGCGATGGCGGCCAATCGCGGCGTCATTCCGCCCATTCCGGCGCTGCGCGCGGCGGGCTGCCCCATCGCGTACGGCACCGACAACAACACCAACGACCTGTTCGAAGTGATGCGGGTGGCGATGCTGACCGAGCGCATCCGCCGCGACGATCCCTTCCCCGGCCTTCTGCCGCAGCCGGAAGATGCGCTGCAGGACGGGACCTTTGGCGGCGCCCATGCCTTGGGCCTGGACAAGATCAGCGGCGGGCTGACCGTGGGCAAGAAGGCGGACCTGATCGTGCTGGACACCCAGCGCGCCCATCTGGTGCCGTCGGGCCGCATCATCTCCACCTGGATCCATAACGGCCAGCCGGCCGATATCGAGTCGGTGATGGTGGACGGCCGCTTTGTGATGAGGGACCGCAAAGTCCTGACCATGGACGAGGCCGCGATCATCGCCGAGGCCGACAAGGTGGGCAAACGCATCTGGAAACAGGTGAAGGACGCCGGCCCCGTCACCATCCCCGGCCGCACCAAATCCTGAAGCTGCCCCGCGCGTCACAGACGGCGCCAGACCAGTGGACGGCGGCGGCGGCCGTGATAGTGTTTCGCCTTTGGAACGCGCAAAGCCTGAAAATGCGCGATATTTCAGGGGTGAAACAATATGAGCGCCGCCGCGACGCCGTCCATTCGTAAGGATCCGGGTTATCTGCGCATCGCCACGGAGGAGGCCTATGCCCCCGCCGAGATGCTACGGATGTATCGCAAACTGTTGGACGAAAAAGGCACCGACGATCCGGGCTTTCTGTCTCAATGGGGCTATTTCCTGGGTCAGGCCGACCGGATGAAAGTGCTGGCCGAGCGTTTCCATAACCTGGACGAGGGCCGCATCCGTGACATGGACGCCACCGGCATCGCCCGGCAGATCGTGTCGCTCACCAGTCCGGGGGTGCAGATCTTCGATGCCCCCACCGGCACGGCATTGGCCACATCCTTCAACGATCAGCTGGCGGAAGCCTGCCGCAAGCATCCCACCCGCTTTTCCGGCCTTGCCGCCATCGCGCCGCAGAATCCCGCCGCCGCCGCCAAGGAATTGGAGCGGGGCGTCACCAAGCTGGGATTGAAGGGCGCGATCATCAATTCCAACACCCATGGCGAATATCTGGACGATCCCAAATTCTACGACATTCTGGGCATGGCGGAATCGCTGGACGTGCCGATCTATCTGCATCCGGCCACGGCGCCCCGCCGCATGATCGGGCCGATGATCGAGAAGGGGCTGGAAGGCGCGTTCTATGGCTTCGCGGTGGAAACCAGCGTGCATCTGTTGCGCATGATCATGAGCGGGGTGTTCGACCGCTTCCCGAAACTGCAAGTGATCGCGGGCCATGGCGGCGAAGGGCTGCCTTTCTGGCTCTGCCGCTTCGATCTCTTCCAATATAATTACGCGATCAACAATCGCTTTCCGCACATGCCCAAGCTGCAGCGCAAGGTGAGCGAATATATCCAGCAGAATATCCCCATCACGTCCAGCGGCATGGCATGGGCGCCGGTGATCCAGTTCTGCCAGCAGGTGCTGGGCATGGACCGGGTGATGTATGCGATGGACTATCCCTATCAGTACAACGCCGCCGAAGTGGTGGTGACGGACGAGATGGCGATCAGCGACGCGGACAAGAAGAAATTCTACCAGACCAATGCGGAGCGGATTTTCCACCTGACCTGACGGTGATCAGGCGCCCACTCGGGCCGCTGCGCGCCCCTCGGTGGCGCTCAGTTTTCGTAAGCTCGCGCTGCTCGCTAACGAAAACTGGCGTGTGCGGCATCTGCTCTTGCTTTGGCCAGCACCAGCAGCAGTGCCGCCAGAAGGAAGGCGGGGATCGAAATCGCCAGCAGCATGCTTTTGGGCGCCCAGCCCAGAGCGAGAAGCTGACCGCCCAAGAGCGGCCCGCCGATATTGCCCAGCCGCCCGATCCCCAACGACCAGCCCGCGCCGGTGTTGCGGATGGGGGGCGGATAGATCGCACCGGGCAAGGCGTTGATGCCCAATTGTCCCGCCGAAATGCCGATGCCCGCGCCGAAGATGAAGACGATCAGAAGCGTGGTGGCGGCGTTGGTCGCGCCCAACAAAACCAGCCAGCAGGCGCCCATCGCCAGCATGGCGGACACGACTTTCTCCGTGCCGTAGCGGGTGACCAGGGGCCCGCTGCCCAAGGCGCCCGCGATGCCGCCCACCTGGAACATGGTGGCGGCGAGGATGGCGGTGGAGGTGGGAAGGCCCATGCCTTTGAGCATCGAGGGCAGCCAGGAATTGATGAAATAGATGGTGAGCAGGCTGAGGAAGTTGATCAGCCAGAGCAGAATCGTGAAGCGCGCGAAATCGGGCGCGAATAATTGGGCGATGAGATTCTTGTCCGGCGCGGCATCGGCTTTCGGCGCGGCGCGCGCCGCCAGGAAAGATGGGGACTCGGGCAGCATCGCCGCCAAGAGCGGCAACAGGATCAGGGGAATGATCCCGCCCACCACAAAGACCGCGGGCCAGCCGAAGGGCGCCAGGAGCCGGGCCGCGACGATGCCGACCAGCACATTGCCCATCTGAACTCCGCAGGTCATCGCCATCACCAGCGCGCCCTGGCGCCGCTTGGGCGCGAAATCCGACAGAAGCGCGATGGAGGCGGGAATGCCGCCGCCGATGCCCAGGCCCGTGATGAAGCGCGCGGCGGTCAGCCACATCGTGTCTTGGGCAAAGGCGGTGGCCAGCGACATCACCCCGAACAAACTCACGCAGCCCATCAAGACCGGCTTGCGCCCCAGCCTGTCGCCCAGCCAGCCGCAGAGCAGCGAACCCAGAAACAGGCCGATGCTGCCGGCCGTCAGTGCGGCGGTAAAAGCGACGGGCTTGAGATGCCAGGACTCGGCAATGGCGGGAAGCGTGAAGGCCATCGCCCCCAGGTCGAAGCCTTCCAGCACCAGCACCGCGGCGCACAGAAGCGCGACGCGATTTTCCCGGCCGGGAGGGGACGACGGATTCGCGTCGGACATGCGCGACCTTCACTTGCGCCGCGGGCAATGTCTAGGGCATTGCCGTTGCCGCAGCCGCGAAGGCGGTGGGGTTGGCAAGATGCACGGCCTCCCCTAACGTCCGGCGCGCCGCATAGAGCCGAGCAGCCGGTGACAAATCCCAAAGTCCTTTTCAAAGGCATGCTGCCGCCGGGTTGGGCTGCCATCGGCAAGGAGCGTTTTGCGGCCCATGGCTTCGAGGCGGTGATCGCGGACCAGGATCCTTATGATCCGCAGGCTATTCACTATTTCTCCGGCTTTCGTCCGCCGCCGGGCTTCATGAAGACCTTGCCCAACCTGAAAGCGATCTTTTCGCTGGGCGCCGGCGTGGACGGCTTTCTGCGCGACCCGGACCTGCCCCGTCATATCCCGCTGGTGCGCTTTGTCGATCCCACGTTGATGCATGAGATGGCGCAATATGTGGTGATGCATGTGCTGATTGCCCATCGCGGCCAGCGATTCTTCGATGCCGCGCAAAGAGAAAGCGCCTGGCGCCAGCGCATGCTGGCGCGGCCCTCGCGCGACACGCGGATCGGGATGCTGGGCCTTGGCGATATCGGGGCCACCATCGCCGCCAGCCTGTTGCCGTTCGATTTTCAGCTGTCGGGCTGGAGCCGCTCGCGGAAAAACATTCCGGATGTGAAAAGTTTTGCCGGTGAAGACGAGCTGCCGCAGTTCCTGGCGCAATGTGATTATCTGGTCTGCGTGCTTCCGCTGACGGATGAGACGCGCGGCATCATGAACGCCAAGCTGTTCGCGCAATTGCCCAAAGGCGCCTGGGTGATCAATGTGGCGCGGGGCGGCCATCTGATCGAAGGTGATTTGATCGCGGCCCTGGATTCGGGACATCTGGCGGGCGCGGTGCTAGACGTGTTCCAGGCCGAGCCGATGGGGCCGGAAAATCCCATCTGGCGGCATCCCAAGATCACCGCCACGCCGCATATCGCCGCCCTCACCGACCAAAAGGCGGCCTTGGCCTTTATCGGCGATTGCGTGGCGCGCTGCGAAAGCGGGCGGGCGTTGGAGCATGTCGTGGATTTGAATAGGGGATATTAGCCCGTCGAAGCCTGGCTGCCCGCTGCGCGGGCGTTCGGCCGGCAAAAGCTCCACCGAGCTTTTGCCGTTCGGCCTCACGGGGACGAAAGCCGGAGATTGGTTCACTCAGCAGGGAGCAACGCAATGATCAATGGCGGGCATGTCGTGATCTATTCGAAGGATGCGGAAGCCGACAAAGCCTTCATCCGCGATGTCCTGAAGTTTCCCCATATCGATGTTCACAATGGCTGGCTGATCTTCAAGCTGCCGCCGTCGGAACTGGCGGTTCATCCCTCGGATGAAAATGACCGCCACGAATTCTTCCTGATGACCGATCATCTGGATGGCGAGCTGGCGTCGCTGGAAAAGGCGGGCGTGACCTATGAAAGCCCATCGCAGCAGGCCTGGGGACGCTTGACCCGCATCCGGCTTCCCGGCGGCGGGACATTGGGCCTTTATCAGCCGCGTCACGCGCGGCCGTAAAGGCGCTGCGCATTTCGCGAATCCGATGCCGCCGCAAGAAGCGGAGTTCTCCGCGTGCTGCGCCGCTCTATCCCTTGGCCGTCTCAACAAGGGAAGACATCACATGAGCAAACAGGACGACAACAAAGCCATTGTGGGCCGCTGGTTCACGCAATTCTGGGGCAAGGATTGCGACCTCTCGGTGGTCGATGCCATCGCGGCGCCGGACATGCTGCTGCAATATTCGCTGCACGAACCGCGCCGGGGACATGACGACATCAAGGCCTTCATGACGGATTTCCGCGCAGCGTTTCCCGACCTGAATTTCTGGGGCACCGCCGACCTGATCGCGGAAGGCGATTATGTGGTGGGCCAATGGGAAGGCGGCGGCACGCATAAGGGCCCGGCCTTCGGTGATTTCCTGATGGGATCCTTGCCCGCCAATACCGGCCGCAAGATGCATTTCACCGGCACCACGGTGCTCAAAGTGGTGAATGGCAAGATCGTTTCGGAGATCGGGCTGGATGACGGCGTCACCGCGCTCACCCAGCTGGGCCTGATCCGCAAGGCGTAATGTAGAGGGCCGCTGCCGGGCAATCCGGCGGCGGCCTTTTTCAGCACCAGGGTTGACGTGAGCCTGTCCAATTGCGCGCCAGGCCCTCCTGCACCAGCCGCTGGCCCAACGACACGCCATTGCGGGTCACAATGCGCAGCTTGCGGCCATATTGATCGCGGTCCCGGTCTATCGCTTCGAGTTCCACAGGACCGTCGTTCAGTAATTCTTGCAGCCGCAGGGTGGCGCGTTGGCCCAAATCGGCTTCAGACGCGCAGCGGGGCGGATGGGTTTCCGGCGCGTCAATGTCGGCGACGCGGACTCTTTCGCCATTCATCCAGAATGTATCGCCGTCCACCACACAGTTGAACCCGCCGCCGACAAAGCAAAGACGGAACCGGGCCGATCCGCGTTCCTGCGAAGACAGGGACGGCGCATATTCCATCAGCTGCGGCAAGGGCGGCAGATAGGGAAGCGCCAGCCCGATCGCGATGCCGGCGGCGATGCCGATGCCCGTCAATTTCCAAAGCCCGCCGGACATGAATCCGCTCTTCTTCCTCCGCCGGAACGCCGCGATCCTGGTCAAGGCGCTCCTTCCGTCAGCGTGTGCCGATCTTAAGTCCAAAGACGCGTGGAATGGCGGCGACCATGCTGGCGATGACGGGTGCGGGCCGATTGCGTTCCTCCGCATCCTCGCAAGCCAGCACGGCGCGGCGGATGGCGCGGCCGCCATAATAGCGGAACGGTTCCGGCGGCAGGCTTGGCACCTCACGCGTGCAGAGCGGCAGGCTGGACCACATGTCCTTTTCGTCCAGCACCAGCGAGGCCAGACACTGGCCACCGATGTAGGTCGGATTGACGCCATGGCCGGAATAGCCGCAGGCGTAATGCACCCGGGTGCCCGGCATGGTCTTGAAGAAGGGCAGGCGGTCGGCGGAAATATCGATGGCGCCGCCCCAGGCTTTCGCCACCTTCACATCGTTCAAACCGGGCAACAGGCGGCGCAGGCCCCGCTCGGCGCGCAAGGCGCTGGCACTGTCCTGGGTGAGACGCGGCGATGCGGTGTCGCCGTCATAGCTGATGGGACCGGAGCCGGAGCCCATCAGCACCCGCCCGTCGATGGTCTTGCGGAAATAATGCACGAACATGCGCATGTCCGAGATGCCCTGGTCGCCCGTCCAGCCCATCGCCGCCAGTTTCTCCGGCGCCGGTTCGGTCATCAGCGCGAAGCTGGAAAAGACCGTGACATGGGGCTTGATCAGGCGCTCGCGGGCCAGGTCGACATTGGTGGCCAGGACCACCTCGCGGGCGACGATCTGGCCCCTGGGAGTGCGCATCCGGTTGGGAGCGCCCTGATCCAGCCCCGTCATGGGCGTGTTTTCATACAGCAGCACGCCGGCATCGATGGCGGCCCGGCGCAAGGCGCGGGCGAGGCGCGCGGCATGGACATTGGCGCCTTCCTGCAGGAACACCCCGGCGCGGAAGGCGGGCGAACGGCAATAACCCGCGACTTCGGCGGCGGAAAGCGGGCGTGCGCTGTCCGGCACGCCCAGGCGCCGGGCGGTATCGACATAGCCTGCGATCTTGGCGTCCTGCGCGGGCGAGGCGGAGACGCGGATATTGCCCGCCTCGCGCCACCAGACATCGCGGCCCGGCGCGGTGGCAAAGGCGCGGATGGCGTCCTGCGCCACCGTTCCGGCACGGGCCACCGCCAGCGCCGCATCCGCGCCGATGGATTGGGACATGCCCGCCAAGGACGCCCAATAGCCATGCACCTTGGCGCCGCTTTTGCCGCTGGCGCCCGAGCCGCAAAGCCTGGCTTCGATCAGCGCGATGGACAGCGAGGGCTTGCGCGCTTTCAAGGCCAGCGCCGTCCACAAACCGGTATAGCCGCCGCCGACAATGGCGACATCGGCCGTGATCTCGCCGGCGAGGGGCATGGGAGGCGGCATGCCCGCTTCCTGCGCCATGGCGTCGGCGAACCACCAGGAAGGATCGGCGGGCAGGACGCTGGGCTGGGACAAAGTATCGGACATGGGATCGCTCACAGAATGCGGGCCAGAAAGGCTTTGGTGCGCGGATGGCTGGGCGCGGAAAAGAGCTGCGCGGGCGGGCCTTCCTCGATCACCAGGCCGTCGGCCATCATGATCACCCGGTCCGCGACCTCGCGGGCAAACGACATTTCATGCGTCACCACGATCATGGTCATGCCGGACGCGGCCAGGCGGCGCATCGTTTCCAGCACTTCGCCCACCAGTTCGGGATCGAGCGCCGAGGTGGGCTCGTCGAACAGCATCAGGCGCGGCTCCATCGCCAGCGCGCGGGCGATGGCGACCCGCTGCTGCTGGCCGCCGGAAAGTTCGTGGGGATAGTGATCGGCCTTGTCCTTCAGACCCACGCTGGCGAGAAGATCGAGCGCCCGTTTGCGTGCTTCGGCCGGCGGCACGCGCAGGACCTGCACGGGGGCTTCGGTGACATTCTCCAGCGCCGTCAGATGGGCGAAGAGGTTGAAGCGCTGGAACACCATGCCGATGCGGGCGCGCTTGGCCGAAGTGACGGCGTCCTTCTCCTCGCGCAGCTTGCCGTCCTTGTCCCGCGTATAGCCCACCAGCTCGCCGGCGACCTTGATCTCGCCATCGTGAATAGTCTCCAGATGATTGATGCAGCGCAGGAGCGTGGTCTTGCCGCTGCCGCTGGCGCCCAGAAGCACCACCACTTCGCCCGCTTCGACATTGAGCGAGACGCCTTTGAGCACTTCCAGATCGCCGAAACGCTTATGGACGTTTTTGATTTCGACCAACGCCATCAGCCATGCTCCTGGGCCAGGATGGCGGCATTGCGGCGCGGGCGGGCGGCGAAGCGGCGCTCGATCATTTTCTGCAGCGCGGTGAGAAGCGCGGTCAGCGCCAGATACCAGATGCTGACCACGAACAGCACTTCGAAATATTTGAAATTCTGGCTGTAGATGTTGGTTCCGGTGGAGAAGATTTCGGGCACCGCGATGGCGAAGAGCAAAGACGTGGTCTTCAGCATGGCGATGAACTGGTTGCCGGTGGGCGGAATGATCACCTTCAGCGCCTGGGGCATCACGATGCGGCGCATCGCCTTGGCTTTGGTCATGCCCAAGGCGCGGGCGGCCTCGCGCTGGCCCGGATCGACCGAAATCAGGCCGGAACGGATGATCTCGGTCATATAGGCGCCTTCATTCAGTCCCAGCGCGATGGTGCCCGCGATCAGGGCGGGAAGATTGATGGCATTGTTGGTGAGGACGGGCAGGGCATTGTACCAGAACACGATCTGCACCAGCACCGGCACGCCGCGAAAGAACCCCAGATAGCCTTGGGCCAGCCAGCGCAACGCGCGATGGCGCGACAGGGCGGCCAGCGCGCCGCCAAAGCCCAGAATGATCGCCAGCGCCATCGCCACAAAGGTGATGCCCAACGTCATCAGCGCGGGGATGATGAAGGTGCTGGAGAACAGCGTCTCGAAAAACGCGCTGCTGTCGAAAACCATGATGTCCCCCGGCTAACGTATCGGCTTGCGGATGTCGCCATTCTCCAGATGCCATTTGGCCAGGATCTTGTCGTATTCGCCATTCTTCTGCAGCACCGCCATGGCGGCGCTCACCGCGTCATGCATCGGCTTGTCGCCCTTGCGGATCGCCATGCCCAGCTTGTTGCGAGGGACCTCCGGGCGGCCGGAAATGATCGGGCTGCTCAGCGCCAGTTCCGGCATCAAATGGGTGACATAGGCGGCGAAAGACCAGTCCACGAAGGCGACATCGGCGGATTTCTTGCGCAGCTGCATCACCGCGTCGTTGAAGCTGGGAAAATATTTCAGGTCGATCTTCTGCCCGGACTTGCAGATGTCCTGATTGACCCGCTCGATGGCCTTGGCCTGGGTGGTGCCGGAAATGGTGGCGACGCTGTGGCCGCACAATTGCGTCTCGTCCTTGAATTTCAATCCGCTGTCCTTGCGCACCACCAGCTGGATGCCGCCCGCCAGATAGGGCACGAAATCGAACACCTGCTCGCGCTGGGGCGTGATGCCCAGGCCCGATGTGATGTAGTCGAATTTCTTCGCCGCCAGGCCGGGGAAAAGGCCGCCAAAGGCGATGTTCACCAATTGGGGCTTGAGGCACATGGTGCCCGCGATGGCCCGCGCCAGGTCGATCTCGAAACCGGCGGGCTGGCCCTTGTCGATATACATTTGCGGCGGCGTGGACATGTTGGAGCCGACCGTCAACGATCCCTGGGAAACCAGGCTGGCCGGGGCCTTCACCGCGCAATCGGCCCAGGCGGGCGCGGTCAGGGCGGGCAAAGCCAGAAGAACCAGTCCCAAAGTCCATCGCATCATGGTTGCGCTCCCTTTCCCGGAAGCTAGGCAATTTCGGAAGGTTCCTCAAACGGGAAGATGGCGTGTTTAACCCGTGGTAAATGTCTTTCGACTATCAAGGCGATCGACGTTTTCGCGATTTTGCCGATGTCCCTCCCTGCGCGTCTGTTGGGCTTTGCCTTCGCCAATGCCGATTTCCTGTTCGAAGTGGACCGGTCCGGCACCGTGATCTTCGCGGCCGGGGCCGCCAAGGATCTGGTGGAAGAGAGTGCGGAGACCCTGATCGGCAAGCCCGCCGCGGCGCTGTTTCGCGCGCCCGATGCCGCCAAGTTCAACACCCTGGCCAATGGCCTCAGTCAAGGAAAGCGCGTGGGCCCATTCGACCTCGAATTGGCGAGCGGGGCCAATGCCGATGTCTCCATGTTTTCGCTGGCGGAAAATGGCGCCAATATCTCCTGCACCCTGGCGCGGCGCAAATCGGCCCAGGCCGCGCCGGCGAAGGATGAGGAAACGGGCCTTCAATCGCGCGACGCATTCCTGAAAAAGGCCGGAGACGCGGGCGCGGGCGAAGCCCTCACCTTGCTCGATGTGCCGGCGCTGTCCGGCTTGTGCGCCACCTTGCCGCCGGAAAAGTCGCATCACCTGCTGCGCCAGATCGGCGAGTCGCTGGCGGCTTCGGGCGCCACGGCCGCGGGCCGGATTTCCGAGAGCAGCTTCGGCGCACTGGCCCCCGCGACCTTGGGCGATCTCGGCCTGTCGCAGCGCATCGCGGACGTCTTCGCGGGCGCGGACCTGCCGGCGCCAAAAATCAACCAGGCGCGGCTGTCGCTCGAAGGCGCGGATCTGTCGCCGGAGCAGCGCCTGCTGTCGCTTCGTTACGCCATCGATCAATTCACGGAAAAGAAGCGCTTCGGCGGCGAGGCGGGCGATCTGGGCGCGATGTTCGCGGAAATCGTCACCGACACCCAGAAGCGCTTGAACGAGACGATGCGGACGCTTGGGGCGGGCGCGTTCGCGCTCGCCTATCAGCCGATCTGCGATCTGAAGACCGGAAAGGTCTCGCATTACGAGGCGCTGGCGCGGTTCGACAATCCGGAAGGCACCGGCGCGACGGTGAAATTCATCGAGGCCATGGGCGTGGTCGACAGCTTCGATCTGGCGGTGGCCAACAAGATCCTGTCGGTCCTGGAGGAGCGTCCCGACGCACATATCGCCTTCAATATCTCCGGCGCCACCATCGATTCGCCCTCCAGCTTCGGCCTGCTTGCGGGCATTCTGGCCAAGCGGCGCAAGCTGGCGCCCCGCGCGTTGATCGAGATCACCGAGACGGCCACGATCCAGGACCTGGCCGCCGCGGGCATGGCGGTCGCCGCCTTGCGCGCGATGGGTTATCGGGTGGGCCTGGACGATTTCGGCGCCGGCGCCGCTTCCATAAATTATCTTCACGCCTTCCCGGTCGATTTCGTGAAATTCGACGGCGCCATGATCGCCAAGATCGGCCAGTCCAAACGCGACGACGCGCTTCTGGCGGGAATGGCGAAATTGTGCGGCGAATTGGGCGTGATCACCATCGCCGAATGGATCGAGAATGAAGCCATGGCCAAGCAGGCGCTCGCGCTGGGGTTCGATGATGGCCAGGGAAAGTTCCTGGGCGCCCCCCTGACCGAAATTCCCCGCGCGCAAACGCCGGTGGGCAAGCGCAAAGGCGTGACCACGAGCTGGGGCTAAGCGCCAGCCCGAGTTCCAGGCCCCGGCAAATTTCTTTCCGCCTGCTGGGCGGCTTGCGCCGCGCACTCAAACCGGGCGGCAATCGGTCCGCTTCCGCCCGCGCCGCCATCTTTATAGGCTGGCGGGCCTGTGATGATTCCGTAGCGATCCCCCATGCCTGACGGCACTGCCACCGCGCATCTCTACCGGCCCAAGCTCCTCACCATTCTGCGCGAAGGCTATGCCCCCGCCTTGTTCCAACAGGATCTTCTGGCTGGCCTCACCGTCGCCATCGTGGCGCTGCCTTTGTCCATGGCCATCGCGGTGGCATCGGGCGTTTCGCCGGAGCGGGGGCTCTATACCGCCATCGTGGGCGGTTTTGTCGTGTCGGCGCTGGGCGGCAGCCGCTTTCAGATCGGCGGCCCGGCCGGGGCTTTCATCGTGCTGGTGGCGGCCACCGGCGCCAAATTGGGATTGGAAGGCCTGCTGCTCACGGTGCTCCTGTCCGGCCTGATGCTGACTTTGATGGGGGTGCTGCGGCTGGGGTCCTTGATCCGTCACATCCCCCATGCAGTGACGGTGGGTTTCACCTCAGGCATCGCCGTCACCATCCTGGCCAGCCAGCTGAAGGATTTCGGCGGCCTCACCCTGGCGGGCGCGGAGCCCGGCCCCTTCTTTCCCAAGCTGGCGGCGCTGTCCCAGGCGCTGCCCACGCTCAATCCCTCCGCGCTGGCGGTGGGGCTGGGTTCGACCGTGTTGATTTTTGTCCTGCGCGGGCGGCGGCCCACCTGGCCGGGGATGCTGATCGCAGTGGCGATCGCGTCCGCCGCGGTGGCGCTGCTGCATCTGCCGGCGCAAACCATCGGTACTCGCTTTGGCGGCCTGCCGCACGGATTGCCCAGGCCGCACCTGCCGGCCCTGAGTCTTGCGCTTTTGTGGAAGGTCCTGCCGTCGGCATTGTCTTTCACCCTGCTGGGCGGGGTGGAAAGCCTGTTGTCGGCCAAGGTCGCCGACAGCATGACCGGCCGCAAGCATCGCTCCAACATGGAACTGGTGGCGCAAGGCGTCGCCAACATGGCGTCGGCCCTGTTCGGCGGCATCAGCGTCACCGGCACCATCGCTCGCACCGCCACCAACATCCGCGCGGGCGCGCGCACGCCCTTGTCCGGGATGATGCATTCGGCGTTCCTGCTGGTCTTCATCCTGGCGGCGGCGGACCTTGCCAGCTATGTGCCGCTGGCGGCGCTGGCCGGCGTGCTGGTGGTGGTGTGCTGGAATATGGCGGAGAAGGAAGAGTTCCTCCGGCTGATGCGCTGTTGGCGGGAGGCATCCGTCCTTCTGGTGACGTTTTTACTGACTCTGGTCGAAGATCTCACCGTCGGCATTCTGGCGGGCTGCGTTTTGGCGGCGCTTTACGCCATCCTGAAGCGGGCGGTGCGCGAAGAAGGCGACTGAAGCCGGGCTTTTGGGGCGTCGACGCCCCGGCGCGGAGGTGATAGCGTTTGCCCGCATTTCCGCCGGGGGTCCCAATGGCTCGGCTTGCATCCAATTCTCAGACAATTTCATCGCGGCGCACGCTTCCGGCCGGCGGGCTGGCCGCCTGACCGGTCTGGCGGCTTGCGCCATTCCGTGCCTATTCTGACGTCAAGCCTGAACGAAGAATTTCGGCAATCATCAAGGGGAGGAACATCTATGACGGATATTTCGCGACGCCTTCTGATTCAAAGCGCGGCCGGTCTTGCCGCGGCGGCGGCAACCGCGGGCCCCGCAGCGGCCCAATCCATGCGCAGCGGCGGCGCCATCCGGTCCCGCTTCGCGCTGGACCCCAGCCTTCTTTATGTCAACGCGGCCAATCTCTGCCCCACTTTCCAGACCGCCATCGCGGCGGAAAAGGCGGAGTCGGCGGCGCTGCAGGCCAATCCGTCCCAGGAATACCGCCGCAAATATAACGACATGGTGGCGACGGCGCATGCCCGCATCGGCAAGAACATCAACGCATCGGCCGACAGCATCGCGCTGACTCGCAACTGCAGCGAATCCAGCGGCAACATCACCCGCGGCGTGCGGTTGAAGGCCGGCGACGAAGTCATCATCGGCCATGAAAACCATCCGTCGAACACCAATTGGTGGAAACGGCGGGAAAAGACCGAAGGCATCGTGGTCAAGATCGCGACGCCGGCGGACGAGCCCAAAACCGCGCAAGAGGTGTTGGACAGCTATATCTCGCTGGCGGGCCCGCGCACCAAGGTGCTGGCCTTGTCGCACCAGACCAATCTGGGCGGCCTCATCGCCCCGGTGAACGAGATCGGCCGCTTCTGCAAGTCCAAGAATATCTGGTTCCATGTCGACGCGGCACAGACCTTGGGCTGGATGAAGATCGACGTGGCGGCGATGGGCTGCGACTCGCTGGCCGCCAGCACCCACAAATGGATGATGTGCCCGATCGGCGGCGGCGTTCTTTATGTGAAGCCGGAGCGGATCGCCGAACTCGATCCCCTGATGCTGAGCGTGGATTATTATCACAGCGGTCCCGCGGACGCGATGAACGGCCAGGCCTTCGAATATCTGGGCCAGCGTCCCGACGCGATGCTGCCCGGCCTGCTGGCGGCGCTGGACGAGCGTGATGCGCTTGGCGGCGATGCGGGAATCGAAAAGATCGCCCGCGCCAACGCCGCCCTGATGCGCCAGAAGTTGTCGGCCAAGGGCATCAAGGTGATCGGCTCGGGCGATCCGGCCCTGTGGGGCACGGTGCTGGCGGTCGATATTCCCGGCCTGCCCGACCGCGCCAAGGATCTTTATGCCAACAAGAAGATCGCGGCTTCCATCACCCGCATCGGCGGCAAGACCCTGATGCGCATCTCGCCCCATGTCTACAACACGGCGGACGAGCTGGATCAGGTGGCGAACCTCGTGACGATGAGCTGAAGTTTTTTATCAAGGAAAAAGGCCGCTCCATCCGGGGCGGCCTTTTTCATGTCTCGATGCGCAACCTGAGCTTGTGCGGCTTAACGGGTTTGCCGCAGAATATCCGGCAGGAGCTTGCCCATGTCCCGTTCCGGCGATGTTAACGCGACCCTGCATTACCTGCACCGCACGGAGCGCAAGCCCTTTGTCTATATGGTCGAGCCGCCGCAAGGCATGCCCATGGCCTGGGGCGAGATACACACGATCCCGGATATTCCGGTGCGCAACGCCCGGCTTCTGCCGCAGCCCGCGTCGCTCGACCATCAGGGTTTCGCGCTTCACGTCCATGAAACGGCGGTGCGGGATTTTTACGATCCGCGAGAGATCGCGGAAGTCTATTATTCGGAAATCGAGCGCCTGCTGACGGCGGCGACCGGCGCGGAGAAAATCGTCATCTTCGATCACACCATCCGGTCGATCCCGAAGATCCGCGAAGGCGCCAAGGGCGTGCGCGAGCCGTCGCGTTACATCCACAATGACTATACCGAAATGTCGGGCCCCGAACGGGTGCGCGAGCATCTGGGCCCCGCCGAAGCGGAGCGGCGCCTCCGGCAGCGCTTTCTGGAGATCAATGTCTGGCGGCCCATTCGCGGACCGTTGCAGGATTCGCCGCTGGCGGTTTGCGATTCCAGCACGCTTGCGTCCGAGGATCTGATCGTCTGCGACCTGATCTATTCCGACAAGATCACCGAGACCTACAGCATCGGGCACAATCCCTCCCATCGCTGGTATTACTATCCCGACATGCAACGCAACGAGGCCCTGATTTTCAAAGGCTTCGATTCCGACAGGGGCGCGAAAACCCGTTTCACGCCGCACACCGCCTTCGACGATCCCACCGCGCCCGCCGACCGGCTGCCGCGGGAAAGCATCGAAGTGCGGGCGCTGGCGTTCCTGCCGCCGGAATAGCGGCCGTCACCGGGACGCGGTCTTCATGTCCTTTTCGATCTTTTCGACCATGGCCAGATGCTCGTTGACCGCCTTCAGCGTGTCCGAGGCGAAGCGCTTGATGGCGGGATTGTCGCCATCCTTGGCATAGCCGCGCATCAGGATGCGAGCCTCTTCATGGGCGGCTTCCTGCTGCTCGACATAGCGATGGTCGAAATCCTCCGCCTTGGCGCCGCGCAGATTGTCGATCATGTTCTGGCGGCGGGTGTCCAGATGGGCCGGCGGCGTCACTTTGACATTGTTGGACGCCAGGACGGATTTCAGCGTGTCGGTGGTCTTGGTGTGCGCTTCGACCATGTGATTGGCGAAGTCCTTCACGGCGCTGTTGGTGGACCGTTCGGCGGCGATCTTGCCGGCCTCCACTTCATACATGTCGCTGGTGGCGGCGGCGGTGACGAATCCCTGGGTGGTGCTGGTCATTTCGGCGGAAACCTTTCCGATCAGTCCCGATGTCGTGTCCTTGACAGCGCTGGCCGTCTCGGACCGCGTTCCGGGCGCAGGGCTTGCATGATCCGGTTTGTCGGGCGGAGCGGCCATCGCGGCCCCCGCCAGAAGCGTGAGCGCCGAAGCGCTGAGAAAGATCGATCTCATGACGATGTCTCCTGGGTGCAAGCCCCCTCGCCAAGAAAACGCAGGGCGGCGGGCGAAGTTCACGCGAAACATATGTTTGGCGGCCGCATGCTTTCGCGGCGCGTGGCGCTTCGCGCCGGGCACCATTGGGTTTCATCCGGCGTTATTCCACCCGCATATGCGGGAGATCGGGATGGACAAGGAACTTGCCGGAACCGGGGGAACATCGGCGCAATCGGACGATCCCCGCGCGAAATATGCCAAGCCGCCTTTCAAGAAGCAGAGCCAGGCCTGGCCGGGCCTGGCCGCCAGGATGGAGCCCAGGCCCGATCATGGCGAAACCAGCTACAAGGGTTCGGGCCGCCTTGCCGGCCGCAAAGCGCTGATCACGGGCGGAGATTCCGGCATGGGCCGGGCGGCGGCGATCGCCTATGCGCGCGAAGGCGCCGATGTCGCCATCAATTATTTTCCGTCCGAGGAAGAAGACGCGCGCGAGGTCATCGCGCTGATCCGGGACGCGGGCCGCAAGGGTGTCGCCATCCCCGGCGATCTGCGCGACGAGGTCTTCTGCAAGATGCTCGTCGAGCAAGCGGTGGCGGCACTGGGCGGCCTCGATATCGTGGTGAACAACGCGGCGCGCCAGCAGAGCCGAACTTCCATTCTCGATCTCACGCCGGAGGATTTCGACGCCACGATGAAGACCAATGTCTATGCGCCATTCTGGATTCTGAAAGCGGCGATCCCGCATCTGAAGCCGGGCGCGGCGATCATCGGCACCACTTCCGAGCAGGCCTATGACCCATCGCCGGATCTTTACGACTATGCGCAGACCAAGGCAGCCACGATGAACTACGTGAAATCGCTGGCCAAGCAGCTGGGCCCCAAGGGGATAAGGGTCAATGGCGTGGCGCCGGGCCCGATCTGGACGCCTTTGCAAGTATCGGGCGGCTCCAGCATGGACAAGCTGGAGAAATTCGGAGGACATACGCCCCTGGGGCGGCCGGGTCAGCCGGCAGAACTGGCGTCCATCTATGTGCAGCTTGCCGCCAGCGACGCGTCATTCGCCACGGGGCAGATTTATGGCGCGGCGGGGGGAGACGGGCAGCCATGAAGATGCCGGCCTTGCCGCAGGGCCTGCACGGTCAGGTGAGAGCGTTACAACCTTGGATTGATGCTTTGCCCGGCGGCGCGGCAAGGATTTCACATCGCATTAAGACTTGAGCAGTAGCGTCGCCGCCTCTTTGCCGCTCAGGTCTGTCGTGAATTTCGAAGCTCTGCACAGCGCAATAGAAAGCCCTTCGCTGAAAGCGGTCGCCGCCCATTGGCAGGCGGCCCGCAGCGGGTCCGAAATGCCGTCCTGGCAGCGGCTGAGGCCGTCGCAGATCGCACAATATCTTTCCATCGTCTGGGCCTATCGCTTCGATCGCATCAATCGCCAGTTCATCGGGCGCCTGGCGGGCGACCGCATCAGCGAATGTTTCGGCAAGAATTTTCGTGGCGCCAGGCTGCAGGATATTCATCCGCCCCATGGCTTTGAAATTTCCCATGCCGCCATGTCGAAGGTGGCGCTGACGCCCGCGATCTATCTCAATCGCGGCCCGTTGTTCGAATATATGGGACGCGTGGTATCAGGCGAGCGGATCATGCTGCCGCTGGCATCCGACGGGCGCAGTTGTGACGGCGTGCTGGGCGCGTCGCATTATCAGCGGCCCGCTTTTTTCGGCAAGGACGCGCCGATCCAGGTCATTTCCGACAATGAAGTCTGGACCGCGCTCAGCTGATAGCGCCGCCGGAATGATCTCAGCGCGGCGGCGGCCGGCGCGGAAAATACTGGTCTTGCAGCGTTCCGTCCGGCCCCGGCACTTTGGCATAGAATCCGCCCGTATCGGGAACGGCCGGCTCTTTGCGCGCGGGCGGACGCGCGACTGAATCCGGATCGGCGGAGAAATATTGGTCTTCCATGGTGCCGTCCGGCCCCGGCACTTTGGCGTAAAATCCACCCGCGCCGCGATCGTCACGTTCGGATGCGCGAGGCCGGGATGCCTGTCTCGGCGCCGCATCGATGACCGGCACGGAAGGCCGCGGCGCTTCCGCCGAAGGCGGCTCGGCCGGGGCGCGTTTCAACTCCGGGACAGGCGGCGCCGGTTGCTCCGCGGGCAGAGGCGGCGGCTGCACTGCCGGAGCGTTCGAAGGCTGGACGGCGCGCGGCAGCGGGCTTTGCGTTCCCGAATTGCGCCAATAATCGGCCGTCAGCATTTGCGGATAAGCGAGCACCGCGATGCCGAGCCCGATTGCCGCCACCAGGATGAAGATGAGCACGATGCCGCCCTGTCCGCCTTTGGCGACATGAAGCGGCTCAAGGACGATCTCCTGCGGCCGATGCGATTCGTCCGCCGTGGCACCGATATTGCCTTCCTCGCGCACCGGCTCATCGACGGATGCGAACAGCATGGACTCGCGTGCCCGCCAGGATTGATCGTCATGCGGCGGTGTGTGTCCCTTGTCGTAAGCGGCGCGGCGCATCGCCTCGCGCTCGCGCCAGGATTGATCGCCCCCCGGCGGCAAATGTCCTTGCTGGCGATACTGGTCCGCGAGTTCTTCGAACCGGTCGCGCTCGGCCTGCGATTGCGCTTCCTCTTCTTCCAGTATCTCCAAACGGCTTCGGGCCATGCGATCAAACGATTTTGGTTTTCTGTTTCATCAAAGGACAGCTTTTCCGGGAAAGCAATCGATCAGGCGCGCCTCACGGAAAATGGAACCGTGCCGCAAAATCGGCACAATTCGCCTAACGGCGGCGGGATACGAGATGCCGCGCAAAGTCTGGCTTTCTCCGCGATTTGGGGGCTGACGCGCGGCGAAGTTCCGGTTAGCGTCGCCGCCTTCATTTGGAGGGAGAGCAGTTTGTTTATCACGGACGAGGGCAGGGACGATCTTTTGAGTCGCGGCTATTCGCGGCGGCAGATGATGCGGGCGGCGATGCTGGTGGGCGGCGGTGCAGCCGCTTTGGCGCTCAATCCGGAAATCGCGCGGGCGGCGGCGGGCAGCGATACGATCCGCATCAGCCTGAATGAATGCTGGGCCGGTCCCATGGCGCCGGGCCTCAAAGCCTCCGCCGAGATCAGCGCCAAATGCAATCGCTATACGCCCGACGATATCCATGCGCGACTGGTCAAGACCATTTCCACGGTCGAGAACATGCCGGAGGATCATATTTCCACCTGGCCCGGCTCCAACGAAGCTTTGGCCCGTTCGGTGCTGGTGTTCTGCTCGCCGCAAAAGGGCCTGGTGACGGCCGATCCGTCCTATGAAACGCCCGTCACCGCCGCCAAATTCCTGGGCGCGCCGATCAAGGGCGTGCCGCTCACCGAAGATTACCGCCATGACGTCAAGGCGATGCTGGCGGCCAATCCGGATGCGGGCCTTTATTATGTCTGCTCGCCCAACAATCCCACCGGCACCCTGACGCCGATGGCCGATATCGAGTGGCTGGTCGCCAACAAGCCGGCGGGCGCCATCGTCGTGGTGGACGAGGCCTATATCCATTGGACCCCGGACTTCCCCAACAATACCGCCAATCATCTGGTCAAGGCGGGCAAGGATGTCCTGATCATGCGCACCTTCTCAAAAGTGTTCGGCATGGCGGGGATGCGGATGGGCTTTGCCATGGGGCGTCCCGACCTCATCAACAAATTGCGGGCCCATGACGGCGGCCAGATGTCGTACCAGATTCCGGTTCCTGCCGCGGCCTGCGCCGCCGCCAGCCTGACCCAGACCGGCCTGATCGGCCAGCGCCGCAAGGAATTGGTGCAGGTGCGGGCCATGACCGAGGACTTCCTCGCCAAGCGGGGACTTCGGGTGATCGGCCCCAGCCATGCCAACATGCTGATGGTCGATTGGAAGACCAAGACCGCCAAGGAGATGCAGGCCGCGTTCAAGGCCCAGAATGTGGAAATCGCGGGCGGCCGCTGGGCGATCTGGCCCACCGTGTCGCGCATCACCGTGGGATCGCGCAAGGAAATGGAAGGCTTCATGGCCGCCTGCAACAAGGTGCTGACGGCCTGACGATTGACGGATGCGTGAAGACGGGGCGGCTCAAAGGCCGCCCCGCTTTATTTGGGCGTCCAGGCGAAGACCGCGCGCGCCGCGTCTTCCACTGCTTTCATCGCCATCCGGTACGGCCCCGGCCCATGGCTGAGGCGGGCCGCACCCGCACCGGCCAGCACATCGAAGCTGGGTGTGGTGTCGCTGATCATGATGTTGATGGGCAGGGGCACGGCTTTGACCAGCCGGGCCAGCAATTTCGGATCGATCAGGCCGGGCACGAAAATTCCGTCCGCGCCCGCGCTCGCATAAAGCCCGGCGCGGCGCACCGCCTCGCCCAGCATCGCATCGTCATGCTGTGGCGCGGGCTTCTGGAAAAACACATCGGTGCGGGCATTGATGAAAAAGGGCAGGCCGTCCGCCGCCTGCCGGGCCGCGCGGATGCGTGCGACTTGCGCTTCGGCATCGCGCAAGCTGCCGTCGGCGGGATAACTGTCTTCCAGATTGCAGCCGATGGCGCCCGCGGCGACGGCTTTCCTCACGGTTTGGCCGACCGCTTCCGGCGCATCGCCATAGCCGCTTTCGATATCGACCGACACCGGCAGGTCCGTCGCCGCCACGATGCGGGCGAGATTTTCCATCGCCAGCGCCAGCGGCATTTTCTCGCCATCGCCATAGCCATTGGCGGCCGCGACCGACCAGCTGCCGGTGGCGATGGCACGCGCGCCCGCTTTCTCCACCGCCTTGGTGCTTCCCGCATCCCAGGCATTGAACAGCAGCAGCGGATTTCCGGGGACATGAAGGTCCTTGAAGCGGCGGGCTTTTGCGGTCTGGTCGGTCATGGTGTCGGTCCCTTGATGGTGCGTCGACGATAGGGTGATCCAAAGGCCGGCGCTGTCGAAATCTTTAGGAGATTTCATGGCGCAAAAATCCGCGCCCGGCTGCCCGATATTGTGCATACTGGCCGCCGAAATTTTGCGGCGGGGCGCACATGTCGGACGGCCAAGCGAACGGGATTCTGGCGGGCAAGGGCGATGAGCCCGAATATCTGCTCCTGGGCCTGGCCAATCGCCATGGGCTGGTGGCGGGCGCCACGGGCACCGGAAAGACCGTCACCTTGCAAGTGCTGGCGGAAGGATTTTCCAAGGCCGGGGTGCCGGTCTTCGCCGCCGACATCAAGGGCGACCTGTCGGGCCTGGCCGCACCCGGTGAAGCCAAGGATGCATTGGTCGCCCGCGCCAAAAGCCTGGGTTATGCGTATGAGCCCGACCGTTTCCCCGTGATCTTCTGGGATCTGTTCGGTGAGGAAGGTCATCCCATCCGTGCCACGGTTTCCGAAATGGGTCCGCTGCTTCTGTCGCGGCTGATGGATTTGAACGATGTCCAGGAAGGGGTTCTCAACATCGCCTTCCGCGTGGCGGATGAGCAGGGCCTGCTTCTGCTGGACATGAAAGACCTGCGCGCCATGCTGAATTTCCTGGGCGAGCATGCCGACGAACTCACCACCCAGTATGGCAACGTCTCCAAGGCGACCTTGGGCACCATTCAGCGCCAGCTGCTGGTGCTGGAAAATCAGGGCGGCGACAAATTCTTCAGCGAGCCCGCGCTTGTCTTCAGCGATTTTTTGCGCACGGACCGGGATGGGCGGGGCTTCATCAATATCCTGGCCGCCGACAAGCTGATGCAGACCCCCAGGCTCTACGCCACCTTCCTGCTCTGGCTGCTCTCGGAATTGTTCGAGCAGATGCCCGAAGTGGGCGATCCGGAAAAGCCCAAGCTGGTCTTCTTCTTCGACGAAGCCCATCTTCTGTTCACCGACGCGCCCAAGCCGTTGATGGACAAGATCGAGCAGGTGGTGCGGCTGGTCCGGTCCAAGGGCGTGGGGGTTTATTTCGTCACCCAAAGTCCGCTGGACGTGCCCGAAACCGTGCTGGCGCAATTGAGCAACCGGGTCCAGCATGCGCTGCGCGCCTTCACGCCCCGCGACCAGAAAGCGGTGAAGACCGCCGCCGACACCTTCCGGCCCAATCCCAAGCTGGATACGGCGCGGGTGATCATGGAATTGGGCAAGGGCGAAGCGCTGGTTTCGTTCCTGGAAGGCAATGGCACGCCGCGCATGGTGGACCGCACCATGATCTGCCCGCCATCGGCGCGGCTGGGCACCATCACGCCGGAGGAGCGCAAGGCGGTGATCGACGCCAGCCCCGTGAAGGGCAAATATGAGCAGACGCTGGACAGCGAGTCCGCTTACGAAGTCTTGGCCGAAAAGGCGCAAGCCGCGGCCACGGCCGGTCGCACGGGCAGCGTCGATTCCTGGAGCCTGACCGCGATCCCGGCCTGGTCGGCGAGCTCGTTGAGCGCTGTCGCGAGCCCGCCGCGCGTGGGGTCGCGCATCCAGCGCAACGTCTCGCCGAGGCCGAGCAGCGCTGCCGTCAGCTCGTTCAGCGGGGCGGTGTCGCTCTCGACATCGCTCTCGAGGTGGAGGTCGCCACGGGCGATCATCACCGCCATTCCGTGATCGGCGAGCGTGCCCGAGAGCAGGATCCGGTCGCCGGGCCGGACGCTCGCGGGAGTGAGCCGCAGGTCGTGCTCCAGGACGCCCACCCCCGCCGTC
>CALMGU010000130.1 GCA_937865685.1 uncultured Alphaproteobacteria bacterium | reverse complement strand
CGAATGGTGCATCACCGAAGACACCGAGCTGGGACTGAAGCTGTTCGAGGCGGGCTATGAAGCCGCCTATATCCCGCAAAGAATGGGCGCGGGGCTGGAACCCGATACGCTGGAAGCCTTCATGTCCCAGCGCTATCGCTGGGTCTATGGCGCCATGCAGATCATGAAACGCCATGCGCGGGAGATATTCCTGGGCGGCTCGGGCCTTTCCTGGGAACAGCGCTATCAGTTTCTCTCCGGCTGGTTGCCCTGGATTTCCGACGGGCTGGGCATGATCGTGACTTGCACCGCCCTGGTGTGGACGGTCCTGATGTGGGCCATACCGAGCTACATCGATGTGCCGATGCCGGCCCTGTCGGCCGCCGCCATGGCGCTGTTCGCCACCAAGCTGATCAAGACTCTGCTGCTTTATCCGCCCAAGGTGCGGTCCGGCCTGAAAGGGGCGGTGATGGCCTCGGTGGCGGGATTGTCGCTCACCCACACGGTGGGCAAGGCGATGTGGTCGGGCCTGTTGACGGCGGGCAAGCCCTTCATGCGCACACCCAAATGCGAGAATCCGGCCCAGTTCAGCCAGGTGCTGCGGGTGGTGTGGCAGGAGACCGTGCTCCTGGCCGGACTTCTGGCGGCGATGATCTCGATGGGCTTTGACCGCGGCTTCGAGGATCCGGCCGTCAGCCTCTGGATGGTGATGCTGGGCGTGCAGAGCCTTCCTTACGCGGCAACCTTCGTCACCGCTTCAATCAGCGCCATGTCCAACAAGAAACCGGTAGCCGCGCCGCTGGCGGCGGAGCCGGTGCTTCCCAAGGCCGCTTAAAGCTTGCGGACCGCGGGCACGGTCTTTCCCGGATTGAGGATGTTCTTCGGATCGAAGGCGTGCTTCAGCGCCCGCATCGCGTCCAATTCCTCGCTCGATTTGTAACGCGGCAGAAGATCGCGTTTCATTTGCCCGATGCCATGTTCGGCACTGATCGAACCGGAATAGGCCTTCACGATGTCGTGAACGGTGAGCTGCACCTCATCCCATTGCGCCGAGAAAGCCGCGTCCTGGCCGGCAGGGGCGCTGAAATTGAAATGCAGATTACCGTCGCCCATATGGCCGAAGCAGATGGGCCGGGCGCCGGAGAATTTCTTCACCACAACCCCCGTGGCCTCCGCGATGAAGGCGGGAATGGATGCGACCGGCACGGAAATATCGTGCTTGATGGAAACGCCTTCGCGTTTTTCCGCTTCGGAAATGGTCTCGCGCATGTGCCAGAAGCTGCGCGCCTGGGCCTGGTTCTGGGCAACCACCGCGTCGGTCAAAAGCTCTTCTCCCGCCGCTTCTTCCAGGGCCGATTGCGTCAATGCCTCCAAGCTGGCGCCTGCGCCGCCCGAGATTTCCATCAGCACATACCAAGGCGAGGGCGTTTCCATCGGATCGCGGGTGTTCGGAATGTGCCGCAGCACCATCTCCAAAGTCGGCCGCGAAACGAGCTCGAAGGAAGACAGAAGTCCGCCCGTGCGGGCCTGCATATGGCCCAGCAGCGTCAGCGCCGCTTCCGGCGATGGTACAGCTGTGAGCGCCGTGACCATCTGGGCGGGATGGGGGAACAGCCGCAAACTGGCCGCGGTGACGATCCCCAAAGTGCCTTCCGCGCCGATGAAAAGCTGCTTCAGGTCATAGCCGGTATTGTCCTTGTGCAGCGATTTGAGCATCGGCAGCACCCGGCCATCCGCCAGCACCACTTCCAGTCCCAATACGAGCGCGCGCATCATGCCGTAGCGCAGGACATGATTGCCGCCTGCATTGCTGGAGATGTTGCCGCCGATGGTGCAACTGCCTTCAGAGCCCAGGCTGAGGGGAAATAGAAGACGTTCCGCCGAAGCGGCATCCTGCGACTGTTTCAAAGTAACGCCGGCTTCGGCGGTGAGCGTCATGCCCGGCGCATCGACTGCCCGGATCCGGTTCATGCGCTTCAAGCTGAGCAGCACTTCGCCGTGAAGCGGAATCTGCGCGCCCACCAAGCCGGTATTGCCGCCCTGGGGCACGATGGGCGTGCCGGTTTCGTGGCAGATCGCCAGAATGGCCGAAACCTGTTCGGTGGTGGCGGGCTTGAGCAGAAGTTTGGTCTGGCCGCGCGAGCGGCCACGCCATTCCTCCAGATAAGGAGCGATTTCGGCGGCATCGTCGCTGAAGCCGCCAGGCCCTGCCGCTTGTTTCAGCCGGTCGAATGTCTCATGCATGATCTGTCCTCGGGGCGGCGGCACGGCGTAGCCTGTCATTGATGGCTTCACCCAGGCCGGTTTCGGGAATAGGCGCGACGGCGATCCGCGGTCCTTGCCGGTCCAATTCGTGCAGCATGGCAAAGAGGTTGGATGCGGCTTCTTTAAGATCGCCGTCCGGGCTGAGATTCAGTTCGGCGCCGGGAGACGACCCGAACCCAAGCAGAATCTCGCCCGGTTCTTTTTCCCGCGCGTTCAAACGCAGCGCGGCGCGGGGCGCGTAATGACTTTCCAATTGGCCCGGTGAGCGGATGGCATCATCGGCGGCGGCCAGCGGGCCCACAACGGCTTCGATGGCCGAACGCGCGATGGCACCGGGGCGCAGCAGCACCGGCATATCTGCGTCAAATCCGATCACGGTGGATTCCAGACCGAGCTGCGTGGCACCGCCATCCAAGATCAGATCGACTTCCCGGCTCAATCCATCCGCCACATGGGACGCATTGGTGGGGCTGATCCGCCCAGAGGGATTGGCACTGGGCGCGGCGATGGGAAAACCGGCTCTTTGTAGCAACGCCATGGCAACGGGATGGGCCGGCACCCTGAGCGCAACTGTGTCCAGCCCGGCGCTGACCAGTTCGGAAAGCGGCGTGCCGGGCCGGCGCGGCAACACCAAGGTGAGCGCGCCCGGCCAGAATGTTTCCGCCAGCTTTCGCGCTCTGTCGGAAAAAATGGCATGTGTTTCGGCTTCCGCGATATCGCGGACATGCACGATCAAGGGATTGAAGCGGGGACGCCCCTTGGCGGCAAAGACGCCGGCCACGGCTTTGCCATTCCGGGCGTCGGCGCCCAGGCCATAAACCGTCTCGGTGGGAAAAGCGACCAGCTTGCCATCCTGCAGCAACGCCGCCGCCTGGGCGATCGTCTCCGCATTCGCTGGCATGGCTTTGGCAAGGAGGCTTTCCATCGCGGCCTTTTAGCCGGTCGGCGCGCCCGGGTCAGCTTTTCTTTATGGCCGGCCGCCATGCCCGCTTGTACGATCTGAAATCCTTGGAAAGGTGCCGGTATGTCGCTCAAGGGAAAAACGCTTTTCGTGACCGGAGCCAGCCGCGGCATCGGCCTGGCCATTGCGCTTCGCGCCGCCAGGGACGGTGCCAATATCGCCATCGCGGCAAAAACCGCTGAACCCAACCCCAAATTGCCCGGCACGATTTTTTCTGCAGCAGAGGAAATTGAAAAGGCCGGTGGCAAAGCACTGCCCCTGGTCTGCGACATCCGGTTCGAGGATCAGGTGGCAGCCGCGGTTGACGCGACCGTGGCGAAATTCGGCGGCATCGATATTTGCGTCAACAATGCCAGCGCCATTTCCCTCACTGGAACCGAAGACACCGACATGAAGCGTTTCGATCTGATGTCCCAGATCAACGCGCGCGGCACCTTCCTGGTGAGCAAGCTCTGCATTCCGCATCTTCTCAAAGCGGATAATCCCCATGTGCTGATGCTGTCGCCCCCGCTCGACATGCAGCCCAAATGGTTCGCCGGGCATACCGCCTATTCGATGGCGAAATACGGCATGAGCATGTGCGTTTTGGGAATGGCGGCGGAGTTTTCCCGCCGCATCGCTTTCAACGCCTTATGGCCTCGCACGGCCATCGCCACTTCGGCCATTCGCCTGGCGATGGGCAGCCCCGACGCGGCCCGCCACTGCCGCACGCCGGAAATTCTGGCGGACGCGGCTTATGCGATTTTTTCCAAACCGAAAAGCTTCAGCGGCAATTTCCTGATCGACGATACCTTCTTGTCCGAAAATGGGGTGACGGATTTCGACCATTATCGCGTTGATCCTTCCCAGGATCTGGTGCCGGATTTCTTCGTGCCGGATTCCGCGCCGCCTCCCAATGGCGTCAGTCTCAAGGCCATCTCATGAGAATGCTGCCCGCCTTGGCGATGGCCGGCCTGTTTTGGCCGGCGGCGGCTTTGGCCATGCCGTTGCCCGATTGCGCGGGAGATGTCGTTCGCGCCGGTGCGCATGTGATGCGGGTGGAGCGGGACGGCACTCTGGTTCTGGGCCGGAGGCAGAACTTTCTGCTGGAAGGCATCCGCTTGCCGGGCGCGGATCGGCCTGCCGTACCGGTCGCCGACGAGGCGCTCACCGTACTGCGCGAGTTATCAAAACAATCTCTGACCTTGACGTCCACGGCGCCCAGGAATGACCGCTATGGCCGCGTTCGCGCGCAGGTCTTCGGAACGGGCTGGCTCCAGGTAGAGCTTTTGAAGCGCGGGCTTGCGCGGGTGGCCGTGATGCCGGACCGGCAGGAATGTTCGCCCGATTTTTATGAGGCCGAGATCGAAGCGCGTCAGACCCGCCGGGGGCTCTGGGCGCTGCCCGAATTCGCCGTCCGCGACACCGCGTCCTTCGCGGCGGCGCCGGGAAGCTTTCAAATCGTCCAGGGCCGCATCGTCAATGTCGCCAGCCACGACGGACGGGTCTTTCTGGATTTCAACGAGGATTACCGGAAAGGCTTTTCGGCGATTGTCGCGCCGGAGGACCGCAAGGCGTTCCGCAACAGCGATCTGGTCCTTGAAGAACTTATCGGGCACGAGGTTCGCGTGCGGGGCATCGTGGAAGATTTCAACGGCCGGCGGGAAATGGCGCTTTCCAATCCTCGGCAAATCGAGCTTGTAAAATAAAAAAGCCCGGCAATGTTGCCGGGCTTCTTATCAGAATCTGCAGGACGAGGGCCGCGAAGCGAAGGGCCCGAGCCCCTGCATCAAGCGGCTTTCTTGGTCAGCATGCCTTCGACGCGCTTGACCGCGGTCTGCTCGTCGGTGCGCTCCACGGCGGCAACTTCGCGGGCCATGCGCGCCAGGGCTTTTTCGTAAAGCTGACGCTCGGAATAGCTCTGTTCCGGCTGGCCGCCGGCGCGGTGCAGGTCGCGCACCACTTCGGCAATCGACACCAGATCGCCGGAATCGATCTTCGCTTCATATTCCTGGGCCCGGCGCGACCACATGGTGCGCTTGATCCGGGCGCGGCCCTTGAGCGTGTTCAGGGCGTTGCCCACCACTTCGGGAGAGGAGAGTTTGCGCATGCCCACGGCCTTGGCCTTCATGGTCGGCACGCGCAAGGTCATCTTGTCCTTCTCGAACTCGATGATGAACAGTTCCAGTTTCGCTCCGGCGACTTCCTTTTCCTCGATGCCGGAAACCTTGCCGACGCCATGGGTCGGGTACACCACATGGTCGTTGGTCTTGAATTCATGCTTCTTGTTGGAGTTGGCGGGCACTTTCTTGGCAGGCACGGCGGCCGGCTTGGCGGCAGGGGCTTTGGGTGCGGTCATCGTCACTTCCGTTGGCGCCCGGCAGGGCCCGGGACGCATGATAATTTCATATCAATATGGCTGAAACACGCCGGAGGACGCCGGCGGGTAAAGCGCATGCCTGATCAGATTGAAAACAACCCTATCACAGGTTGATGCAAAAAGGAAGGAAAATCGTCACAAGCCGTTGAAAAGGCGGCATTTCTTTCGAATTCCTTACTGCAAGGCTCCGGCCAAGTCCTTGATCCATTGTCCCGAATCGAGAACCGGCGCCCGCCCGGAAAGGAGCGGTACCGAACAGTGTTAACCCGAAGAGTGCGCTTTCAGGAGCCGGAGCCGGGCTTCGGATCGAAGTACTTCTCGAACTTGTCCGGCACGCCTTGCCAGTCCTTGGCATCGGCGGGGGCCTCGCCCTTCTGGCTGATATTGGGCCAGGTCTTGGAGTATTCGGCATTGACCGAAAGCCATTTTTCCAGCCCCGCCTCGGTATCGGCCTTGATGGCTTCGGGCGGGCATTCCGGCTCGCAGACGCCGCAATCGATGCATTCGTCCGGATTGATCACCAGCATATTCTCGCCTTCATAGAAGCAGTCCACCGGGCAGACTTCGACGCAATCCATGAACTTGCATTTGATGCAGGCTTCGGTGACGACATAGGTCATGGGCAGGCTCCAGGCGGCGCTAGTAAGCGGTTAGGTCCATAAAACTCGCGGGCCGCGATAGCAAGCGGTCAGTCCGCGACGATTTCGTACAACCGCTGCGCTTCCGGCGCGGGGCCTCGCCGTTCGGCCAAGGCCACCACCCTGAGCGCGACAATCTCGCTACCCCTGCGCAGAGTGAGGATATCGCCGGGCTTGAGGGTTTGGGCGGGCTTCTCCACACGAATGCCATTCAATCGCATTTTCCCGGCGCTGGCGGCGGCCTGGGCCAGGGCCCTGGTGCGATAAAAGCGGGCATGGAAAAGCCACTTGTCGATCCGCGTGGCCGTCACTTGACCCTCAACTCCTTCAGGCCCGCAAAAGGCGAGTGTTGAGGGGGCGTGTTCTTGGCGGGCGCTGCCTTGCGAGGCTTGTCTTTGCGCCTGCGCCAAACCGGTGATGCGTCCTTCACCTCGGTCAAGCGCCATCCCAGCGCGGCCAGAACCGCTTTGGCATCGTCATTGCCGGTTCCCAGCAGCGAAACCAGTTTCGGCAATATCGTCGCGGCATCGGCGCCGCTGATCGCGGCCTTGTCCAGTTCGCTTTCTACACGTTCCAGCATGTCGAAACGAATGGCGCGGCCACCGATCACGGCAAAACCGGCAGCGTGCAGAAACGCGCGCGGTTCACCGGACGGCGTGAAAGAGGTGAGGCCGGGCGCGGGCGGGCCGGGCAATTGCGGTTGTTTGGTCCAGACGCCCCACAGCAGTGCCAGCAACCCTGCCGCATCCGGTCGCAGCAATTTGGGCAGATAGACGGTGTGCCGGCCCGCCCAGACGCCGAACGGTTTCAAGGCGCGCAGGATGGGTCCCAGTTTCTCCGGCAATGCCAGCGACGAACGGTCCAGGGCGCCGAAATTCTCCGCCAGTTGATGCGCCAGGCCCCGCGCTTGGGCGGGCAGGGCGGTGGCGCTTCCCGCCTTCGCCTCGGCCGCCCGGCCGAGCGCCAGGAGCGGTTCGAGCCGTGCCTCAAGACGCGCCGACAGCCAAGCTTCCAGCCGCGTCTGCACGGCGGCACGGGATGCGCCTTTCAACAATTCATCCGCGATCAGCGTGATTGCCGGCGTCAGCGGCGTCGGTCCAGCAGTCAAATGCCCGACAATCGCTCCATCCCACCAAAGCTTGCCATGCTCGCTGAGGTTGATGGCGCTATCGGCCGCGACCGTCAGCGCCCTGGCGCGCGACAGAAACTCGCCTTCCAGGCCGCGCATCGCCGCCGCCCGCACCATGCGGGCATGCAAAGGGCCGTTGCCGTCCTCGGACGCGCGCGGGTCGGGTGTGAAGCGGAATCCATCCAGCCGCCCGATCAATTCGCCGCTGATCAGCACGCCCCCATCTTCTTCCAGCTTCACATCGGCGGCATCGTTGTCGCGCATATGTTTCATCAGCACGGAGGTGCGGCGGTCAATGAAGCGCTGGCTGAGTTGCTCATGCAGCGCATCGGACAGCCGGTCTTCGACCGCGCGGGTAACGCCTTGCCAATGGGCGCCGTCACCGGTCCAGCCTGGACGATGGGCGGCATAGGTGAAGGTGCGGATCTGAGCCAGACGCCCCGACAAGGTCGCGACATCGCCTTCTGTCACATCGAGCCGGGCGATCTGCCGCGCCATCCAGTCGTCGGGAATATGGCCGCTGTCGCTCATCAAATAGAGAAACAGCGTACGCACCATCTTGGCATGTTCGTCCGGGGATAGTTTCCGGAAATCTGGCAGCTGGCAGACGTCCCAAAGCTTGCGCACACCGGACGCGGTGTTCGCCAGCGCCTGGATATCGGCCTCGTTCGAAAGATGATTCAGAACGATCGCGTCGGACGCCGGACGGGCGCGGCCCAGTCCCCGCTCGGGCGGCGGAGCATCCAAGCTTTCGAGCAATGCGGAAATCGACCGGAAATCGAGCGAAGCGTTGCGCCATTGCAGGACCTTGACCGGATCGTAGCGATGACTTTCGACCCGGCTGACGATTTCCTCTTCAAAGGGCTCGCACTCGCCCGTGACTCCAAACGTGCCGTCATTCATGTAACGGCCCGCGCGGCCTGCAATCTGGCCGGTTTCGGCTGGCGTCAACGGGCGAAAACCGCGGCCATCGAATTTCTCGCGGCCGGCGAAGGCCACATGATCGACATCCATGTTGAGGCCCATGCCGATGGCATCGGTGGCCACCAGGAAATCCACATCGCCCGATTGATAGAGCGCCACCTGGGCGTTGCGGGTGCGGGGCGAAAGCGCGCCCAGCACCACCGCCGCGCCGCCCCGCTGACGGCGCACGATCTCGGCAATGCCATAGACATCTTCGGCGCTGAAGCCCACCACGGCGGAACGGCGCGGCAGGCGCGTGAGTTTTTTCGCGCCGGTATAAGCCAGATCGGAAAAGCGGGGCCGGGTGATGAACCAGGTTTTGGGAATGAAGCGTTGAATGGCGCCCCGCATGCTTTCGGCGCCCAGGAATAACGTCTCCTCTATGCCGCGGGCATGGAGCAGCCGGTCCGTGAAGACATGACCGCGCTCCGGATCGGCGCAAAGCTGAATCTCATCCACCACCAGACAGGCGACGGAGATTTCCAGCGGCATGGCTTCGACGGTACAGACATAGAAGCGGGCGGCCTTGGGGAGGATTTTTTCCTCGCCCGTGATCAGCGCCACTTCGTTAGCGCCGCGCAGGCGGACGACGCGGTCATAGACCTCGCGCGCGAGAAGACGCAGGGGCAGGCCGATCATGCCCGACTTGTGCGCCAGCATCCGTTCGATGGCGAAGAAGGTCTTGCCGGTATTGGTGGGTCCCAGGATTGCGCTGACTTTGGCGATTTGTCTGGAAGAGGCGGCCTGGGCAAGTCTGTTGATCATGGTGGCAATATGGTGTCCCCGCTTGGATGCGGAAAGCACCATCCGATCAAGGGCTTGATTTAAGCGTCTGTGGATGCCCGGTAAAGGAGCAGAACAGTCAGCGAACGAAGCGGGCCCGAATCACCAACATGTTTGATATCTGCGTTTGTTCTCATACATTTAGCTGACTGTCAAGGAATCCGAACCACAAGATCTTGTGGGCAAGGCCAGTCATGGAGTCGGGACTGGTTTGCGGGACTCGATCTTCCGTAGGCGGAGCGAACCCACCAGGATTTGCGCTTCGCCGCCCATTGGGGAACATGGCCGCATGACCGATCATCGCAAAGACTGGGAAGAGGCCGTGGCGCGGGAACTGAAGACCCGCAGCGCGGAAGATCTTGTCTGGCAGAGCCCGGAAGGAATCCCGGTCCAGCCGCTCTATACCGAAGCCGAT
>CALMGU010000129.1 GCA_937865685.1 uncultured Alphaproteobacteria bacterium | reverse complement strand
TGTATCTCGAGACCTTCGGGTGCCAGATGAACGAGCTCGACTCCGAGCTCGTCAGCGGGCAGCTCCGCGCGCTCGGCTACCGGTTCGTCGCCGCGCCCGAGCAGGCCGACATCGTGCTGTACAACACCTGCTCGGTCCGCGAACACGCGGCGCAGAAGGTCTGGAGCCGCCTCGGGCTCGACCGCCTCCGCAAGGCGCAGCGCCCGGACCTGGTCGTCGGCGTGCTGGGGTGCATGGCCGAGCGCGACGGCGTGGATCTGGTGCGGCGGATGCCGGTGGTCGTGGCGAGCGGCGATTTCGACCGGTGGCTCGATCTTTTCCGGCAAACCGCAGCAGACACCTGCCCCCCGGCAGCTGCGGCGCATCCCCCCGTGGTGCGAGTTCTCGCACGGTCAGAGACAGGCGGAATCGAACCCGAGACATTGTGGGGCGCCGTCGTGCCGGGGGCTGGCGACTCCGAGGAACGTGGCTGGATCGTCCTCCCGTACCGGGACTCCTGGATGACCGAAGCCTTGCAGTTGGAAATCGCCAAAGATCCCGAGAAATTGCGGGAATGGGGCCGGAACAAGTTCGACGGGGCGTCGGTGAACACCGCCGATTGGAACGGGACCGTGAAGTACGCCGAGTACCGGCCGATGCTGGGGTTGGTCCTGCTGAGGCTTGATGAGGCGCAGCGCCAGGGGCGAGCGGGCGGCTTGTTCGACGGAGGGGAAATCGGCGACCGCGCCCTCTCCCATCACGGTCTGGCCGGGCAGGAATTTCAGGGTGGCGGGATTGGGCGTGTTTTCGGTCTGGATGAACATGGCGGATCGTCCTGGATAACGCTCCCTACATGGACCCTAGCCCAGCCCCGATCAAGCACACTCAAAAGTCGGAAATCAGGCCTTTTTTCTCCCAATCGCCATAGCGGGTGGGCTCCGGTCCCTTGGGGCCCCCCAGCTCTGGGGGCAGGTTCAGGGGCTTGGCGGCGGCGCGGCGGGCGTCGGCTTCCTGATTGGCCCGTTTGGCGGCGTCCGCCAGGCGGGCGGCGATCTCGTCCGGCGATGAAGCTTTTTTCGACGTGTCCATAAGTGCTTGACCCTGTGCGGACAAAGCATACATCACGGATGTCGATAGGGATATTCCAATGAACCTGTTCAAGACCGTCTTCCTGATGTCGCTGATGACCGGGCTTTTCCTGGTCGTGGGGGCGCTGATCGGCGGCGGGCCTGGCATGGTCATCGCCTTTGTGATGGCGGCCGGCATGAATCTTCTGGCCTGGTGGAACTCGGACAAGATGCTGTTGTCCATGTATGGAGCAAAGCAGGTGGACGCCAGCAGCGCCCCCGACTTGTTCCATATTGTCGAGCGGCTGGCCGGCGCGGCGCGCCTGCCCATGCCTAAGGTCTATATCAGCGAGAATCCGCAGCCGAATGCCTTTGCCACCGGCCGCGATCCGGCACATGCCGCTGTCTGCGTCACCAGCGGATTGCTGGCCACTGTCAGCAAGGAAGAGCTGGCCGGTGTGATCGCCCATGAGCTGGGGCATGTGAAGAACCGCGACACCCTCACCATGACCATCACCGCCGTGATCGCGGGCGCAATCGGCATGCTGGCGAATTTCGCCTTCTTCATGGGCGACCGCCGCAATCCCCTGGGCCTGGTCGGTGTGCTGCTGGTCACCATGCTGGCGCCCGTCGCCGCCATGCTGGTGCAGGCGGCGATTTCCCGCTCGCGCGAATTCGAAGCCGACAAGGCGGGCGCCGAGTTGACGGGCCGGCCTTTGTGGCTGGCCGATGCCTTGGCACAGATCGACCGTTCGGCGCGTCAAACCTTGAACGCGCCCGCCGACGCCAATCCCGCCACCGCGCATATGTTCATCATCAATCCGTTGCATGGCGGATTGAGCGGCTTGTTCGCCAGCCATCCGGCCACCGAAGAGCGCATCGCGCGTTTGCGCGCCATGGCTGGCGTGTCCGAGCGTCCCGCTGCCGGTCCCTGGGGATGAGCCACGTCGCGGGGGATCGCGCAGGGCTGGCTGCGCGCAAAGCCGCGCTTTCCATCCTGTCCCAGGTGCTGCGCCAGCGCCGCCCGCTGGACACCCAACTGGACGCGCTGAAAAATCTTGCGCCTCGCGATGCGGGTTTCGCGCGCGCCTTGGCCAGCCAGAGCCTTCGCCATTTCGGATCGCTGGATGCCACCATCCGGCATTTCGTGCCAAAGCCGCTGGCGCCGCACAAAGCGGGTGCGGCGACGGAAATTCTGCTGCTGGGGGCCTGCGAGCTTCTGATCCTGAAAGGCGCGGCCCATGCCGCCGTGGATGCGGCGAACAATCTGGCTGCCACCGATGGCAAGGCGGTGCATTTCAAATCGCTGATCAATGCCGTGCTGCGGCGGATGTCGCGGGAAGGCGAAGCGGTGCTGGCCGCATTGGATGCGCCCCGCCTCAACACGCCGGACTGGCTATGGTCGCGCTGGAGCGCGCAATATGGCGATCAGATCGCGCGTGCCATCGCCGCCGCGCATGGCAAAGAAGCGCCACTAGACATTACTTTGAAACAGGATGGTGTCGCAGCCCCGCAAGGCATCGCGACGTTGGGCCTGTCGCGCCGCATCGGCGAAACCGCGCGGGTGGAAGAGCTGGACGGTTTCGCCGAAGGAAACTGGTGGGTGCAGGATGTGGCGGCGACTTTGCCGGTCACTTTAATGGGCGATGTGGCGGGCAAGCGGGTGATCGATCTGTGCGCCGCGCCGGGCGGCAAGACGTTGCAGCTGGCCGCGCGAGGCGCGGACGTCACGTCGGTGGAGCTGGACGCGACCCGCGCGGCGCGCATTCGCGAGAATCTGGCGCGCATGGGATTGAAAGCGGACGTGGTGGAAAGCGATGTCCGCGACTTTCAAGGCACAGCGCCCCTGGTGTTGCTGGACGCGCCCTGTACCGCCACCGGCACCATCCGCCGTCATCCCGATCTGCCCTGGATCAAAGGCGCCGCCGATGTCACCGCCCAGGCATCACTGGCTTATGACCTTTTGGAAAGCGCCAGTGCCATGGTCGAGTCGGGCGGGCGGCTGGTTTTTGCCGTCTGTTCGCTGGAACGCGAAGAAGGCGAGGAACAGATCGCCGGATTTCTGGCAACGCATCCGGAGTTTGTCCGCATGCCATTCACGGCAGACGATGTTGCTGGACATAGCGAATGGATCAGCGCGGATGGCGATCTGCGCACTCTGCCGTGCCACCTTTCCGAGATCGGCGGGATGGACGGTTTTTATGTCGCGCGGCTCAGAAGGCTATAGCTACAACTCAAGGCGGCTGGCCGTATCTCACCCTTCGACAGGCTCAGGGTGAGGAATTGAGCACGCCTCATGCTGAGCTCGTCGAAGCATGAAGGCTCGTGGGTCTCACCGCAATTCGAGAAACGATCGAGGTCGCTTACAGCCGCCCTAACGCATACGCGATGGCGAGATAGATTTTGCCGGTGTCCGCCGACAGGATCGAAGATGTCAGCAAGCCACCCGGATCGTTTTCGCGCGAGCGGGACAGAAGCGCTTCGAATTCGTTCAGGTAGGAATCCGCCGCGTCGTGGAAGCGTTCATCCTCGCGGTAAAGCTTGGTGATGCGGTCGATGGCGCCGTCATCGATGGCGCTGGCCAGCTTTCGCGCGAATACCGCGCGGTCGCCCGCCAGATAGCGCTTCCAGTCTTCGTTGCCGGGCGCGGATTCCGAACCGATGG
>CALMGU010000128.1 GCA_937865685.1 uncultured Alphaproteobacteria bacterium | reverse complement strand
ATGAATTTCGCAACGATCGGAAATCCCGGAATCGCGCGGGCCGTAATCGCGCGCTACCATGCTTTCGCCTTTTTCTCTAACGAGCGCGGCCCTGCCCTCCGCTTACGCTACGGGCGCTCGTCGCTTTCGCAGGTCCACAGGACCTGCTCACCTGCTTCGCAGGCCGCTCCTCTCACTTCTGCCATCCTCCGCCCGGCCCCGCGTTGAGATACGCGATCTCCTCCGGCGTGGAGTCGCGTTTCAGCACCTTGTTGCGGTGGGGAAAGCGGCCGAAGCGGTCGATCACGTCCTTGTGCGCCTGGGCAAACTCCACCACGCCGGGCACGCCGATACGGGAGAACAGCTCCACGCTCTTGGCCTGCAAGGCGCGGTCTTCGGCATGCATGAAGGGCATGTAGAGAAATTGCTGCTCGCGCGGATGCAGCGCCAGGTCCAGGTTGCGCGCGATGGCGTCCTGCGCCAGGCCCAACGCCAAAGGATCGGCGGCGAAGGCTTCCGCCGATTTGCGGAACATGTTGCGGGAGAATTGATCGAACACGATCACGGCGGCGACATGGCCCGCCGCATCCAGATCGGCGGGATCGGGCGGGGTGGCTTTCAAATCCTGGCGAAGATCGCCGAACCGGTCCCAGATGACGTCGTCCAGCTCCGGCGCGCCCGCGAACCAGGCGGCGGGCTCCAGCTGTTCGAACCAGAAATTGAGAACCTTGGGAATCCAGATCGCGGAGTCAGGTGCGGGTGTATCGGTCATCCGGTCAGTATATTCGCTGGCGCAGGCGGTACAAAGCCGGTCGCATCCGCGATACCGGCACTTCCGCGCCAATCCCCTTTGCGTCTATGTTCGCCGCTTCGCTGTCAAAAAGGGGCACCGCATGGGTTTTCTGGATTCTCTCGAACCGCAGGCCAAATCACTCCTGCGCATTATCGTTGGACTTTGCTTCTTCTCCATCGGGCTGGCCAAGATCGTGCATTTTCCCATGGTGCCGTTTTTTGCGCAGGTGACGATCACCGAATGGCCCGAAGGCCCCGCCGGCACCATCGAACTGATCGGCGGCGCCCTGGTGATGCTGGGCTTTTACAGCCGCCTTGCCGCCTTCATCTGTTCGGGCGAAATGGCCTTCGCCTATTTCATCGGCCATTTCCCCAAAAGCCCGTTGCCCGTCGTCAATGGCGGCTTCGAAGCGATCCTGTTCTGCTTTGTGTTTCTCTATCTGGCGGTGGCCGGTCCCGGTCCCTGGGCGGTCAACAGGAAATAGCGCCTTCAAAGTAGAGACGAAAAAAAGGCCCGGACGGGGATCGCCGGGCCTTTCAAGTTGCACGCTCAGGGTACTAGCGAATTTCAGTAACTCAGCCGCACGCCCAGCCGGAACAGCCGGCCCAGCGTGTCATAGCTGCTGGTGTCGGTGCCGAAGCTCTGGCTGGAATTGCTCTGGCTGGCCAGGATGGCGACGCTGGGGGGCGGCGTGTTGAAGACATTGTCGATCGCGCCATAGAGCTGGATATTGTCGCTGAATTTGTACGAGCCGCGCAGGTCCATATAGGCGACCTCCGGCACGGCATTGTCGTCCACATCCACGCCCGTGACCCAGTAATTGTTGAGCCGCGCCGAGCCGATGAAGCGGCCCTGCACCGTGGCCACCAGCGGGCCTTCGGCATAGGTGGCCGAAAGGTTGAAGTGCAGCTTGGGCACGCTGGTATAGGTGCCCACGCTGGACATGCTGCCGGCGGAATCGAAGGCCGCCGCGCCGAACGCCGACTGCACGCGCCGGTCGGTGTAATTGCCCACCAGATGATAGGCGATGGTGCCGCCCCCCAAAGGCATGCGGTAATCGGCCTGGAAATCCAGGCCCGACGTGATCAGCGAGGCCGCGTTCTGCGGCATCAGATAGAGATATTTCAGGACACCGTTGCTGTCATAGACGAACTGGTCGCAATAATATTGATTGCCCGCCTGGCATTGCTGGGTCGAGATCTGGGCGCTGGGCGAGGTGATAAAGCCCTTCAGATTGATGTTGTACCAGTCGAACGACATCTGCAGACCGTCGATCCAGTGCGGCGTCAGAACCACGCCGCCCGACACGGTGTTGGCCACTTCGGGCTTGAGGTTGGGGTTCGACAAGGTCGCCGACAGAACCTGGGTCACCTGCTTGCCGGTCCTGGGATCGATGGGCGAGGAGTTGGAATAGATGCCGCCGCTGAACAGTTCCGCCAGGTTCGGCGCGCGGATATCCACCGAATAGAAGCTGCGCAGCTTCACATCGTCATTGACCTGCGACGTCAGGCCCAGCTTCCAGGTTTCCACCATGCCGGAGGTGGAATAGCTGGTGATGCGGCCCGCCGCGTCGAAATCCAGCGACTGCACGAAGCTGTCCTTGAGGAGCGGCGCGTTGATTTCCGCGAAGCCTTCCTCGATGTGATACTGGCCGCGCAGGGGCCCGAAATTGGCCACCGCCAGCGATGTCGACAGCGCCAGGGGCGAGACTTCGGTGACGCCGCCTTCCTTGCGGTATTCGGCGCCGAACGCCACCGCCGGCGCGCCCGCCCCGGTCAGATCCCAGGGCAGCTTGCCCTGCATCGAGGCCGCGGCCACGTCTTCGTTCAAGACCATGGTTTCATAGTCCTGGGACGTGTTGACGTAATTGACCGCCGCCGCCGAAGCCACGCCGTCGCCAAAGGCGTTGAGCGGGGCGCAGCCATTGGTGGGATTGGTGAGGGTGGAGCGGCAGGCGATGGAGCCGATGGCCAGGCCCGACGCGCCCACATTGGCCGATGTCACGCGCACCGCATCCAGCGCGTTGGTCATGTTCTGGGTGACCACGATATGCGGCGGGGTCAGGCGCACCCGGCTCATGCCGTGCTGGTAATAGGCGCTCCACGACCAATTGTCGCCGATCGAGCCGTCCAGGCTGAACACGCCCCGGAACAGCTGGCGGGACGAGACATTCACCGGCACGCCGATGGAATTCATGAACTGGTGGAAGTCGGGATTGTGCAGATCCACATTGTTGGTCATGGGCGTGGACAATTCGAAATAGCGCCGGCCCGTCCCCGCCTCGACCAGCGAATAGCCCGGCGCATTCATCCGCGCCGCGATGGAAGGATCCAGATAGGCATTGTCCGCATAGATGCGGTAATTCGACTTGAACGCGGTGGTGGAGTCGTTCATCGACCAGCTCTTGCCGTAATTGAGCTGGAGCGAGGCGCTGATATTGCTGGTCAGCCGGTACTGGCCGTAACCGAACAGGGTGAGGCTGTGGAACGGAAAGGCCAGAAGATTGGTGGGCTGCTCGCTGTTATAGATGTTGGAGCTGCCGCCGACGGAGCCGGTGCCCGTCACAAGACCCTTGTCGTAAGGCACCGGCGTGCCGTTGGGGCCCACGAACTGAATGCCCGCCAGGGGTCCCGCGATGATGGCGCCGCCATTGGTGGCATATTGGCCCACATTGCTGCGATGGACATATTTGGGCTGTCCGTTGCCGGCGACATAGGCCGGATTGTTCATCAGATAGGTGCCGGTGTACCAGCTGCGGTCGATGGAGAAGACCGAATCCGGGCTCTGCTGATAATTGCCCGACACGATCACATGGCCGCGGCCGCCGAAAATATCCTGGCCGTAAGAGCCTTCCACTTCCCAGGTGCGCCGGTCGTCCTTGTAAGTGTCGCCGCCCTGGATATTGGCTTTGAAGCCGTCGAAATTCTTATTGAGGATCAGGTTGATCACGCCCGACACGGCGTCGGAGCCATAGGCCGCCGAGGCGCCGCCGGTCACCACATCGACGCGCTGGATCAAGGTGGAAGGAATGGTGGCAAGATCCACGCCGCCCGACACGTTGGACTGCACCACGCGCTGGCCGTCGATCAGGACCAGATTTCGCGTGATGCCCAGGTTGCGCAGATTGACGGTGGAAAGACCGGGCGTGGAGGCGAAGATGGTGCCGCCGGCCGAACCTTTGGACGGGCCGATGCCCACCACTTGCGGCATCTCGCGGATGGTGTCGCCGATATCGGCATGGGCGGCTTCTTCCAATTGCGCGGTGCCCACCACGGTGACGGGAGTGGCCTGCTGATAACCGGCGATGGAAATGCGCGACGCCGACACGATGACCTGTTCGGTGCCTTCCGTTGCCGGTGCGGGCGCAGGCGCGGGTTCCGCCTGGGCCACCGTCACGGGCGGCGCGCTTTGCTGGGGCGCGGTGGCCTGGGCCAGTTGCACGGCGGGCGTCACCGCCGCGATCTGCATGCGGCGCGCCACCGAAGCTTCGCTGTGCCGGTCGGCGATGGGACGGATCACCATTCCGTCGCTGCCCACCTGGGCCGCTTCCAGCCGCGTGCCTTCCAGCAATTTCTCCACCGCGCTTTTGGCCGACATCTGGCCATGCACGGCGGGCGCCCGGATGCCGCTCAAGGCCTGGGGCGAGAAGAGGATGCTTTCGCCGGTCTTCTGCGCCACCGCCATCAGCGAATCCGACAGCGGCTGGGCGGGAAGCGCGAAATCGGTCGATTGCGCCTTTGCCGCGCCGATCGACAGCGCCGCGATGGCCGCGCCGCAAGCCAGACGCGCACGGAAACTCAGTCCCTGGAACCCGAGCATCAAACTTCCCCCTGTACGGCGGCTTCGAGGCCGCCTCTGATTCATTAGACGTTCGAAAAGCGCGCACCCTCAAAAATTTCAGCTGCCAAAAATTGAGGCAGTCTCAAATCCTGGTGAGCTGCGCCTCATCCGCCACGATCTCGATCCGGTCCTCGAAGGGGCGGATCGACACCGGCAGCAATTGTTCCAGCGCCTGGGCGAAGATCGCATTGTCGCCCACCCGGTAAAGCCCGCTCACTCTCATGCCTTCGATGCGTGCGTCCGCGATCACCAGCTTGAGCGCGCTGTAGCGGTTCATTTCGCCGGCCGCTTCCAGCAAGGTCTCGCCCTGGAACAGGGCCTGGCCGGTGTGCCAAGCCAAGAGCGGCAAGAGATTGGGCTTGTCGCGCTTGATGGTTTTCTTCGGGGTGAAGACCAGCCGGTCGCCATCGGCCAATATCCGCGCCGGTTCCCGGGCGATGGATTCCACCGTGGCCCGGCCCTGGATCAAGACCACCGAAACCCGGTCGCCGTCGCGGCGCACATCGAAGGTGGATTGCGCGCCCTGGATGATGCTGCCCGCGGCATTGACCGCGAAAGGCCGCCTGGTGTCGGGGGCGACGCGGAAATTGGCGCAGCCATATTCCAGCACCACATTGCGCAGGCTCTTGCGCAAATCCACCACCAGCTTGGTGTCGGTGTCGAGGAACAATTCGGTGCCGTCGGGCAACAGCGCATGCTTCTGCTCGCCCACTTCGGTGCGATAGACATTGGCCGCCGCCATCTGGGTCATGGCAAAGGTGCCGCCGACGCCCGCCGTCACGAACATGCCCGCCATCACCGCCCGGCGGCTGATGCGCGCATCGGCTCCCGGCAGCCGCCCCCGCAAATCGCGGGGACCGGCCACATCCCACACCCCGTTCATCGCTTCGAAGGCGGCGGCATGGGCGGGATCGGCGGCCAGCCATTCGCGGAACGCCGCTTCGTCTTCACCGGTGCGGTCGTCGGCGCGCAGCCGCGCCAGCCAGGTGGCCGCGCCCGCCTTGATCAAAAGGGCCTTGCGGTCCGCGCGGCTCACGGGCGCGCCTCCGTCACCGCTGGCATCGCCGTCACCATCCCTCGGTCCATTCGCTGAGGAACAGCATGGCCTTGGCGATATGCTTCTCCACCGCGCTGACGCTGATATCCAGCCGCTGGGCGATTTCCTGGTACCGCATTTCGTGCCAGCGATGCATGATGAAGATCTGCCGCGTCCGGGGGTGAAGCCGCTCGATGCCGAGCTGCACCCTTCTTAGACGCGCGCGGGAGGCCACCACCTCATCCTGAAGCGGCGTGACATCTTCGATCCCTTCGGCCTGTTCGGGCAGGGCGGTGGGCTTTTTGCGGCGGAAATTGTCGATGCCCAGATTGCAGGCGGTCCTGACCAGGAACGCCGCCGGATCGTGCACTTCTTTTTCCATGCGGTAGCGCTGAAAGCGCAGATAGGCGGAATGCAGCAGATCCTCGGCTTCCGACGGATTGCGGATGCGCTGCGCAATCTGCCGTTTCAGGTCACGCCAGAACTCTCTGCCGACCGGAATATCCGTCATAAGGCGAGCCCCCAATGGCAAAAACCATAAGGGGACGGGCGGCCCGCATCCCGCACTTTATTTTCGCAAAACCCGCTGAGGATTCGCGGCGCTCATACGTCATGCGCAATCGCGTCCCGCGCATTTGCGCCCGCTTGCCGGGAGCTGCCTGTTATTCCGGCACCGGGAACTGGCACCGGCGCAAAGCCGCGCGCACCTCCCTATGGCGCGCCCCTTTATATATGTGCGGACGCAGTTTCGCGTGGCCCCCCACCGCATCAGGGTATTGCGCCGCCCCGCCCGCCCGGGCGCTATGCGCTGTAAACTTTCCCATCTCAAGGAGGAGCAGACATGAAACTTATCCTCACCCCCGCACGGGCCGCCGTGACGCTGATTGCCTTGCTATCCATCGCCGCCGGCGGATTGGCTTTCGCGCAGGCCAGGAATTTCCATGCCCTCAAGCCGCAGGGCCTGTTCGACAATCCCCGCTTCGCCCATGTCATCGAAGTGGACAAGGGCAAGCTGATCTATCTCTCCGGCCAGGCGCCCGTGGATGAAAAGGGCCAGATGGTCGGCAAGGGCGACTTCAAGGCGCAATCGATCAAGACCTGGGAGAATGTGATGCTGGCGCTGAAAGCGGCGGGGCTGGACGCGTCCGACATCATCAAGCTCAACGCCTATGTGGTGGACCTGCCCGCGAACATGACCGGCTATCGCGACGCGCGGCTGCAATTCTTTCCCCCTGGCACGCCCCAGCCCGCTTCCACCTTGATCGGCGTCTCCTCCCTGGCGCTGGAAGGCCAGATGATCGAAGTCGAAGCCATCGCCGTCACGCGCTAAGAAAAATTTCCTCATCCTGAGCCCTCATCCTGAGCGTGTCGAAGGGGTCGAAGGATGAGGATCGCAAGCACCGGCTTCCGCCTCCCCTTCGGCAAGCTCACCCTTCGGCAAGCCCACCCTTCGACAAGCTCAGGGTGAGGAGCGGCGCGGCAAAGCCGTGTGAGCATGTCCAGTGGACATGCGAAAGCGACGCCTTTCTCGCTTCGCTCGAAGCGGGGCAAGCTTTTCTATGCTCACTTCGTTCGCCAAGAAAAGCTAAGCCAACGCTCGGAGCGCAAGCGTAGGGCCGGGTGAGGAGCGGCGCGCGAAGCGCGTGAGCATATCCAGCGGATATGCGAAAGGCACTTAGCGGCAACGTATCGACAACGCCCAAAGCGCAAGCGAAGGGCCGGCTGAAAAATGGAGCGCCGTCCTCCGCCGCGCCGTCAGTCCGCTTTGGCGAAATGGGCCATCTGGTCGGCCAGCGCCTTTTGGAAAGCGGGCCGGGCCGTGGCGTGCCCGACATAGGCGCGGGCGGCGGGAAAATCCGTCAGCCCATCGAACCGGTCCACCAGCCGCAGCGTATCGGCCATCACGATATCGGCAATGGTGAAAGGCCCGGCCAGCCATTCGCGGGTCGCCAGAACTTTTTCCATATGCGGAAGGCGCGAGACTTTCAGGAAAGATTCGAATTGCTGGAAGATGGGATTGTCGCTGCTCTGGCCTGAGAATTTGCACAGCGACCAGGGCAGGCTCGCCATCTCCACCGAATTCAATCCCGCGAACAGCCATTCCTTGGTGTCGCTCATGCCCCGCGCGTCGTTGGGCATCAGCTTTTCGCTTTTCTCCCCCAGATGCAGCAGGATCGCGCCGCTTTCGAAGATCGAAAGCCCGTCATCGGTGAGCCAGGGCACCTGGCCGAAGGGTTGATGCGCGAAATGCGCCGGGTCGCGCTCCTTGAACGGCACGCTTTCGACGCGATAAGGCAGCCCCGCCTCCTCCAGCGCCCAGCGGATGCGGATGTCGCGGACAAAACCGCGCGGCGGCGGGGGAACCCAGTCAAAGGTTGTGAGAACCAGGCCAGACATGCGCCACTCCATTAAGTTGATATCAACTTATAACGATCTTTGCGCCCAATGCAAGGGAAGGACGCCTCAGTCCTCACCCTGAGTCCTCACCCTGAGCCCTCATCCTGAGCTTGTCGAAGGATGAGGATAACAAGCGCAGGGCCCTCCGGCCCTTCGCTTGCGCTTCGGGCGCTCGGACCTCTCGCGGGTCCACTGGACCCGCTCACGCGCTTTGCGCGCCGCTCCTCGCCCCTTCGATAGTCGTTAGCGGCAGCGTCGTGCGACCAGGGTGAGGGCTCGTTAAAACAAAACGGCCCGGAGGTTTCTCCCCGGGCCGTTTCTTCATTTAAGGACTGACCGTATTACGCCAACTTCTTGGTCGCCGCCGCGATGGAGTCCAGCGCCGCGGTCAGGGTCTTGCGCGAGGTCGCCACATTCATGCGCATATGATTGAGGCCGCCCAGGCCGTAAGACAGACCGGGGTTCATCTGCACATAGGCGTTCTTGGCGAACCAGTGGCCCACCATGTCGTCCGACGAGACCACATTGGGCTTGCCGGTGAGCGGGTTGTTGGGCTGCTTCTTCTGGTTTTCCGCATCGGCCAGTTTCTTGGCGCCGATCTTGTCGGCCAGCGGGCTCACATCCAGCCAGGCCAGATAGGTGCCTTCCGGCTTGTTGCCGACTTTGATCAAGGGAATGTTCTTCTTGATATAGTCGTTGGCGAAGGCCTGGTTGCCGTCGATGTAATCGACGCATTGCTGCATCCAGGATTCGCCGCCCGCATAGGCCGCTTCGGACGAGACGATGCCGAGGGTGGAGACTTCGGAGCGGTTCCAGAACTGCACCTGCTTGAACACTTCCGGATCGGTGGCGAAGAACCAGGCGCACTTCAGGCCCGCCAGCGAGAAGGTCTTGGACGCCGCCTTGAAGGTGATGGAATTGTCCACGACCTTCTTGTCGCTGAGGGTGGAGAAGGGCGTGTATTTCTGGCCCTTGCCCACGAAATCGCAATGGATCTCGTCCGACAGCACTTTCACATTATGCTTGAGGCAGATCTGGCCGTATTTCAGCAGCTCTTCCTTCGACCAGACCCGGCCCACCGGATTGTGCGGATTGCACAGGATGGTGGTCTTGGTGTTGGGGTCCGAAGCGCGCTTCTCGAAATCGTCCCAGTCGATCTCATAGCGGCCATTTCCGAGCGGATGGCGCCATTTATCGATCGATACTAGACTAAATTCAACTTTTTTGATAAATTACAGTCTGTAATTTCGACCCAATCTCTTTGTGACGACCGTCTAGCATAGAGACATTCTATTTCTCGATCGTGGGGATCTAATTTTTATGAACGATATTCGACGCTCTCTTGTCGCCGCCGCTTTGTTAGCGGTGGTCTCGGTTGCGCCCGCGCAGAGATTTCCCAATGCCGTCGCGGACTCAAAGACCGCGCGGTCGACCCGCGGATCAGGCGAGGCTGAGATGTCCTGGCTGCGCCACAACCCACGCCTGCAGATCGGGCTGATCCTGCTCATCGTCCTCACGATCGTCGTGGCGGAGTACGGCGGGCGATGGGCCGCCGTGGCGACGGCGTTGACGTCGGCCCTGAGCCTCGACTTCTTCCTGACGCGGCCCTATCTGCAGCTGCGGATCGAGGACAAGAACGACGTGATCGCCTTCGTCGGGCTGGCGGTCGCCGGCTGTGGTGGTGGAGGCTCGGAGCGGGATCGGGTGCTTCGCGCCGTGGAGCGGTACTCGACGGCCGTCGATCATCGGTTCTTCGCGGAGCAGTGCCGACTGATGACCCCGGCGCGGCGGGCGGTGGAGATCCGGCGGGCCGGGGGTGCTCCGTCCTGTGTCGACGCGTTGGAGGTGCTCGGTGGAACCGTTCCGCGGGCGCGGCGCTTCCAGACCGACCAGGAGAACGCGTTCGACGAGCTCGA
>CALMGU010000127.1 GCA_937865685.1 uncultured Alphaproteobacteria bacterium | reverse complement strand
ACCGACGGCATGTTCGGCGCGCGCCCGCTGATCGAGGCCTTCCTCGCCGAGCAGCCGATCCGCCACGAGGGCGAGCCCGGCGACATCGCCCGCGCGATCCGCTTCCTCGCCGGCCCCGAGTCGGTCTGGATCACCGGCGAGGCGCTGACCGTCGACGGTGGCCACACGATCCGGAAGTTCCCGTGGCTCGAGGAGGTCGCGAAGGGCGTCGTCGGCGAGGCCGTGTACGATTCGGCGATGCGGGGAGAGTGAGGCGGGGCGAACGAAGGAACGCGCCGGCGGAGGACCCACCGACGCGTTCCCGAGCCCGTCCCGTCCCGGCTCGCGGCCTCAAGGACCGACACGAACGATCGTGATGTCCTCCCACGAGAGATCGGTCCACCGCTCCGACAGGACCTGCCCGTTCGAGACCTCCCGGGCGAACTCGTAGATCCGGCCGGTGCTGGTCCGACCGACGACGACGATCCGATCAAGGGTTTCGGTCACTCGCCGAGTGTGCCACGGCGCTCAGCCGAGACAGCGTGCCGATCGAGCCGGGCAAGGTCTATAACTACACAATCGATCTATGGGCCACGAGTTATGTGATCCTGCCAGGACATAAGCTGCGGCTTGAGGTTTCCAGCAGTGACTTCCCGCGCTTCGATCGCAACCTGAATACAGGAGAGGATCCCAACACCGGCACGAAAATGGTGGCCGCGAAACAGACCATCTATCACAGCGCGCGCTATCCTTCCCATGTGGTGCTGCCGCTGATCCCGCAGGAGAACGCCAAATGACGCCAATCTGGCGAAGCGGACCCGGATAAATCTGACCGGCGCGCGAAAGGATCCGTCCGGCGACGCCGGGCAGGTCCTTTTTTGATTCCGTCACCTTATGGGCAATCCAAATCAAGTTGGGGCACCTTGAAAAATTCATCTCAGAATGACGGCGCCGGCCGGATCACCGCATCGCAGGCAAAAGACCCCGTCGTTCCTGGAGACGTGCCGCTTCACCGCGCGCTGGGGCCAGTGCATCTGACCATGATCGGGATCGGCACCACGATCGGCGCCGGTATTTTTGTGATCGCAGGTACTGTATCTGCCCAGCATGCGGGCCCGGCGGTGCTGCTCTCTTTCCTTGTCGCGGCCATGGGCTGCTTTTTCGCCGCGCTTTGCTATGCCGAACTGGCGGCGATGATTCCGCAAGCCGGCAGCGCCTATACCTATACCTATGCCACCATGGGCCGCGCCATGGCCTGGTTCATCGGCTGGAATATGGTGCTGGAATTCGGCGTTTCGGCTTCCACTGTTGCGGCGGGCTGGTCGGGCTATTTTCTCAACCTGCTGCACAGTTTCGGGATCGACTATCCTGCCGCCTGGGCCAATGCGCCGATCGCAGGCACCGGCATCTCCGACATGCACCTGACCGGGGCGATCGTGAATCTGCCGGCGGGGCTAATCATGCTGGCGATCACGGCCATTCTGGTGGTGGGCATCGGCGAATCCGCCCGCTTCAACGCGGTCATGGTGGTATTGAAAGTCGCCATCATCGCGGTGGTGATCCTGTTCGGCCTGCCTTATCTCCAGCCCGCGAATTTCGAGCCTTTTATTCCTCCCAATACCGGCAGCTGGGGCCATTATGGCTGGTCGGGCGTACTGGCTGCGTCGGGCACTCTGTTCTTCGCCTATATCGGCTTCGAAGCCGTGTCAGTGGCCGCGCAGGAAGCACGCAATCCCGAGCGCGATCTTCCCATCAGCATTCTGGCGGCATTGGCCATCTGCACCATTCTCTATGTTCTGATGGCGGCCGTGCTGATCGGAATCGTCGACTTCCATCTGCTGGACGTGGCCGATCCGGTTTCCTTTGCCCTGGAACGCCATCCCGATCTGAAATGGCTGGTGTTCCCGGTCAATATCGCCGCCATCGCCGGGCTGGTGTCGGTGGCGTTCGGCTGCCTCTATGGCCAGAGCCGGGTTTTTTACGGCATGGCGCGCGACGGTTTCCTGCCGCCGGCCTTCTCAAAGGTGCACCCGCGGTTCCGCACGCCTCATTTGTGCACTATTGCCATCGGCGTGGCGGGGGCGCTGATCGCCGCCATTTTCCCGCTCGACCTTTTGGCCGATCTTGTCTCCATCGGCACCCTGCTGGCCTTTATTTCCGTCTGTGTCGGAATACTGATCTTGCGTAAGAAATCTCCCAATATTCCGCGCAAATTCCGCACGCCCTGGGTTTGGGCGGTGGCGCCCGCCGGGATCGTTACTTGCGGGGTGATGATGTTCAGCCTTTCCAACGGCACCTGGCTGAGGCTCGCGGTATGGACCGCGATCGGATTCCTTATCTATTTCGCGTATGGCATCCGGCACGCGGCGCCGTCGAAATGGTCCGTCTTCGGCAAAAGTTGAACGCCATCGAATCCGGCCAGGCGATAGACCTTCGCGGATTTATGCCGGCAAATGTTTCAAAGTCAGCGGCAACAGGTAATTCAGCACGTCTCGTTCGATCCCGGCCGTTTCGCGCGCGTTCTTCAATTCGCCGCCCAGAGCCAGATGCGCGAACCCATGGACCATCGACCAGACGGCTACCAACAGCCCGAAATCATCCGCGCGCAACGGGGCGCCCGGCGCGGTGCCGGTGGCGTCGCGGATGGCATTTTCCAGCGCCGCATAAGCGCGCTCCGAGACGTCCTGCAATTTTGCCGGGCCATTGCCATATTTGTCGTGCCGGAACATGAGCGTGAAGCGCGCGGGATTTTTTAGCGCAAAGCGCACATAAGCGAGCCCTTGTTCATATAGGCGGGATTTGGGGTCGGCGCCGCCCTTCGCGTCCGCCGCCGTCAGCGCATCGGCGAAATCCCGGAAGCCGAGATAGGCGACCTCCGCCAGCAATCCCTTGGCGTCGCCGAAATGATGCGATGGAGCAGCCGGCGACACGCCCGCGCGGCGCGCCACTTCGCGCAAGGAAAATCCGTCGACGCCGCGCTCCAGGATCAGCGCCTCGGTGGCCGCGATCAGCTTTTCTCGAAGATCGCCCAGGTGATAGGGCCGTGCTTCCTTTTTCCCGGGCTGCGCGCGGAGCGGCCGGGCGCGAGCCTTGGCGCGCGATTTGGGGGAGGATTTGGCCATATACGGCACCTATCTTGACACTGTTCAAATCTGTCGCTAGGAATTTGAACATTGTTTAGATCAACCGGGACCGCCTGTCATGGAAAATCGCACGGTGCATTTGGCGAGATTGGGCATGACCGCGCTGGCGGTGAGCGTGGCGCTTTATTCGCTGCGCTTTTGGGCGGTGCCCGCAGGCATCTGGATTGCGGTCGATGGCGGAATCCGGGACGTGATCGAGAACGTGCCCGTTCAGGCGCTGGTCCATATGACGGTTGCACCGATCGCGCTTCTCGCAGGGCCTTTCCAGTTCATGCCAGGCTTGCGCGCGCGCCGCCCGCGCCTGCATCGCTGGACCGGCCGTGCTTATGCGGTTTGCTGTCTGATTGCGGGCGCATCCGCGCTTGCCACCGCGCCTTTTGCCTCCGGCGGCCCGGTGGCGGGCTGGGGCTTCGGCATTCTGGCGGCTTTGTGGATCGGCTCGACCGCAATGGGCTGGGTCACCGCCAGGCGGCGCCGGTTCGCGGCCCATCGGATATGGATGCGATTCAGCTATGCCATGACATTTGCCGCAGTGACGTTGCGGCTGCAGATACCCCTGGGCGTGATGTTCTTCGGTTTCACCAGTTACACCGACATGTCTCCGTGGCTGGCCTATACCAGCTGGATTCCCAATGTCATCGCCGTAGCGCTCTACAGCTGGTGGTGGTGCAGATCTTCCGCACGGGGAATTCGCGCAGACGCTCGCGATGCGATCGCGGTATCCGGCTTATCCGGCAGATCGGCTTCGAAATAAAATCCGCCGCTAGGCCGATACCACTTTTTTGCAGGCGGCAAAGAAGCCTTCCATGTCGGCCTTGGAGCCGATGGTGATCCGGGACACGGTCGGCCAGGCCGGGAAGGTGCGCGAGATCTCCACATTCTGGGCAAGGAAGGCCGTCTGCATTTCGTGCGCGGTCTTGGTTTTCCAATCCACCATCAGCATGTTGGTTTCGGTGGGCAGGATCAGGCGGAGATTCTGCTTTTTGAGGAAATCCACCGTCATGCCCCTGACGTCATTGAGCTCCTTGCGGCGCTCGGCGATCAGTTTCGCTTGTGTCAGGCTCGCGGTGGCGCAGGCGATGGACGGGATCGGCAGATCCGTGTTGAGCGCGCCGTCGTCATGCATGTTGAGTTTGACCAGCAGGTCCGGACGGCCCATGGCGAAACCAACCCGCATGCCGGCCATGCCGAATATTTTGGAGAAAGTACGCAGGACCACCACGTCCTTGCCCCCCGCCACCAAATGGGTGGCGGTATTGTTGGGGTAGGCAGCGGTGAAATGGATATAGGCTTCATCCACGACGACGACGGCGCCTTTGGGCTTGTTGTTCACCAGCCATTCGATATCGGCCATCGGCGTCAAGGTGCCGGTGGGATTGTTGGGCGAGCAGACATAATAGAGGCCTGCCTTGGGATTGGCGGCCAGCATCGCCTTGACGTCGTGGCGGTAATCGGCGGTGAGCGGCACGGTCTTGATCGGCGCGCCGATATATTTGGCGGCGGTTCCGGCGGTTTCATAAGTGGGATCGGCGGTGACCAGGCCCTTGGTCGGCGAGCAGAACGCCACCACGGAACGGGCCAGGGCCTCGTTAGACCCCGGCCATGGCACGATATGGTCTTCGGGGATCTTTTCCATCGCCGAAATGGCTTTGATCAGCTTACCCCGCTCCTCATTGGGCGAATAACGGTTGCATTGGGAGATGATGTCCGCCGCCGCCTTGGCGCCGGGCGCCATCGGCCCGGTCCAGCATTCGTTGAGCGAGATTCGGATCAGGCCGCGCGCAGCCGCGGCGGCCGCGAATTCCGGATTCATTGCCAACGCGGCGGCACCGCCGCCCACCAGCATGGCGGCCTTCAGCATGTGCCGGCGCGAATAGCCTCTGGCCATCAGATCGTCTTTGCTTTCGGCCGTCAGTGTCCCGAACATGCCTATTCTCCCTCCGGATTCAGAAGATGAGCATAGTCCAGAGTCGGGTTTCGCCATAGCAGGACCGAGGCCGCCTCATCGCATTGATATCAAAGCGCCTTTTTTGGTGGCGACAAGCCGTCTGTGGCGTGTAAAGGTTTCCGAGATGCCGTTCAAACAGAGCCGCGCCGACGCGGCCGGGAACAATATCGGGGTGGCGATGCAGGAACTTGCCGGGGTTGATTTCCAGCGTCTTCGAATCTCGCGGCCCATACCCTACAGGCAGATCGCCGCTTCGCTCCTTCTTATCGTCTTTCTGATTTTCATCGCCCACGCCTTCTGGGTAGGCGCGATCGAATGGCATTATGTCTCGGATTATCTGTTTTCCGCTCCCATTCTGAAAGGCGTGCGCGGCACCATCGTGATGACCATCTGCGCCATGGTCATCGGCATCCTTTTGGGAACCGCGGTGGCCATGATGCGCATGTCCGCCAATCCCGTGCTGCGCTGGGCCGCGACCGGGTACATCTGGCTATTCCGGGGCGTTCCGGCGCTGCTGCAATTGCTGCTTTGGTTCAATCTGGCGCTGATATTTCCTACTCTCAGCCTGTTCGGCTTCTTTCCCGTGAATACGGTCGATGTGATGACGCCCTTCGTCGCCGCCCTTTTGGGGCTTGGCATTCAACAGGGCGCCTATACCGCCGAAGTGGTGCGAGGCGGCATTCTCTCCGTCGACCGCGGCCAGATGGAAGCGGCGCAATCCATCGGCATGACCAGGCTGCGCGCCATGCTCACCATCGTTTTGCCGCAAGCGATGCGGGTGATCGTGCCGCCCATCGGCAACGAGACCATCGGCATGGTCAAGCTGACATCTTTGGCCAGCGTCATTCAATATTCCGAAGTCTTGCGCACGGTGGGAGACGTCTATTACGCGAATTCGCGTGTGATCGAACTCCTGATCGTGGCTGGCATCTGGTACATGGTGATCGTCACCGTCCTCGGTATCGGCCAAAGCTATATCGAGAAATATTTCTCGAAAGGCTGGGGCCGGGCCGCGGACGCGCCAAAGGCTTTGCCGGATGGTCCTGCCGCCATGGGAGCGGCGTGATGCCGCCCATCCTGCAGGCCATTCATGTTCAGAAATATTACGGCGCCTTTCAGGCATTGAAGGATGTCAGCCTTTCCGTGGACCGGGGCGAAGTGGTTTGCATCATCGGGCCTTCGGGCTCCGGGAAAAGCACCTTGCTGCGATGCGCCTCGCAATTGGAAAGCATCGATGGCGGCGTCATCACGGTGGATGGTGAAATCGCGGGATACCGACGAAGCGGCGAAACGCTGGTGCCGCTCGGCGACGCCCAGATTGCCCGCCAGCGGCAGAATGTCGGCATGGTTTTTCAGCGTTTCAACCTTTTCCCCCATCGCTCGGTCCTGGAAAATCTTCTGGAAGGGCCAGTGCGGGTCCAGAGGCGCCCGGCGGAAGAATGCCGCAAGGAAGCCCTGGCGCTTTTGGAGCGGGTTGGCCTGGCGGTGAAGGCCGCCGCCTATCCCAACGAATTGTCGGGTGGGCAACAACAGCGCGTGGCGATCGCGCGGGCCTTGGCCATGCGTCCCAAGATCATCCTGTTCGACGAGCCCACTTCGGCGCTGGATCCGGAGCTGGTGGGCGAGGTCTTGAGCGTGATGAAAGAGCTGGCCAAAACCGGCATGACCATGGTCGTGGTCACGCATGAGATCGCGTTCTGCCGCGAGGTCGCCGACCGCGTGATCTTCATGGATGGCGGCGCCGTCATTGCGGCCGGCTCGCCGGAGGATATGATCGTGCGTCCGCAAAACCCGCGCGTTGCGAGTTTCATATCGGCGGTCCTGTAAATGGGGCCGCCCAAGGGGTATCGAGGAATGAAGCATTCGATCTGGTTGCTGGTGCCGGTCTTGGGTCTTTTGGGCGCGGGCCCTGCTTCGGCGGAAGCGTCTCTCAATCTGGTGAGCCCCGGGCAAATCCGTTTCCTCACCAATCCCATCTATCCGCCCATGGAGTTCGTCGATCCCAAGACCGGCGCGCTCAGCGGTTTCGATATCGACCTGGGAAAGGCCATCGCCGCCAAAATGGGGCTGAAGGATAGTTGGTCGCAGGCCGCTTTCGCGCAGCTGCAAAGCAGCCTTCAGACACGGCGCGGCGACGTCATTCTGTCGGGCATGAGCGACAATGTGAAACGCCGGGCCAGCATGGATTTTATCGATTATATCACCACCGGCCCGATCCTTTTCACGCTGAACAGCAAGGCGAAGGCATTCAAGACGCCGGCCGATTTCTGCGGGAAGAAGATCGCCGGCAGCCGCAGCACCAGCTTCTCGGTCGATGTGCCCAAATGGAGCACGGATAATTGCGTCGCCAAGGGCCGCCCTGCGATCACCTATGAGGGCACCGAAGATTCCAACGCGGCGCGCCTGGGCATGAAGCAGGGCCGCTATGACGGAGTGGTGCAGGGGATCGAAACCATCGCCTATCAGATGCGGATCGAGCCCAACACCTACATTATGGTGGGCGATCCACTGTTCAAGAACGACGTTTTCGGGATCGGCGTCAGCAAAAGCAATCCGCAATTGCGCGACGCCCTGGTCAAGGTCCTGAACGATCTGGTCAAGAGCGGCGACTATGGCAAGCTGTTGGCCAAATGGGGCCTGACCAAGAACGCCATTCCGGCGATCACCGTCAATAGCGTCAAATAGCGGGCGCGGACGGGATTACGTAATGGCATTGTCTTTCCCCCGCTCCACCAAACCGTCCTGGCCCGGCGGCAAGCAATGCGCGGCGGCGCTGGCATTCGATCTCGACGGACCGACTGGCGATGCCATGCTGGATGGCAGCCTCAGCCGCAATCTGCGCTATTTCACCGAAGGGGCCTATGGGCCCTGGCGGGCGCTGCCCCGGCTGCTTGATCTTCTGAAAGCCCATGCGCTGAAAGCGACCTTTTTCGTTCCTACCTGGGTGGTGCTCCATTGGCCGGGCCGGTGTGAACGGATTTTGAAAGAGGGTCACGAACTCGCCTATCACGGCCACCGGCACGAAGTGTTCAAGGATTGCTCCTTGGAAGAGCAGCGCGAAATCATGGGCCGGTCGCGCGATGTTTTCGCAACCCGGCTGGGCGTCAAGCCGCTGGGTTTTCGCACGCCCTCCGGGGATTGGAGCGATGAGACCGCCGGCATGCTGACGGAATTCGGCGTGATCTATTCCAGTTCCATGCGCGGCGACGATCGCCCTTATTTTCACGTCCGCGCGGATGGCGCCAGGGGACTGGTCGAAATCCCGGCCCGCTGGGACATCGACGATTATACGGCGCTGGCCTATTTCGAGGATCCGGATTTTCCCACCGGGCTCGACCGGATATCGGATTACCGGCTGGTGGAGCAGAATTGGCGCCAGGAATTTCTGGGCTATCACCGCGACGGTCTATGTTGGACCACCATTTTTCATCCCAAAATCGTCGCCAAGCCGGGGCGGCTGCAAATTCTGGAAGGCCTGTTCCGGGAGATCAATGAACGCCCGGATGTGTGGGTCGCGCATGGCGCCGAGATTGCCCGCTGGTGGATCGCCGAGAGTGGGGAGGTGTCGTGAGCGCCGCGCCTTCAGACTCCGGGGTCGCATGGCCGCGAGGCAAGCGGGCTGCAGCCATCATCTCCGTGATTTTCGATGACGGCATGGATGCGGTGGCCAAAGCGCCGGACCTGGCCGGACGCGCCAAAAGCCGTTCCGTGTGGCTTTATGGCGCCCGGCGCGGCGTCGAACGATTGTGCCGGGCATTTGAAGACGCCGCTATTCGCACCAGCTGGTTTGTCCCAGGCGAGGTGGCCGAGACGCACGGAGCGCTGCTTCGTGCCGTTGCGGGTGCCGGACATGAATTGGAAAGCCATGGCTGGGCGTTCGAGCGGCATGACACGCTGCCGCGCGGCGACTCGCTCGCGCTTCTGGAGCGGTCGCGCCGTGCGCTGGAAAATGTCAGCGACCGGCCGCCGGCCGGCTTCAGGCTGCCCATCGGGGCATGGCCGGACGGCTTCGATCATATCCTGAAAGAAGCAGGTTTTCTCTGGTCGGCATCGCTCAATGGCGACGACGTGCCTTATCTGCATTCTTCGTCGCTGGTGGAAATTCCCGTGCATCTCGAACTGGAGGACCGGCCTTATTTCCAGTTCAACTTCACGCCGCCCTTTCCCAAGGGGCTCGGCCGCATCGCGTCCTATGGCGGCGTTTTGGCGAACTGGATCGCGGAGTTCGAGGCTTACCGGAAATTCGGCGCCTGTTTCGTCTTGCAGCTGCGCCCCGAAATGACGGGAACGCCCGGACGGATCGGGCTGGTGGAAGCGATGATCCGGCATATTCAATCCTGCGGCGATGTCTGGGTCGCCACGGCGGACGAGGTTGCCCAATGGCACATGGCCAACAATGCCCACGCGCCGGAGCCCGATCATCCGCTCAATGTCTTTGCCGCCTATCAGCGAGAAGTCCGTGACGCGCGATAAGGGTTTTGCCGGAATGTTGGCGGACAGGCTGTGCCAGGTCCGCTTTTCCGATTTTCCGGCGTCCACGGTGCATAAGGCCAAACTGCATCTGCTTGATACCATCGGCGCGGGATTGGCGGGCTCGGCATCGCCGGAAACCCAGCGCATCTGGCGGGGTCTTGGCCTTCAGACCGATGGGGGCCGGTCGGCGGTGTGGGGCATGCCACATGATATAAGTGTTCGCTCGGCCGGCTTCATCAATGGCGTCTCGGCGCATGCGCTGGAGCTGGACGATTCCGGGGGCTGCGATCATTCGGGCGCCGTGGTGGTGCCGGCGGCGCTTGCGATCCTGCCGGAATTGGCCGAAGCGGTTTCGGGTCGGCGCCTGCTGACCGCCATGGTGATGGGCTATGAAGTTGGCCGCCGCGTTCTGGAAGCGGTGGGCGGTTATGAAACGCATAACGGTCTTGGCTGGCATTCGACCGGAACCTGCGGTGTGTTCGGCGCGGCGGCCGCGGCTGGATTGCTGCTCGATCTCGATGCGCCACGGCTGGAACAGGCGCTCGGCATTTCCTGCTCCTTTGCGGGCGGAACCTGGGCCTTCATCCATGACGGAAGCCAGACAAAAAAACTTCATCCCGGCCGCGCGGTCGAAGGCGGTCTCACGGCGGCTTTGCTGGCGGCCAGCGAATTCACGGGGCCAACCGAGATATTCGAACCCGAAGCCTGGGGAAGTTTCTTCAAGACCTTCTCGCCGGGCCAGTCGGCGCCGCATCTTCTGACCGAAGCGTTCGGGGAGGCGTGGCGGCTCGACCGCTGCTCGATCAAGCCTTATGCCACTTGCCGGGGAACGCATTCGGCCATTGATGCCGTCCGGCAATTGCGCGCGGCGCACCATTTGGAGGCCATTGCCGCCATCGAGGTGGAGATGAGCAGCTTTCAGTTCGGGATGTGCGGCGGCACGTCTGTCGCCTCGCGGGCGCAGGCCCAGATGAGCCTGCCTTATGCGATCGCCGCGGAGCTTCAGTTCGGCAAGGTCGGGCCGGCAGAACTGGAGCCGGACAGATGGTCGTCGCCGGAGATCCAGGCATGGCTCGACCGGATCGCGGTGCGGATCGATCCTGGCATGGCCGATGCGGATGAGCCCGCCGTCACGCTCGTCGCAAAAGATGGGCGGCGCTACAGGGCGATTGTGGAATTTCCCTCCGGAAGCCCCGCAAATCCCTTGGCCGACGAACAGTTGATCGCCAAATTCCGCGATCTAGCAGGACTGGTTCTGTCCGCATCCCGGGTAGCAGAGATCGAGAATGTGGTTCTAAAGCTGGATCAAACCGCGGATGCGCGCGATCTTCCGAATTTACTCAGATGTCCGCGTTGAACGCCGAGCTAATCGCCCAGCAAAGCTTCGAACATGATCTCCACTTTGTAGATGGGATCGGCCAACTTGGCTTCGACCGTCGCGCGAACCGGCGTTTGATCGGGAACAACCCATTCGTCCCAGGCCTTGTTCATCTCATCGAATGACCCGATATCCGCCAGCCATATATTGGCTTTGAGGATTCTGGTCTTGTCGGTCCGGTTTTGCTGCAGGAGTGAATCGATCTGGCGGAGAATGTCCTTGGTCTGAAGATAGACCGAAGGCCCGATCCCATCATCCGCCACCAGTCCGGACGTATAAAAGCGCTCACCGCAGATCAGCGCTTCGCTGAGACGGGGACCGGGATCGATTCTCTGTATCTTCGTCATGATGGCTCCGGATCGCAGAACGGGTCGGTTGGCGCGATCTTGAGTCAGGCGTTGAGACCGCCCAGCGATAGATATTTGATTTCCAGGAAATCTTCCATGCCGTATTTGGAGCCTTCGCGGCCGATGCCGGATTCCTTGACGCCGCCGAATGGCGCCACCTCGGTCGAGATCAGGCCGTCATTGATCCCGATCATGCCATACTCCAGCTGCGCGGCGACGCGCATGATCCGGCCCACATCGCGGGCATAGAAATAGGCGGCCAGGCCATATTCGGTATCGTTGGCCATGACGATCGCTTCCTGTTCGTTCTGGAAGCGGTAGATCGCGGCGACGGGGCCGAAGATTTCTTCCCGTGCCATCCGCATGTCCGTGGTCACGCCCGTCAGGATGCTGGGCTCGTAGAAGGTCCCGCCCAACTCCGATGGCTTGCCGCCGGATACCAGCCTGGCGCCTTTTTGCAAAGCATCGGCGACCAGGCGTTCCACCTTGTCGATGGCCTTTGCGTTGATCAGCGGGCCTTGGGCCACATTCTCCGCATTGCCATTGCCCAGCTTCAGCTTCGCCACCCGGTCGTGCAGCTTTTCGACAAAAGCGTCATGGACCTTGTCCTGGACCAGGATGCGGTTGGCGCAGACGCAGGTCTGGCCCATGTTGCGGTATTTGCTCACCATGGCGCCGTCGGCGGCCGCGTCCAGATCGGCATCGTCGAACACGATGAAGGGCGCATTGCCGCCCAATTCCAGCGATACTTTCTTCACCGTCGAGGCGCATTGGGCCATCAGCTTTTTCCCCACCGGCGTCGAGCCGGTGAAGGAGAATTTCCGCACCAGCGGATTTTGCGTCAGCTCCAGCCCGACTTCGGCCGCGCTCGTCGATGTGATGATGTTGAACACGCCGGGGGGAAATCCGGCGCGATGGGCCAGTTCGGCCAGGGCGAGGGCGGATAGCGGCGTTTCCTCGCTGGGCTTGACCACGACGCTGCAACCCGCTGCCAGCGCCGGCGCCACTTTGCGGGTGATCATCGCGGCCGGAAAATTCCACGGCGTGATCGCGGCCACCACGCCGATGGCTTCCTTGAGCACCAGGATCTGCTTGCCGGATTGCACCGCCGGAATCACATCGCCATAGGCGCGCTTGGCTTCCTCGGCGAACCATTCGATGAAAGAGGCCGCGTAAGCGATTTCGCCCCGCGATTCCGACAGGGGTTTGCCCTGTTCGGCGGTCATCAGCTGCGCCAGATCTTCCTGCGCGGCCATGATGAGGCCGAACCATTGGCGCAGGATGGCGCTGCGTTCCTTGGCGGTTCTTCGCTTCCAGCCCGGCAACGCGTCGGCTGCCGCCTGGATCGCCGCTTGCGTGTCCGCGCCATCGCAATCGGCGACATCGGCAAGCCGCTCGCCGGTTGCGGGATTGGTGACGGCGAAGCGCTTCGCGGAGGCCCCCTCGATCCATTGGCCGTTGACAAAGGAACGGTCGCGCAGGAGCGCCGTGTCTTTCAGGGCGGGCATCAAAGTTTGAGTGCGTTGGCGACGGCGGGATGAGTGATTTTGCCGGCTTTGACGTTGA
>CALMGU010000126.1 GCA_937865685.1 uncultured Alphaproteobacteria bacterium | reverse complement strand
CGGTGCCGTGATCAGCTCCTCGCGGCGCGTGCCGGAGCGGTTGATGTTCACGGCCGGGAAAACGCGCTTCTCGGCGATGCGGCGATCGAGGTGGATCTCGGAGTTGCCCGTGCCCTTGAACTCCTCGTAGATCACGTCGTCCATGCGCGAACCGGTGTCGATGAGCGCGGTTGCGATGATCGTCAGCGACCCACCCTCCTCGACGTTGCGTGCCGCGCCGAAGAACCGCTTCGGGCGCTGCAGCGCGTTCGCGTCGACACCGCCGGTCAGCACCTTGCCCGAGCTCGGGACCACGGTGTTGTAGGCGCGGCCCAGGCGGGTGATCGAATCGAGCAGGATCACCACGTCGCGCTTGTGCTCGACCAGGCGCTTGGCCTTTTCGATCACCATTTCGGCGACCTGGACGTGGCGGGTGGCGGGCTCGTCGAAGGTGGACGAGATCACTTCGCCGTTCACCGTGCGCTGCATGTCGGTGACTTCTTCCGGCCGCTCGTCGATCAGAAGCACGATCAGATAGACGTCCGGGTGATTGGCCGAAATCGCCTTGGCGATGTTCTGCAGGATCACGGTCTTGCCGGTCCTGGGCGGGGCGGTGATCAGGGCGCGCTGGCCCATGCCCTGGGGCGACACGATGTCGATCACCCTGCCGGTCTTGTCCTTGATGGTGGGGTCGTCCAGCTCCATCTTCAGCCAGCGGGTGGGATAGAGCGGCGTCAGATTGTCGAAATGGACCTTGTGCTTGATCTGCTCCGGGTCCTCGAAATTGATGGTCGAGACTTTGAGCAGGGCGAAATAGCGCTCGCCATCCTTGGGCGCGCGGATCGGGCCTTCCACCGTGTCGCCGGTGCGAAGGCCGAAGCGGCGGATCTGCGAGGGCGAAACATAGATGTCGTCCGGACCCGGCAGATAATTGGATTCCGGCGAGCGCAGGAAGCCGAAACCGTCCTGCAAGGTTTCGACCACGCCCTGGCCCATGATCTCGACATCGCGTTCGGCGAGCTCCTTGAGGATCGCGAACAGCATGTCCTGCTTGCGCATGGACGAGGCGTTCTCGATTTCGAGTTCCTCGGCAAAGGCGAGCAGATCGGCGGGCTTTTTATTCTTGAGATCCTGCAGCTTCATCGCCTGCAGGCCTTCTTGGACGGTCATGAAAACACCTAGAACGGAGATTGGTCCGATGAAGCGGGCTTTGGCGCCAGAAACGATTCATCGGGAAAGGTTGGGACCCGCACCGGCCGTCCGGCCTTGAGCATCTATCAGACAGATGCCGCGCGGGTCTGGAGAACGGGTCACTTATACCGTGATTTGCGGGCTTTGCAAATTCCCCCTCCGGCCTTCACACGCTCGAGAGCGTGCTAAAGCCACCTCCCCTATCAGCATGCTTCGCATGGGGAGGGAGGGGCATGACCAAGACGCACCAAACATTATTGAAAAATTGGAAAGGTCAGCGCTTGTCAGGAAAATGGCTTAACTGCGGCGAGGATTACGATCAAAACCATTAATACCGCCGGAACTTCGTTCAGGACCCGGTAGAACCGCTCGGACCGGGTGTTGCGGTCGGCCTGGAAATTCCGCCAGCAGCGCACCAGAAAGCCGTGAATACCGCTCAGGATGATCACCAGGACGAATTTGATCTGCAACCAGACGTCGAGATAGGCGCCGGTCAGCCAGGCCAGGGTCGGCCCCAAAATCCACACCGCGATCATGGAGGGATTGATGATCCCCCGGAGCAATTTGCGCTCCATCACCTTGAAGCGCTCCGAACCCTCCGAGCCGGGCTGTGTCTGGGTATGATACACAAACAGCCGGGGCAGATAGAGCATGCCCGACATCCAGGCGATCACGGCGATGATGTGAAACGCCACAATCCAGTCGATGTAATCGGCCAGCGCATTGCGAACGGAATCCATCATTCCTCCCGATAACCACAGAATTTGGATGCCGACGGGCAGATCCGGCCGCCATTGTCGTTGACGCAGACACCGTCTGCCAAGGCTTTTCTCACCAGATTGGACAAACCGTCAATGAAGGCGGGATCGGCGCTCACCGTGCCGGCGCGGCGGTAATCCGGAACGCCCGCTTCCCGCGCAAGCTTGCGGTATTCGATATCCAGTTCCACCAAGGTTTCGGAATGCTCGCTGACAAAAGCGATCGGCGCCACCACCACACCCTTGCCGTCCTGGCCGGCACGGCGGATTTCACCGTCGGTGGATGGCTCCAGCCATTTCAGCGGCCCCACCCGGCTTTGATAACAGACATTCCAGTCCAGATCTCTTATCCCCAACGCATCCACAAGGCTCTTGGCGGTCTGCTCCACCTGAAATTGATAGGGATCGCCTTTTTCAATCGTCCGCTTAGGCAAGCCATGCGCCGACAACAGCAGGCGATAGGAAACACCGGGAGCGGGATTTTCCATCGCGGCGCGGATTTTCGCGGCGGCGGCGGCGATAAAACCCCCATTCGACGGATAACAGCAGATCCGGGTGGTGCGCGCCGTCAGGCCGGCTTTGCGCGCCGCCCGTTCCCAATCCAGGAAAGACGATGCGGAGGTGGTTGTGGAGAATTGCGGATAAAGCGGCAGAAGAACAATCCGGTCCGGCGCGAAACGGCGCAAGGCTTCCGCCGCGCCGTCGCTGAAGGGATGCCAGCAACGCATCGCCACCACCACCTTGGCATCGGGACCAAGCGCGGCTTCCAATGCTCTGGCCTGCGCCTGGGTTTCTTCCAGGATGGGCGAACGGCCGCCCATATGATCGTAGATGGCGCGGGCAAAAGGCGCGCGCCGCCGCGCGATCAGGCGCGCCAGCGGCAACCGCACGATCCCCGGCAAGGAAATGATCGCGGGATCGGAAAACAGATTGCGCAGGAAAGGCTCGACAGCCTCCGGGCCATCGGGTCCACCCAGGTTGAAAAGGACAATCCCCGTCTTCACAAGGCAACCTTCATAACAAGACTCTACCTATTAAGGTGATGAGGATGATGTAAGGCCTGTGGGCTGTGGAGGCTTCGGTTGGTATCCGCCCGATCTAGGGGCTCAATTGAAGCGACTCAAGAGCTTGGCGGGAAGGGGGCTGTGCCACTTTGCCCAAAGAGGCGATCACAGCCCGCCCCGGCTTGCGCACAGATGTCCACCATTTGGCGCTGTCCACAGCGAGCCGAAGAGGGCATAAACCCGATCCGTGGAGAAATCGGGAATAGTTTGTGGAGCAAAAATTCCATATCCATTTGGTGTCGGACGCCACCGGCGAGACCCTCAATGCCATCGCCAATGCCGCGCTGGCGCAATTCGAAGGTGTCGACGTTCAGGTTCATTCCTACGCTCTGGTGCGCAGCGAGCATCAGCTCAACCGCTCCATCGATCATATCGCCATCAGCCCCGGCCTGGTGTTCTTCACCCTGGTCAATCCGCGCCTGCGGGAAATGCTGCTAACCCGCTGCGGCAGCCTGAACATCGCCTGTGTGGATGTGATGGAGCGGCCGGTGATGGAGCTGTCGAAATTCCTCGGCATCGCCGAAACCCACCGTCCCGGCGGCCAGCATGAAGTGGACCAGCGCTATCTGGCCCGTATCGAGGCGCTGAACTTCACCATTCAGCATGATGACGGCCAGTCCCTGGACACGATCCATGAAGCCGAAGTGATCCTGGTGGGCGCCAGCCGCACCTCCAAGACGCCGACCTGCGTCTATCTGGCCATTCGCGGTATCCGGGCCGCCAACATTCCTCTGGTTCCCGGCATGACGCTGCCCGCTCCACTGACCCAGGCCAAGGGTCCGATGATCGTCGGCCTGTGGGTATCGCCGGACCGGCTGGTCCAGGTGCGGCGCAATCGCCTGACCACCATGGGCGAGGAGCGCGACACCAATTACATCGATCTCGACACGGTGCGCGCCGAAATCGCCAACACCCGCAAATTGTTCGAGCGTCATGACTGGCCCCAGATCGATGTCTCGCGCCGCTCCATCGAAGAAACCGCGGCCGCGGTCATGAACCTTCTCACCGAGCGGCAGGAGAAACGGGCGTGAGCCCTTTGGTGCTCGCTTCGGCCAGCGCCTCCCGCCAATCCCTGCTCCGTGCCGCGGGCGTCGATTTCATCGTGGCCCCGGCCGATATCGACGAGCCGGCGCTGATGCGCGGTTTGATCGCGGGCGGTGGGGATGGCCGCACCATCGCCGAAGCGCTGGCCGGCGAGAAAGCAGCCGCAGTGTCGCGGCTGCGGCCCGGCGAAACCGTGCTGGGCGGGGATTCGGTCCTGGAGCTGGGACCGGAAATCCTGGGCAAAAGCCGGGACTTGGCCGCGCTCAAGGCCTTGCTGCTGCGGCTTTCAGGCCGGACCCACCAGCTGATATCGGCCGCGGCCCTGGCCAGGGATGGCAAGATCCTGTGGCGGCACACATCCATAGCCCGGATGACGGTGCGGCCTCTCAGCGAGGCTTTCATCGACGCTTATCTGGCCCGCGAAGGCGAAAAGCCGCTCAGTTCGGTGGGCGGGTATCATTTCGAAGGTTTCGGGGCCCAGCTTTTCCAAAAGGTCGAAGGCGATTACTTTTCCATTCTTGGGCTGCCCTTGCTTGAAGTTCTGGCGGCATTGCGGGCACAGGGATTGCTGGAAACATGATACTGACCGGCGCCGGTAAAATCGCAGGCGTGGTGGGCTGGCCCATTCGCCATTCTCTCTCGCCCCTGCTGCATAGCTATTGGCTGGAGGAACTCAAGATCGATGGCGCGCTGGTGCCCCTCGGTGTGCCGCGCGAGGATTTCGCCCGTGTGATCGCAAGCTTGCAACGCGCCGGGTTCCGGGGCGTGAATGTCACCGTTCCCCACAAGGAAGCAGCTTTCGCATTGGCGCATAGCCGCGATGCCGCCGCAGAGGCCGCGGGCGCCGCCAATCTTCTGATTTTCCATGCCGGCGGCCGCATCGAAGGCCGCAACACCGATGCGGTGGGCCTGCGGGAATCGTTGCGCCAGGACATGGGCGGCCTTCAGGGCAAGACCGTGGTGCTGCTGGGCGCAGGCGGTGCGGCGCGCGGCGCGCTGCTGGCACTCGATGCCTTGAAGGTGGGCCGCATCCACCTTCTCAATCGCAGCCCCGACAAGGCCGTGCAACTCACCATGGCGTTGAAGAAGGTGGTGATGAGCGACATACAGCCCGGTGCGCTCGAGGACTGGGCGAATATCGCGGGCCACGCGGATCTCATCGTCAACGCCACCAGCGCTGGCATGAAAGGCCATGCGCCGCTGGATCTGGACCTGTCCTTGTTGCGCAAAGGCGGCGCGGTGCTCGACATCGTTTACAATCCGCTGGAAACGCCGTTGCTGAAAGCCGCCAAGGCGCGGGGCCTGAAAACCATCGATGGCCTGGGCATGCTGATGCATCAGGCCGCGCCGTCCTTCGAGGCCTTCTTCGGCGCGACGCCGAAAGTGACGCCGGGTTTGCGCGCCCATCTGGAAAAGGCGCTTCATGCCTAAGCCCTTTGTCATTGGGTTGACGGGCTCGATCGGCATGGGCAAGAGCGAGACCGCCAAATTGTTCGCGGCCGAAGGCGTGCCGGTGCATGACGCCGATGCCGCCATCGCCCGGCTCTATGGCAAGGGCGGCGCGGCGGTCGACATGATCGCCCGCGCATTTCCCGGCACGGTGAAAGATGGCGCGGTGGATCGCGCGGCGCTGTCGGCGGCGGTGGTGAACGATCCCGCCGCGCTGAAGAAACTGGAAGCCCTGGTTCATCCCCTGGTGGCGGCGGAGCGGGACGGATTCCGGAATTCGGCCAGCGCCCCCATCATTCTTTTCGACATTCCCCTTCTGTTCGAGACCGGCGCGAACGCGGAGGTGGATGCGGTGGTGGTGGTGAGCGCGCCGGAAGCGGTGCAGCGGGCCCGCGTGTTGTCGCGGCCGGGAATGACGGCGGAAAAATTCGAGGCGCTCAAGGCACGCCAGCTCGGCGATGCGCAAAAGCGTCAACAGGCACATTATGTGGTGATCACCGACAAGGGCTTGGATCACGCCCGCCAACAGGTGAAAATGATCCTGGCGGATATCCGGGCGAAGTTAGCCGCGTTCGTGCGAGCGAGAGCGGCAGAAAAGAATCCTCATGCGTGAAATCGTTTTCGATACGGAAACCACGGGCTTCGAACCGGGCGAGGGCCACAGGATCGTGGAAATCGGCCTGGTGGAGCTGGAAGATCATTTTCCCACCGGCCGCAGCCTGCAATTTTATCTCAATCCGGAACGGGACGTGCCCATCGAATCCCAAAAGGTTCACGGCCTTTCCACCGAATTCCTGGCCGACAAGCCGCTATTCGCCCATGTGGCGGACGAGTTTCTGGAATTCGTCGGCGAGGCGGTGCTGGTGATCCACAATGCCAGCTTCGACATGAAATTCATCAATGCCGAACTGACCCGCGCGGGCCGCACGCCGCTGTCGATGGCGCGCACCATCGACACGATCGAAATCGCCAAGCGCAAAATTCCCGGCGCGCGCTATTCGCTGGACGAACTGTGCCGGCGCTTCAGCATCGACCTGACCGCCCGTTCCAAGCATGGCGCGCTGCTGGACGCCGAGTTGACGGCGCAGGTCTATCTGGAGCTGGTGGGCGGCCGTCAGCGCGGGTTGGCGCTGGCCCCAGTCGAAACGGCAGCCCAGGCCAAAGACGAAGACCGCGCCGGCGCGCGTCAGCGGCCCGTGCCGCTTCCGCCCCGCATCACGCCGGAGGAAGCTGCCCGTCACGCAGCCTTTGTCGCCGCCGAACTGGGCGAAGGCGCGATCTGGAAGCTGGCCGCGAACTGAAACGCCGCGACCTCACCCTGGTCGCGCAACGCGCGCCTTGCGCTGCCGCTAGGCGCCTAACGACTGTCGAAGGGCGCGGAGCGCTTTCGAAATGGTCCGGTGGACCATTTCGCGCGAGCGGCGGGAGATTCATGCTGTCCTCATGGTTCGGCGGGCCCACCATGAGGAGATAGGGACGGGGACTTGTTTCCGACTTAGGCGGTACCGGCCGGCGGCTGCGCCACGGCCTGGCTCATCTTGGCCTGGTACAGCGCCACGAAATCGATCGGCTCGATCATCAAAGGCGGCATGCCGCCATCCCGGACCACATCCGCCACGATGCGGCGGGCGAAGGGGAACAGCATGTGCGGGGCCTGGATCAGCAGCACCGGCTGCATCGCGTCTTCGGGAATATTCTGCAACCGGAAGAGGCCGGCATAGGCCAGTTCAAGCAAAAAGAGCTGACGGGTATCGCTTTTGGCATGCACGCGCAGCTTCAGTTCCACTTCGAAATGCTGGTCGTCGCCGCGCCGTGCCTGGACATCGACGCCGAAATCGATCTGGGGCCGCTCAGTGAGGCCGGCCGGCGCGCCGGGATTTTCGAACGACAGATCCTTGATGTACTGACCCACCACCTGGAAAGCGGGAAGGGCGGGCGAGCCTTCGCCCTGGGCGGGATTTGTGTTTCCGTCGCTGCTCATGCGTGTTTTTCCATCGATCGCGGCCCGCGCGTTACCATGGCGATGCGCCCCCGACAAGGAAAAGCCGCCAAATCCGGGGCTGCGGCGTTATCGTTTAAAGCCGGTTCTGGACCCCAGGGTTCCCCGGCGTTAGGGTTCCTCTCATGTTTGGCTCCCTGGAAATGGCCGACGCGCAACTGATCGAGATCCTGATCGCGGCGATGGTCGCGGGCGTGGTCCTGTTCCGGCTTTACACCATTCTGGGCCGGCGGACGGGTCACGAGCCTCAACCCCGCGACGAGCGCGCGGCCTCGCCCGCCGCGTCCGCCTTGCGGGCGCCTCCGGCGGACCGGCCCGCCGAACCCCAGGCCCGCAGCCTGTTCGATATCCAGCTGGCCGACCCCAGCTTTGAAACCGGCCATTTCCTCAGCGGGGCGAAGACCGCTTACGAGTTGATCCTCAAGGCTTTCGCGTCGGGCGACCGGGCCAGCCTGAAGCCGCTTTTGTCCGACGAAGTCTACAAGGTCTTCGACGCCGACATCACCGCCCGCGCCGGGACGCCGCCGCCCGAAACCCTGGCGGGCCTCACCGATGCGCGCATCGTGGAAGCCACCTTGGCGGGCCAGACCGCCGAGATCACGGTGTCCTTCCGCGCCCAATTCGCCCATGGCGCGCCATCGGCCAGCGACTATGTCCAGCGTGACGTCACGGACGTGTGGACCTTCGCCCGCCAGATCGGTTCTTCCAGCCCCACCTGGACTTTGGTGGCAACCAGCGGCGCCCTGCCCTGAACCGCAAGCTTGTCGCGATAGCGCTTGGCGCGCTGGTGCTGGGCGTGTTCGCCTGGTGGTGGCTGAGCCGTCGCCCGGCGCCGGTCTCTCTTCCGCCATCACCGCCACCGTTTCTGACGGTCGTGCAATTTTCCGATCTGCCCGGCTGGCGTGATGCCGATCTCGCCTCCGCACTGGCCGCGTTCCGCCGCAGCTGCGCCGTCATCGCGGAAAAACCGCCTGCCGAACATATCGGCGATTATGCCGGCACCGCAGCGGATTGGCAGACTGTCTGCGCCGTACAGGCGGACAATGCGCGCGTCTATTTCGAAAAGAATTTCACGCCCTATGCATTGTCAGGCCAGGGATTGTTCACCGGCTATTACGAACCGGAAATCCGCGGCAGCCGCAAACACCAAGGCGCATTTCAGACCCCGGTCTATGGCCTGCCGTCCGATCTGATCAAGGTCGATCTCGGCCAATTCTCGGATCAGTTCAAAGGTGAGCATATCTCCGGACGGTTGAACGGTCAGAGTTTGGTGCCATACGCCAACCGCGCCGACATCAATGCCAAGGGACTGGCGGCCGCGAAAATCCTGTTCTGGTGCGACGATCCGGTGGCGCTGTTCTTCCTGCAGATCCAGGGTTCGGGCCGGGTGCAATTCGGCGACGGCACCTCGGTCCGCATCGCCTATGCCGGCACGAATGGCCGCCCCTACACCGCTATCGGCCGGGTGCTGCTGGCCAAGGGCGAATTGGAAAAAGAGAAAATCTCGCTGGCGACCATCCGCGACTGGCTGAAAGCCCATCCGCAACTGGCGCAGGGCGTGATGGACGCGAACCAGTCTTTCATTTTCTTTGAGGAGAAGGCGCTGGGAGACACGTCACTGGGCAGCAATGGTGTCCAGGGCGTGCCTCTGACGCCGATGGGCAGCATGGCAATCGATCTGCGCAAGAATGCGCTGGGCGCGCCCTATTATGTGGCCGCCGATCCGGTAAGGGCGCTTCTGATCGCGCAAGATACCGGCGGCGCTATTCGCGGCCCGGTGCGGGGCGATGTCTATTTCGGTTTTGGCGATGCGGCGGAGCGGCGGGCGGGTGAAATGAAAGCGCAGGGCCGCATGTTTGTATTGCTGCCCAATGCGGTGGCGGCCCGGCTGGGAAAAAGCTTTTCGCCATGAAACGCCGCACCACCGACGACGAGCGCAAGCTGTTCAAGACGCATATCGATGAGCCTAGGCCGCTCAAGGCGGTCACGCCGAAGCTGATAAAACGCAAAAGCGTAGCGGCCAAGTCGAGCGGGTTGGACGGAAATACGACCGCGAAGCTCAAACGAGGACAGCTCACGCCCGGCGCGCGGATTGATTTGCACGGCATGACGGAAGCCGTGGCGCACGCCACGCTTCTATCCTTTCTGGCGGGCGCGCAATCGCGCGGTGTCCGGCTGGCGCTGGTGATCACGGGGGTGGGAAATCCCAAGCATCACGAAGGCGCCGAATGGATGCGCGTCCCGCATGGCGTGCTGAAACAGATGGTACCGCGCTGGCTGAACGAAAAAGAGTTTGCGGCGTTGATCTCCGGGTCGGGTCCGGCCCATCGCCGCCATGGCGGCGATGGCGCGCTTTATGTCTACTTACGGAAAAGAGCGTGAAACAGGCGTTCCATACCGTCCGCATATCCACCCATGGCCCCGGGCTTTACGAATTCACCGAGGACGTGGCGAAATTCGCCGCCGCCGAGAAAATCGGCGACGGGCTTCTCACCTGCTTTGTTCGCCACACTTCGGCGTCGCTGCTGATACAGGAAAATGCCGATCCCGATGTGCAGAAGGATCTGCAGGATTTCTTTGCCCAACTGGCGCGTAAGGGCATGGATTTCCGCCACACGGCGGAAGGACCGGATGACATGCCGTCTCACATTCGCTCCGCGTTGACCGCAACGTCCGTGGCAATTCCGGTCCGGCATGGCAAGCCCATGCTGGGCACCTGGCAGGGGCTCTATCTGTTCGAGCACCGCGACGCCCCGCACAGCCGCGAGGTCGTGCTGCATTATATTGGCAGCTAGGATCCGGATTAGTTGGAATTCAAATCTGAACTGTCATGGCCCACCGGAGTGTGGGCCATCCAGTTGAACCACGCTCCGATCTCAGCAGATGCACTCACGTCATGGCCCGTTCATACGCTGTCGCTACGAACTCCCGGGCCATGACAAGGTGGTGAACCAACCGGCGTCGATTAAATCCGGACGCTAGATCAGCTTGGCCTTGGCCGCCAAGTCCTTCAGCGAGACTTCCGGCCGCGCGCCGTAATGCGAAATGATTTCCGCCGCGGCCAGCGCGCCCAGCTTTCCGCAATCGGCCAGGCCTTTGCCCTGTGCCAGGCCGAACAGGAACCCGGCCGCGAACAGATCGCCCGCGCCCGTGGTGTCGACCACCTTGGCCACGGGCGCGGCGGGAACGGCGTGAACGTCCGGGCCTTTCACCACCACGCAGCCTTTGGCCGAGCGTGTCAGCGCAGCCAATCCGCCCCAGGCCTGCATCCGCTCCGTCACGATGGCGAAGTCCTCGGTCTCGAACAGCGAATGGGCCTCGGCCTCATTGGCGAAGATGATGTCCAGGTCGTGCTGCATCAGGCCCAGGAATTCGTCGCGGAAACGCCCGACACAAAAGCTGTCGGAGAGCGTGAGCGCTACTTTCGCGCCGGCCTCTTTGGCGGCACGAATGGCTTTGCGCGATGCGTCTTTGGAATCGTCCGTGTCCCAAAGATAGCCTTCGATATACAAAATCTTGGCCGCCGCGACCTCGCGCACATCGATATCGGCGGGCGTCATCTCGCGGCAGGCGCCCAGATAGGTGTTCATGCTGCGCTGGCCGTCCGGCGTCACCGCGATCATGGATGACGCGGTGGAGGAGCCGTTCGCAGCAGGGGCCGTGGTGTAATCCACGCCCAGCGACTTGAGACTCTCGCGGAAGCGCGCGCCCAGCACATCGTCGCGCACCTTGCCCAGAAAGACCGCGCTGCCGCCCAGGGAGGCAATGCCCGCCATGGTGTTGGCAGCCGATCCGCCCGCCGTCTGCACGCTGTCTTTCAAGGCTCTGTGCAGTTCCTCGGCGCGAAATTCGTCGATCAGGGTCATGCCGCCCTTGGCGATGCCATGATCCAGAAGGAATTGATCGTCCACGGCCGCGATCACGTCCATGATCGCATTGCCCAGGCCCGCGACATCGTATTTTGGCGGCATGTTCTCTCCGAAAGACGCTATAAACACAGCCATTACGGGACGGATGCGATGTTCGCAAGCATGGCGCGCGCCGCGAGGCTGATTTTCGATCCCGCTTTTGCCGGGATCGTGGTCAAGGCGTTGCTGTTGACCATCCTGTTGTTCGCGGGCGCGCTGGCGCTTGCCGAATATGCCCTCTCGCTGCTGCCGGTCCTGGGCAATCCCATGGTGAACCGGGCGCTGGAATGGCTGGCGCCGGTTTTGTTCCTGTTCGGCGGCGTGGTGCTGGGCCCGCCGGTCGCGGCCCTGTTCGCGTCGCTCTTCCTGGATCAGATCGCGGCCCGCATCGAAGCCAGGGATTATCCCGGCACGATGGCGACCCCCGCTTCTTTCATGGCGACCTTGCGCGCGGGGCTGAAGCTCGCGGCCCTGGTTTTGGGCGTCAATCTGGTGTTGCTGCCCATCGATATCGGCCTGCCGGTCCTGGGCGAAATTCTCAGCGTGGCGGCCAATGGCTGGCTGCTGGGGCGGGAATATTTCGAGCTCTCGGCGCTGCGCCATTGCGATCCTGGCGAAGCGGACATTTTGCGAGGAAAAAACAGCGGCGCCGTCTGGGCCGGCGGCATTTTGATCGCACTGACCAGCATGGTTCCCTTGCTCAATCTGGTGGCGCCCTTGTTCGGGACCGCCTTCATGGTGCATCTGTTCCACTACGCTCTTTCACGAAACGGGACACGGAACAGGCCATGAAGAAAATCCTCACGGGCTTGATGCTGTTGGCTTTGGCCGCCTGCGCCGCGCCGTCGCGCCCGGCTGCTCCGCCGCTGCCGCAAGCTGCTTTGGAACCCACCGTGCCGCTCCCGCCACCTCCGCCGAAAGGTGAACCTCAAGGGTTCGCCGGTATCGACGCGGCGCGGCTCACGGCTTTGGCAGGCACGCCTGCCTTCACCCGCAAGGACGGCGCAACCGAGATGTGGCGCTATGATGCGGGCGCCTGCCGCGTGTTTTTCTTTTTCACCGGCACCCCGGCCAGGGTGCAGCATATCGAGACCATGCCGCGCGGACAGAGCGCCGCCGCCGATTCGGAATGCCTTAGCGCTTTGTCGAAACGCTCTTGAGCTTCGGCTTTTCCGCCGCCAATTCTTTGGTCTTGTCCGGGAAGTTGCACAGGTCGCGCACCACACAGGTCGGGCATAAAGGCTTGCGCGCCACGCAGGTGTAACGGCCATGCAGGATCAGCCAGTGATGGGCGTGCTGCTTGAATTTCTTCGGTACCCGCTTTTCCAGATTCAGTTCCACCGCCAGCACATCCTTGCCCGGCGCCAGTCCGGTGCGATTGGAAACGCGGAAGATGTGGGTGTCGACCGCGATGGTGGGTTCGCCGAACGCCACGTTTAGCACCACATTGGCGGTCTTGCGGCCCACGCCGGGTAACGCCTGAAGCGCTTCGCGGTCCTTGGGCACCTTGCCGCCATGCTTTTCGAGCAGGATTTCCGACAGCGCGATCACATTCTTGGCCTTGCCGCGATAAAGTCCGATGGTCTTGATCGCGTCGGTGAGCTTTTCCACGCCCAGCGCCAGCATTTTTTCCGGCGTGTCGATGGTCTTGAACAAAGGCTCCGTCGCCTTGTTGACGGACTTGTCCGTGGCCTGGGCCGACAGCGCCACCGCGACCAGCAGAGTGTAGGGATTCTTGTATTGAAGCTCGGTCTTGGGATCGGGAATGTGCTTCTTCAGACGCGCGAAGAATTCTTCGATTTCCGCGCGCGTGAGAAGCTTGACCATTACAGGCCCAGAACGTCGGTCATTCCATAGAGACCGGGCTTTTGGCCATGGCCCCAGCGAACGGCGGCCAATGCGCCGCGCGCGAAGATCGAACGATCTTCCGCCGAATGCGACAAGACGATGTGCTCGCCGGGACCCGCCAGGAATACTTGATGTTCGCCCACCACCGTGCCGCCGCGCAGCGAGGCAAAGCCGATGGCGCCGTCATTGCGGGGGCCGGTATCGCCGTCGCGCCCGCGCACGGAATTTTTCTGCAGCGACACGTCGCGGCCCCTGGCCGCGGCCGCGCCCAGCAGCAAGGCGGTGCCGGACGGCGCATCCACTTTCATCTTGTGGTGCATTTCCAGAATCTCGATATCGTAATCGGGCAGCGCCTTCGCCGCCCGCTCCACCAGCGCCGCCAGAAGATTGACGCCCAGGCTCATATTGCCGGACTTCACGATTACGGCATGACGCGCTGCCGCCGCGATGCGGGCCTCATCGCCATTGGCAAAACCTGTGGTGCCGATCACATGCACGATGCGCGCCTGCGCGGCCAGATCGGCCAGCATCAGCGACACCATCGGCCGGGTGAAGTCCAGCACCGCCTGCGCTTCGGCGATCAGGGGCAAAGGATCGGCGGTGAGCTTGACGCCATTGGGCGCCAGGCCCGCCAGCTGTCCCGCATCGCGGCCCAGATCCGGATGGCCTTCGGCTTCCAGCGCGCCGGACAGTATCAGCCCCGGCGCCTGCGCGATCTCGCGAACCAGGGTGCGGCCCATGCGTCCCGACGCGCCGGCAACGACGATGTTGAGATCCGCCATTTTCCGTCAGGCCTTGGTGTCGACGGGCGGCGGTGTCTCGCCCCTTCGCGCCACCGTCACCATGGCGGGGCGAAGCAGGCGGTCGCCGATCATATAGCCGGACTGGACCACATCGACGATGCTGCCCGGCGGCTTGCCGTTGCCCGGCACTTCGGCGATGGCCTGATGCAGATTGGGATCGAACTTTCCATCCTCGGTCGAAACCGGCTTGACCCCATAGCGTTCGAGCGTGCCCAGCAATTGCCGGTCGGTGGCTTCGACGCCGTCCAGCACGGCTTTCACTTGCGGATCGGCGGCGGCGCGCACCTCCGGCGGGCAGGCCGCCAGGGCGCGGGAGAAATTGTCGGCGATCGCCAGCATGTCGCGGGCGAATTTGGTCACGGCATATTGCGAGGCTTCGGATTTTTCCCGCTCGGCCCGGCGGCGGATATTCTCCGCTTCGGCCAGGGCGCGCAGGCGCTGGTCGCGCAGGCTTTCGACTTCCGCCTTCAGCACCTCGATGGCATCGCTGGGCTGGTCCGCGATCCGGGCTTCGGGCATTTCCTGTTCGGTTTCTTCGCTCATGATATTCCTTGTCGCCCTTTGGTGAGACAGGGCGGTAGCTCCTTAAACGCTATCCCAACAGCCGTCCAATGACTTTGGCGGTATGGTCCACCATGGGAATGATGCGGCCATAATTGAGCCGGGTGGGGCCCAGAACGCCGATCACGCCCACGATCTTGCCGGCCGCATTGGCATAGGGCGCGGCTACGATGGAAGACCCCGACAGGGAGAACAGCCGGTTCTCCGAGCCGATGAAAATGCTCACCCCGTCCCCCGCCTTGGCGAGTTCCAGCAGCCGGATCAGGTCGGCCTTGCGTTCGATATCGTCGAACAGGGTGCGGATGCGCTCGATATCGGCCTGGGCCTCCACCGAATCCAGCAGATGCGAGGTTCCCCGCACGATCAGGACCTTGTCGTCGGCTCCGCCAGGACCGGCCATGGTCGCCAGCCCTTCCGCCACCACTTTGGCGGTGAGGGAATCCAGCATCGCCCGCTCGCTTTCCAGTTCGGCCAGGATTTCGGCCCGCGCCGCGTCGATGGTGCGGCCGGTCAGCCGCGCATTCAGATAATTCGAGGCTTCCACCAGCGCCGATCCGGGAAGGCCGGGCGGGATGTCGATGATGCGGTTTTCCACCTGGCCGTCGCCGCCAACCATGATGACCAGCGCCTTACCCGGCCCCACATGGACGAATTCGACATGCTTGAGCAGGGCGGATTCCTGCTTGGCGGTCACCACCAGCCCGGCGCAGCGCGACAGGCCCGACAAGGCCGTGGTCGCCTGGGTGAGGACATCTTCCAGCCGCTGGCCGCTGCCGGACATGCGCGCTTCAATGATCCCCCGCTCCTGGGGTTCCAGATCGCCCACTTCCAAGAGCCCGTCCACGAACAGGCGCAACCCCCTTTCCGTGGGCACCCGGCCCGCGCTGGTATGGGGCGCATAAAGCAAGCCCATATTTTCCAGATCGGCCATCACATTGCGGATCGAGGCGGGTGACAGGGTCAGGGGCAGCCGCTGGGACAGGGTGCGCGATCCCACCGGCTCGCCCGAGGTCAGGAAGGCCTCCACCAGGTGGCGGAAGACCTCGCGCGGGCGCTCGCCCAAGGGCGGATAGGTGAGGCGGGAGGGAAAGGATTCCAACAGTAAGCCTTTGATAGATATACTATATACTTCCGGGTTCAGGCCCGATTGGACGCGCTCCGGCAAAGCGGCTAGGTAACCGCCCCGGCATCCCTCTTCAAGATATACGGCCCCATGCGCCTCTCCAACCGCACTGACGATTCCCTCCGCAAAGTCACCCTGGAACCCGGCGCCGCCCTGCACGCCGAAGGCTCCTGCCTGGTCAAATTCGGCAATACCCATGTGCTGGTAACGGCCAGCCTGGAAGAAAAAGCCCCGCCTTTTCTCAAGGGGTCCGGCAAGGGCTGGGTGACGGCGGAATATGGCATGCTGCCCCGCTCCACCCACGACCGGATGCGGCGCGAAGCGGCGGCGGGCAAACAGTCGGGCCGCACGCAAGAGATTCAGCGCCTGGTGGGCCGCTCCTTGCGCGCGGTCTGCGACCTCGCCGCGTTGGGGGAACGCCAGATCACTATCGATTGCGACGTGCTGCAGGCCGATGGCGGAACCCGCACCGCCTCCATCACCGGCGGCTATGTGGCGCTGGCCCAGTGCCTCGGCTTCATGCAGAAGACCGGTTTGCTCAAAGTGCCCGTGTTGAAGGACCATGTCGCGGCGGTAAGCTGCGGCATCGTCAAGGGCGTGCCCATGCTGGATCTGGATTACAGCGAAGATTCCACCGCCGAGACCGACGCCAATTTCGTGCTGACGGGTGCGGGCGGGTTGGTGGAGATTCAAGGCACCGCCGAAGGCGCGCCCTTCACCGAAGACCAATTGACCCAGTTGCTGCGCCTGGCGCGCAAAGGCATCGGCGAGCTGGTCGAATTGCAGAAGCAGGCGCTCGCGTGAAATTGCCCCGCGGCAGTGTGTTGATCGTCGCCAGCCACAATCCCGGCAAGGTGCGCGAGATTAAGGCGCTGCTGGGGCCTCATGGCATCGAACCCATCGGCGCCGCCGATCTGCACTTGCCCGAGCCCGAAGAAACCGGGCTCACTTTCGCCGCCAATGCCGAGCTGAAGGCACGTGCCGCCGCCGATGCCGGCAAGCATGCTGCCCTGGCCGACGATTCCGGATTGTGGGTGAATGCCTTGAATGGCGATCCCGGCATCTATTCGGCACGCTGGGCCGGGCCCACCAAGGATTTTTCCGTCGCCATGGCGCGGATCGAGCGCGAATTGCGGGAAAAGAAAGCGCAGGATTTCTCCGCCAAATTCGTCTGCGCGCTATCGCTCGCCATGCCGCACGGCGAAATCAAAACTTTCGAGGGCGAAGTGCATGGCCGCCTGACATTTCCGCCGCGCGGCACCCATGGCTTCGGCTATGACCCGATCTTCATTCCGAATGAAGGAAAATTCGGGGACATGACCTTCGGGGAAATCGATCCGCATGTGAAGAACGCCATGAGCCACCGCGCGCGGGCTTTCGAGAAGCTTTTGCACAGCGGTATCCTTGCCGAGTCTTTTTGATGGTCGCGCGGCCGGACGGAAAACCGCTGCACACTTTTCCTGGCCGCGCTCCGTGAGTTTCGGCATTTACGTCCACTGGCCGTTCTGCGCCGCCAAATGTCCCTATTGCGACTTCAACAGCCATGTCCGCACCTCTTTCGACGAAGAGGGCTGGGCCGATGCCATTGCGCGTGAGCTGGACTGGACCGCTGAAGCGCAAGGCCAGGACCGCCCCATCGTCGAAACGATTTTCTTCGGCGGCGGCACGCCATCCCTGATGCAGGGCCGCTCGGCGGCGCGCATTTTGGACAGGATTTCGCGCCTCTGGCGGATGGCGAATGACGTCGAGATCACTTTGGAAGCCAATCCCGCCAGCGCCGATGCCGCGCGCTTTGCCGATTATCGCGCCGCCGGGGTGAACCGCCTGTCCTTGGGCATGCAGGCCCTGAACGATACCGACCTGAAATTCCTGGGCCGATTGCACAACGCCACCGAAGCGCGCGCCGCGCTCGGTCTGGCGATGGCGAATTTCGAGCGGGTGTCGCTGGATCTGATCTACGCCCGCCCCGGCCAAAGCGATGCGCAATGGCGCGAGGAGTTGAAACAGGCCTTGGCCTTCGGCACCGATCATTTGTCGCTCTATCAGCTCACCATCGAACCCGAAACGCCGTTCGCGCTGCTGCATAAGAATGGCCAGCTGCGCATCCCCGACGACGATCTGGCGGCGGGGCTTTACGAGACCACCCAGGAATTGACCGAAGCGGCAGGCCGCCCCGCCTATGAAATCTCCAACCATGCCCGCCCCGGTTCGGAGAGCCGCCACAATCTGATCTATTGGCGCTATGGCGATTATGCCGGCGTGGGCCCGGGCGCGCATGGAAGGCTGATGCTGGATGGAAAACGCATTGCCACCTCCACCATCCGCTTGCCCGAGCGCTGGCGCGATACAGTGACAAGCGGAAGCAAAGCCTTCGCCGATTTCACGATGATCGGTGACACCGACGCGGCGCGCGAACATCTGCTGATGAATCTGCGCCTGCGTGAAGGCATCGATCTTGGCGCCTATGAAGCGCGTTGGGGTCATCGCCCCGCGTCGAAAAAAATCGAGCGGCTGATCGAGCAAGAAATGCTGCGCCAGGACGGCGAGATTCTTTCCGCCACGCCGCAGGGGCGCTTGGTGCTGAATGCGGTGATTTCAGCTTTATTGAACTGACCCCCTCCGTCTCTTTCGCGCAAGCGCTCAGAGACACTTCCCCTCCAGCGCGCTTCGCGCGCAAGGGGGGGGCGGGCCTGGGCCGCGGCGAGAGATTTATTAGAAACTATTTGACTGGAACGTCCGCGGCGCGGGGCTGGCGACATGGAAGCCGTCGGCCTGCACTTCCAGCACGGCAAGCCCGCGTTCCGACGTGCCATCGGCGTTGAAGCGGAAGATGCCGTTGACGCCGCCGAAACCATTGGGGTCCATCAGCGCGGTGGAGGTGAAGCGGTGATAGGGCGTGCCGTTCGACATCAGCGCCACCAGCGACACCGCGTCATAGGCCAGTGAAGCCAGTTGCGGCGGGGCGGCGCCATACACCGCCCGGTATTTATCGTTGAATGTGTTGTCGGCATTGGGTTCGGGCGCGGCGAACCAGCCGCCGGTCAAGGCTTGCTCCTTCACCACGCTGGGATCGTCCCACAATCCGGTGCCCAACAGTTTGACCTTGGACGGATCAAGCCCGTTGAACGCCAGGGATGGCGCGATGGCGCGCAAGACGCCACCGCCTTGTGCGATCATCACCACATCGGCATTGCTTTTGGCGATGGCGGCGGACGGCGCCATCACGGTATTGGTGCTGGGTGTGAAACGTTCGATGTCCACCATGGTCGCGCCGGCGCTTTTTACCGCGTCGGTAAAGGCGGCGGAGATCACATCGCCATAAGGCGTTTGGGGCACCATCGCCGCGAAATTGTGACGGCCTTGGCTGGCCGCGTAATTCACCACCCGTTTGACCTCGCTTTGGGGCAGGAAAGACAGAAGATAAACGCCATTGCCCGCCACGCTGCGCTCGGTCGAAAAGGCCAGGACCGGAATCCCGCGATCCCGCGCGATGGGGGCGACGGCGGCGACGGAAGGGCCGAACAGGGGCCCGACGATAATCTCCGCGCCTTGGCCGAGCAGCTTGACCGCCGCGGCGCCGGCCGTGTCGGGGCCGCTGCCCTCATCGGCGGTGATCAGAAGGATATTGCTGTTGCCGCCATCGAACAGCGCCAGCGACGCCGATTTCAGCATCGCCGCCGCCAGATTGCGGGTGGCCGGATTGGTGCTGGTGAAGGGCAGGATCACCCCCACCCGGACCGGCGTGACCCCCGGCGGGGTGTTGGGCAGGCGCAGATAGGAAGGCAGGTCCTTGTCCAGCGGATTGCCCGCCACGGGCGGTGGCGGCGCCACCACTTTGGGCGGCGGCGGGGGCGGGGGCGTGCAGCCGCTTAATGCCGCTATCGCGGTCAGGCCCAGAATGGCAAAAAGGCGGACCCATGAGGCTTTCGGGCGGAATGAAGCAGCATCGATCATCAACAGGTTCCCGGAAAGGCCGTCCCATGCGCGGCGCAAGCCCATGAAAACCGACAGTAAAGCGCGCGCCGCCGCCGGTAAACCGGAACATCTGGGCGATTTGAAGGACGCGCTGGGACCCAATCTTTTAGCGCCAGGTCTTTATGTCACCTCCACGCCCATCGGCAATGCCCGCGACATCACGCTTCGGGCGCTGGATGTCCTCAAAGGCGTCGATCTGATTGTCGCCGAAGACACCCGCGTCACCGCCAAGCTCCTGGCCATTTACGGCATCTCCAAGCCGCTCACCGCGTACAATGATCACAATGCGGCCCGCGAGCGGCCGCGCCTGCTGGGACGGTTGCGCGACGGCGCGCGCATCGCGCTGGTCAGCGATGCGGGAACACCCCTGGTCAGCGATCCCGGCTTCAAGCTGGTGCGCGAAGCCATTCAAGAAAGATTGCCGGTTCATGCCGTGCCCGGCGCATCGGCGGCGCTGACCGGGCTGGTGCTGTCCGGCCTGCCGTCGGATCGTTTCCTGTTTGCGGGCTTTCTGCCGTCAAAGGCGGGCGAGCGCCAAAGCGCGCTGGAAGAATTGAAGTCGATCCGCGCGACTTTGATTTTCTTCGAGTCGGGTCCGCGCCTGGCCGAAACCCTGAAACACATGTCGGAAATATTGGGCATGCGCAGCGCGGCGGTGGCGCGCGAGCTGACCAAGCTGCATGAGGAGCTGCGACGCGGCACCTTGGCCGAGCTGGCGCAAAGTTATGAAAACGCGCCAACGCCGAAAGGCGAAGTGACCTTGCTGGTGTCGCCGCCGCATGAAGCCGAAGCCGACATGTCGGCGGTCGATGCGGCGCTGGACGCGGCGCTGGAATTCATGCCGCTCAAGCCCGCCTCCGAAATGATCGCGAACCTGACCGGCGTGTCGCGCAAGGATGTCTATGCGCGCGGGCTTGAGAAGAAGAATGGCTGACCGCCGCCAGGCCGAGGCGCGCGGGCATCGCGGCGAGGCCTGGGCGGCCTGGTGGCTGCGGCTGAAGGGGCATCGCATTCTGGGCCGACGGGTGAAAACCCATGCCGGGGAAATCGACCTCATAACCCTATGCCCCTTCGGTCCGGTCTGTTTTGTCGAGGTCAAGGCGCGGGGCGACGCGCGCGCCGCCGCCGAAGCGGTAACGCCAGAGCAGCGGACTCGCATTGCCCGCGCCGCCTCCTTATATCTCGCATCCCGGCCAACCCTGGCCCGGCGCGGGGCAAGGTTCGATATTGTCACGATAGCAGGACTGCCCAGGCATCTGCCGGATGCCTGGCGAATGGATGGATAAGATCATGGCATTGACCGTCGCGATCCAGATGGACCCGATCGAGAAGATCGATATCGGCGGCGATTCCACTTTCGCGCTGGCGCTGGAAGCCCAGGCGCGGGGCCATGGCCTGATCTATTACGGGCCGCGCGATCTGTCCTTCAACGAAGGAAAAGTCACCGCGCGCGCCCGGCCGCTCACGGTCCGCGCCGTGAAAGGCGATCATTTCACGCTGGGTGGCGGCTTTGTCTATGACCTCACCGCCGCCGATGTGGTGTTGATGCGCCAGGATCCGCCTTTCGACATGGCATATATTTCGGCCACGCATCTTTTGGAGCGGATTCATCCCAAGACCCTGGTGGTCAACGATCCGCGCGAAGTGCGCAACGCGCCGGAAAAGCTGTTCGTCACCGAATTCGAAGACTTCATACCGCCGACTCTCATCACCAGCGATGCGCGCGAAGTGCGCGATTTCCGCGAACGCCATGGCGAAATCATCATCAAGCCGCTTTACGGCAATGGCGGCGCGGGCGTGTTCCGGGTGGGGCCGGGCGACGAGAATCTGGGATCGCTGTTGGAAATGTTCACCCAATTCTACCGCGAGCCGGTGATCGTGCAGCGTTACCTGCCGGAAGTGCGCATGGGCGACAAGCGCATCATCCTGGTGGACGGCGAATTCGCGGGCGCGATCAATCGCGTTCCTGCCGCAGGGGAAGCGCGCTCCAACATGCATGTGGGCGGGCGCCCGGAAAAAACAGAGTTGACGTCCCGTGAACGGGATATCTGCGCCGCCATCGGACCGGAACTGAAACGCCGCGGATTGATTTTCACAGGGATAGACGTGATCGGCGACTATATGACGGAGATCAACGTGACCTCTCCCACCGGCATCCATGAAGTCAAACGCTTCGGCGGAGCCGACATCGCCAAGCTGGTCTGGGATTCGGTCGAAGCCAAGATCCGAAAATGATCACGCTGCGCAGATCGGGGGACCGGGGCGCCACCAAAATCGGCTGGCTGGACTCCCGGCATAGCTTCTCGTTCGGCGATTACAGCGATCCGGCTTTCGTCAGTTTCGGAGCGCTCAGGGTGATCAACGAGGACTGGATTGCGGGCGGCGCGGGTTTTCCGCCCCATCCCCACCGCGATATGGAAATCGTCACATACATTCTGGATGGCGCGCTCCAGCACAAGGATTCCACGGGAGGTGGTGGCATAATCGGGCCCGGCGAAATTCAGCGCATGAGCGCGGGCTCCGGCGTGGTGCATGCCGAGTTCAATGCCAGCCCTGAACGGCGATGCCATCTCTTGCAGATCTGGATCATGCCGTCCCGTCCGGGCATCGAGCCATCCTATGAGCAGAAGGCGATCGACGCTGCCGCGATCGCCAACAAACTCGGCCGCATCGCCGGTCCCGACCCGCAGCCCAATGAAGTGCGCCTGATGCAGGATGCCGAAATCTGGGCGGCCCGGCTGGATGGCGATATCGAAGTGATCCACCCCCTGGCGCGCGGCCGCCGCGCCTGGGTTCAGGTCGCCAAGGGCGAGATCGCCCTGGATGAGGAAATTTTGAACGCCGGCGACGGCGCCGCGGTCACCGACCAGGATCAGGTGGTCGTCTGCTCGAAAGCGCCGAGCGAAGTACTTCTCTTCGATCTAGCGTAAATAGGAAAACACCGGCTTTCTTCCCCCGTGCGGCGAAGCCGCCGATGGGGGAAGACGGATGGGGGCTATTTTACAAGTCCGAAACGCGACTTGTAGCGCGCATCGATTCCCGACAGCGGGAAATAGATGAAGACATCGGTGGTGCCAAACTGGCGGTCGATCACCGCGCCGTCGCCGATGCGGCAGCCCGCCCGCACATAACCTTTGAGCAGCGGCGGCAGGCTGCGCAGGCCTTCGCGGGGCTCGATCGCATCTTTTGCCATGCGGTTCATGTCCACGAACAATTCGGGACGGGCGCGGACATTCAGTTCCGCCGGCATGGCGTGGAAGTGATGCAGATAGGAGAGCGGCAGCGCCAAAGCGTCCGGATCGTTGCCCGCCAGGCTGGCGCAGCCGAACATCAGGTCGATGTCGAAGCGCGCGACATAGGCCATCAGGCCCTTCCACAGAAGCTGCATGGTGCCGGGCCGGGCGCGATAGCTTTTCAGCACGCAGGAGCGGCCCAGCTCCAGATATTTGGTGTCGGCCGGCAGGCCCTTCAGCATCGGTCCGATGTCATATTCGCTGGAGGTGTAGAAGCCGCCCGCCCGCGCCGCGTCCTTCTCCCGCGTCAGCCGGTAGGTGGCCACCACCAGAGGCTGGCCGTCCTCGCCATGGGCTTCGCGGTCCACCACCAGAAGATGGTCGCAGACATCGTCATACTTATCGAAATCGCGGCCGGCCTCGCGCATCTGGGGCGAGGGGATCGCGGTCATCTCTTCATAGAAGACGGAATAGCGAAGCCGCTGCGCCTGCTCGACCTCATGCTCGGTCTCGGCCAGACGCACTTCCAGGGCGCCGGAGATGGCCAGAACCGGCCATTGTTCGGCGCGACCTTCGAACGGCCCGGCTTCGTAGATATTGACCACGCAAGTCCCTTTTGGGCGCTGTCACAGTACTGGGATAAGCCCCTTCTGCGACAGATTTATAATCTAACCCAACGGGTTGGGACCGCGCAACGGATTGTGACACTCACGTTGGTCACACAGCCGGACGGGGTTGCCCAGGTCCGAGCGGGGCGAAGGACGCGTAGGCAACGCGGCCCCTCGCTTTCCATAGTTACCGGGCTCGGGGCCGCACTTTCCTTAGGCGATGCTCCACTATGCTATGCCGGTTTCTGAAGCCTTTTCAGCTGCCAAAACAAGAGCAGCGCGGGAATCCCGATGGCGCCGCAGCCCAGGAAAAACAGGGCATAGGCCGGCATCAATCCAAAATGGGACGCAAGACCTTCGACCGCCGTGCCGGAGAAACCTTTGAGGATCTTGCCCGCCCAGGCATAGGTCGAGGACAAAAGCGCATATTGCGTCGCGGTATAGCCCAGGCTGGTGAGGCTGGACATGTAGGCGACCAAGGTCACCCCCGCCAGCGCGATGGCGAAATTGTCCAGCCCCATCACCAGGGCGAAGCTGACCGGGTCATGCGCGAAAGGCAGCACGGCATAGAGCGCGGTGCCCGCCATCTGGCTGGCGCATCCCAAAAGCACCGCCCGCATCAGTCCCAGCCGCAGCGACAGAAATCCGCCCGCCGCCACGCCCAGAAACACGCCCACCAGTCCGATGCTGCCGCGCACCGCGCCGACCACATCCTTGCTCAGGCCCAGATCGACATACATGGGATTGTACATCGGTCCACTGACGAAATTGGGAAGCTGGAAAAGACTGATCGCCAACAGGATCAGAACCGCATGGGTACCATGGGTCTTGAAGAAAACGATGAAGGGTCCGGCGACCGCGTCGAAAAATCCCCGCGGCGTCCAAAGCGGCGTCTCCGCGCCTTTTTGCTGCATGACCGCATCGGCCTTGACCGGCTCCGCCGCCACGAAAATCGCGGCAAGGCCGATCGCCATCATCGCGCCATAGATCACATAGGCCTCGTTCCAGCCGACGCGCTGGGCAATCGGCAGGATCACTGCTTCGCTGGCCAAGAGCGCCGTGCGATATCCGAATGTGTAGCCGGAGGTGAGAAGCCCCAATTCGTCGGGGTCTCGCGCGCTTTCGATCCGCCAGGCGTCGATGGCGATATCTTGCGTGGATGATGCGAAGGCCGCGATCAGGGCGAACACGCCCAGCGTCGCCAGGCCATGGCCGACACCAGCCCATGCCATGCTCATCAACCCGCCCGCGACCGCCAATTGCGCCAGCGCGATCCAGCCGCGGCGGCGCCCGAGCTTGGACAGCACCGGCACGCCCACCCGGTCCAGGATCGGCGCCCAGAGGAATTTCAGCGAATAGGCCAGCCCTACCCAGGACAAAAAACCGATCGCGGACAGCGCAATGCCTTCATCGCGCAGCCAATAGCCGAAGGTGTTGCCCACCAGAACGAAAGGCAGACCCGACGAAAAGCCCAGCACCGTCATGGTGAGGGTTTTGGGATTGAGATATTCGCGGAAGGAGTAACGGCGGCGCGGACTCATGCCGCCACAGTATGGGGCAGTCCTTCGCCAGAGGGAAACAGCGTCTGGAACATTTCCTCAAGCTCGGCGGGATCAACCGGCTTGGTGAGAAAGCCGTCCATGCCCGCGTCGCGGCAAGCGCGCCTGCCGGTTTCCAGTGCATCGGCGGTCAGCGCCACGATCGGTATCCGGGGACTGGCATTCTTCGCTTCCATGGCGCGGATGGCGCGCGTGGCCTCGATGCCGTCCATGCCCGGCATATGTATGTCGGTGAGCAGAAGATCGAATAGCTCGCTTTCGACAGCGGCGACCGCCGCGCCGCCGGTGGCGACCTCCCGGATCTGATGGCCGCGCCGGCGCAAGAGCTCGCGGATCAGAAGCGCGTTCACCGGATTGTCTTCCGCCAGAAGAATTTTCAACCCTGTGCGCGCCGCTGCGTTCGGGCGTGGGGCCGGTTCGGCGGGCGGGTCGGACGGCATCGGTGCCGCCGGACTCTCGGCGGATATTTTGGGGGCGCGGCGCATGGACAGGCAATAATTCAGCTGCTCCGCCAATGACGCTTCGCGGATGGGCTTCACCAGATAGCCGTCAAATCCCATGGCGTGGAGATCCTTCAGCCGGGACCGCGCCGCCGGCGTCACCATCACCAAAGTCGGTATCGACAGGTCCGGTGGCCCCAAGGGATCGGGCGCGCTGTCGGTGCCGGAATCGATCAGCACCGCATCGATCTTTCCCGCCTCGATCCGGCCGGCCGGCAGCTGCAGAAGATTGAGGCCCTCCCCGCCCAGGCTTTCGATCTGAAGGCACAGGCCTTCGCGCAGCATCCGGTTGCGGCTGAGGATGGCGATGCGCTTTCCTTCCAGCGGCAAGGCGCCGTCGCCGGCTGGCCGGATCGTGATCGCCGGCACGGTGAACCAGAAGATCGAACCATGCTCCGGACCGGATTCGATGCCGATCTGGCCGCCCATGGTTTCGACCAGGCGCTTGGAAATGGCCAAGCCCAAACCCGACCCGCCGAATTTGCGGGCATGGCTGGAATCGGCCTGGACGAATTCCTGAAAGATTTCGTGGCGCTTCTGCGGCGGCACGCCCACGCCGGTGTCGCGCACTTCCACTTTAAGGACGCCGCCATCCTTTGCATTGGCCATCGACAGCACCACGCAAACCCCGCCCGTCTCGGTGAATTTGACGGCATTGCCCATCAGGTTGGTGAGCACTTGGCGCAAGCGTACATGGTCGCCCCGGATCGCCAGGGGAACGTCCGGCGCCACCATGATGGCGATTTCGATATTCTTGGCATGCGCGCGCGGACCGAGCAGTTCGGCCACACCCCCCACCAGGCCGCGAACATCGACCTCGTCTTCGTCCAGGGTCAGGGTACCGGATTCGATCTTGGAGAAATCCAGAATGTCGCCGATCAGGGAGAGAAGCGCTTCACCCGATTGGGTGATCGCTTCGGCGTAAGTGCGTTGCTCGGGCTTCAGGTCGGTTTCCAAGAGCAGCCGCCCCATGCCCAACACGCCATTCATGGGCGTGCGGATCTCGTGGCTCATGGTGGCCAGAAAGCCCGATTTGGCGCGGCTGGCGGCTTCGGCATTGTCGCGCGCTTCGGTCAAGGCGTCTTCCAGCGCCTTGCGCTCGGTGATGTCGCGGCCCACGCTTTGCACTTCGATCAGCCGGCCCTGGCCGTCGCGTACCGCATAGTCTTTCCAGGAGATCCAGCGCCAGCCGGCGGTGGTGCGCAGATGCTGGTCGTAATGTGTCTGGCCGCGGGCCAGATCGCCGAAGCTGCCGAATAGAGGAGCGCGGCTTTCCGGATGCAGCTCCGGCGCGAAGGGATAACCGATGGCGCGCGACGGTTCGAGATCGAACAGCTTGAAGAAAGCTTCATTGGCATAGGTGAGGCGGCTGGACGCGTCGCGCCGGAAAATCGCATCGCCTTGCGCGTCCACCAGCCCCTTGTAGCGGATCTCGCTTTGATGGAGCCGCGTGTTCGCGGCGGCCGCGTTGCGCAGCGAATTTTCCAGGCGTTGCGCAGCGGCGCGCATGTCGTCGGCCTGGCGCGTGAGCATCACATTGCGCTCGCGCGCATTGAGCAGGTTGGAAATCAGGAAGGCCAGGGCCACGGCCAAAAGCGCGCCGAAGCTGGACGGCGACACGATGGTCAGGCGGCCGGACAGCATGATGTCCCCCACCGCCACGATCAGCATCGAGCCCGCAACGGTGCCGAACACAATTCTGATCGCCCGCGCCGCCGTCACGTGAACCGCTTCTTTCCGTTTTCCCAGATTTGCCGCCCCATTTTGGCCTTAGACCTGTACAGAAAGGCTAAAGCTCCTTGGTTACCGCCGGTTAAGCTTCGGCCTGCGGCTGCGGCAAATATTCTATAGCATTATCAAATGCTTACGGCGAAGCCGGCCGCTCCGGCCCGGCCCGTCACAAAAGCTTTGCACAACTGTGATGTTCGTGGCGTGAGACCCGTGTGAATTGGCGCCAATCCGCTCTCCCAGGCACCGCAAAATATGGCCGATATCGCCTTGACCGAAGCAACCGCCAACACCGATCTGGCAAGCCGGGCAGAGATCACGCGCCGCGCGGGCCGTGGCGATGCCCGGTTCCATTTTCTCACTCTGGCCGCCGCCGCCGCGGTGCTGCTGATCTTTATCGGCGTGATCATCTCATTGGTGATCGGCGCCTACCCGGCGATCCGGGCCTTCGGCCTGCCTTTCATATCCTCCAGCGCCTGGGACCCCACCGATGATCAGTTCGGCGGCCTGCCGTCGATTTACGGCACTCTGATCACGTCTGTCATTTCCATGCTGGTGGCGGTGCCGGTCGGTATCGGCATCGCCATTTTCCTCACCGAACTGTGCCCGCGCATGCTGCGCCGGCCCATCGGCATCGCGATCGAACTCTTGGCCGGCATTCCGTCGATCATCTACGGCATCTGGGGCCTGTTCGTCTTCGCGCCCTGGTTCCAGGAGCATGTTCAGCAGCCCATCATCGACGCCACCGACGGCGTTCCCGTGATCGGCACGCTGTTCAGCGGCCCGCCCTATGGCATCGGCGTCTTCACCGCCGGGCTGATCATTTCCATCATGATCCTGCCTTTCATTTCGGCCGTGACCCGCGATGTGTTCGAGACCGTCCCCACCATGCTGAAGGAAGCGGCCTACGGCCTGGGCTGCACCACCTGGGAAGTGATGTGGCGGGTGGTTTTGCCGTATGCCCGCACGGGCGTGGTGGGCGGCGCGATGCTGGCCTTGGGCCGCGCGCTGGGCGAGACCATGGCGGTCACTTTCGTGATCGGCAACGCCCACAAGATTCATGCTTCATTGTTCGCGCCCGGCACCACCATTTCGGCCACCATCGCCAACGAATTCACCGAGGCGACGTCCAAGCTCTACAGCTCTTCGCTGATCTTCATGGGCCTGATCCTCTTTTTCATCACTTTCATGGTGCTCGCCGCCGCCCAACTGATGCTGCGCCGGATGGAACGCCAGGCAGGCGCCAAATGATCATCTCCCAAGCTCTCTACACCCGCCGCCGCTTCGCCAACTCGGCCTTTATCGGCCTGTCGATCGCGGCCGCGTTGTTCGGACTGGTGTGGCTGGCCTTCATCCTCTCCGCTCTTCTGGCGGAAGGCTTTTCGGCGCTCTCGCCGCTGCTCTTCACCGCCTCCACGCCGCCGCCGGGCACGCCGGGCGGGCTTCTCAATGCCATCATCGGCAGCGTCTTGATGAGCGTGGCCGCCATCATTCTGGGCACGCCGATCGGCCTGTTCGCGGGCACCTATCTGGCGGAGTATGGCAAATATACCCGCTTGGCTTTCGTCGTCCGCTTCGTGAACGACATCCTTCTCTCCGCGCCGTCCATCGTGCTGGGTCTCTTCATCTATGAGATCGTGGTGGTGCCGATGGGCCATTTCTCGGCCTGGGCCGGCATCCTGTCCTTGATGGTGATCGTGATCCCGGTGGTGGTGCGCACCACCGAAAATATGCTGATCCTGGTGCCGGGCGGTTTGCGCGAAGCGGCCTCGGCGCTGGGCGCACCGATGAATTTCGTGATCCGCAGCGTCACCTGGAAAGCGGCGCAGGCCGGCATCGTCACCGGCGTGCTGCTGGCGATCGCGCGCATTTCCGGCGAAACCGCGCCGCTGCTTTTCACCGCGCTCAACAACCAGTTCCTGTCCACCAACCTGAATGCACCGATGGCGTCCCTGCCGGCGGTGATCTTCCAGTATGCGCTGTCGCCCTACAATGACTGGCACGAACTGGCCTGGGCGGGCGCGCTGCTCGTCACCGCCACGGTGCTGGCTCTGTCCATTTTTGCCCGTCTGCTCGAAAAGAAACGGAACTGATCTGATGGAATCCTCCAACGGCGCTTTGCATGGCGAAAAGACCAAGATCGACATTCGCGATCTGTCTTTCTTCTATGGCCAGACCAAATCCCTGAAGAACATCACTCTGCCGCTCTATGACCGCAAGGTGACGGCATTCATCGGCCCGTCCGGCTGCGGCAAATCCACCCTGCTGCGCGCGATTAACCGCATCTATGAACTTTATCCCAACCAGCGCGCCGAAGGCACCATCACCCTGGACGGCGAAGACATTCTGGCGGTCAAGGATCTCAATCTGCTGCGCGCCCGTATCGGCATGGTGTTCCAGAAGCCGACCCCATTCCCCATGTCGATCTATGACAATGTGGCGTTCGGCATCAAACTTTATGAACGGTTGCCGAAATCCGAAATGGAGGGCCGCATCGAGGATGCTTTGACCCGCGCCGCGCTGTGGGGCGAAGTCAAAGACAAGCTCAATGCCTCCGGCCTGTCGCTGTCCGGCGGCCAGCAGCAGCGCCTCTGCATCGCCCGCACCGTGGCGACGCGGCCCGAAGTGATCCTGCTCGATGAGCCCTGCTCCGCGCTCGATCCGATCTCCACCGCCAAGATCGAAGAGCTGATCGATGAATTGTCGGCCGATTACACCATCGTGATCGTCACGCACAACATGCAACAGGCCTCCCGCGCTTCCGACTACACCGCCTTCATGTATCTGGGTGAGTTGGTCGAATATGGCGCGACGGAAAAGATCTTCACCGCGCCGGATAACAAACGTACCGAGCAGTATATTACAGGCCGGTTCGGTTAAGCGCGTTGCAGTGTATTGAACGCCCCTTGTCGTGCCCGGCGGGCAAGCTCGACCCGGTTAGAGTTTGGGCTTAGGGTTGCCTAATGCCTTCGGCTCGTAGCCTGGGCACGGGCAATCTTTGCAGCTGCATCTGTCGCCATCTAGATGGTGATAGCCGATAGGATGACTGCAATGCTTGCAGCTACCGATATTTTCATTGTCTGAGGCTTCGGCAGCTTTCGATTCTTCAATTGGCTTCACGGTGTCGCGGATGTCCCAAAGTTGGTCAGACGAAGTTAGGCGTAGTCCTGCGCGACGGTCTCATCCGCACGCGGCCCGCGCGACAGAGCGTTGAAGACGAAGCTCAGCACGATCCCCACGGTGAGATTCAATGCCAGGGCACTGAGTGCGGCGTAGCAAGGCACGGCCACTCCGAAGACGTGCAGCACATAGACCGAGCTTTTCAGCTCCAGGCTCCAGGCCATGGCGGTACCGGCGGCGATGCCGCAGGCCCAGCCGATCAGGAGCGCCATGGGATGCATGGCGCGGGTGAACAGCGCCACCAGCACGGCGGGCACGGTCTGGCAGATCCAGATCCCGCCCAGCAATTGCAGTTCGATGGCATAAGAGCTTTTCAGCGCCAGAACAAAAAACAGTGCGCCCAGCTTGGCCGTGAACGCCACGATCTTGGCGACCTTGGTTTCGGTTTGCGGCGAGCAGTCGGGGTTGATGAACTCGCGGTAGATGTTGCGAGTGAAGAGATTGCCGCAGGCGATGGACATGATCGCGGCGGGCACCAGCGCGCCCACGCCGATGGCGGCGAAGGCGATGCCCGCGAACCAGTCCGGGAACATGTGCAGGAACAGGGCCGGCACGGCGAAATTGTTGCCGAAGCGCTCGAAGCCGGTCGCATATTCCGGCATCGCCTTGACGCCCGCTGCCAGGGCCATGAAGCCCAGAAGCGCGATCAGCGCCAGGGCAAAGGAATAGATCGGCAGGATGATGGAGTTGCGCTCCACCACATCGCGGCTGCCCGACGACAGCATGCCGGTGGTGGCATGGGGATAGAGGAACAGCGCCAGGATCGAGCCCAGCGCCAGGGACGAATAGGCGAAGCCCGGTCCCAGATTGTCCGCCGTGCCATGGCCCAGGATCAGCTGCTTGGGATCGACGCTGGCGAAGACCTTGCCATAGCCGCCTAATTCGACGGGGATGATGATGACCGCCGCCAGCACGGTGGCGTAGATCATAATGTCCTTGGCGATGGCGATCACGGCGGTGCCGCGAAGCCCGCTGGAGAAGGTGTAGAAGGCGAGGAAAGTGAACGCGATCAAGAGCGGCAGATTGGGAATCGCCGACAGCCCCGGCAAATTCTGAATCCCCAAGGCCGCGATCACCACCTGCAGGCCCAGCATCTGCAGCGCGATGTAAGGAATGGTGGCGGCAATGCCGGTCAGCGCGATGGCCAGCGCCAGGCTGCGCGAGCCAAAGCGGCCCCGCACGAAATCGGCGGCGGTGACATAGCCATGGCGATGCGCCACCGACCAGAGCCGTGCAAAGCCCACGAACAGAAGCGGATAGGCCAGCATGCCATAGGGAATGGCGAAATATCCGGTCGCGCCCGCGCCGAACATCAAGGCCGGCACGGCGATGAAAGTGTAAGCGGTATAAAGGTCGCCGCCGAGCAGGAACCAGGTGATGAGAGTGCCGAACCGCCGTCCGCCCAGGCCCCATTCGGCCAGCTGCGAAAGATCGCCCCGGCGCCAACGGGCGGCGATCAAGCCCGCTCCGGCAATGCCAACGAACAGCAACAGGAAGACCGTCACGGTGACGGGATCGGCCTCAAGTCCGTGCGCCATGCCCCAAAAGTCCCTTGTCTATTTCTTGGCGGCGTCAAAGGGGGTGGTGGTCACCGGCCCCATGCCCACCAGTTCCAATAGGGCGTCTTCACCCTTGGCGCCATCGAAATGTACCGTGCCCGCCAGATCGGTGACCACGCTGCCCGCCGGCATGGGATAGGTCTTGGAAAGGTCATAGGTGTCGCTGGAACTCACCCACCAGGTACCGGAAATCACATAGGCATAGCGGTCGGTGTTGTGGAAATGCGGCCGGCTGAAATGTCCCGCCTTCCAGCGGATCAGGAGGCCATAAATGCCGGGCTTGGCCGGATCGCCGAAGATCACCGCCTGATCCATGCTGTCGCTGGTCTTCCAGGCAATGTCCTTGGGCATGGTGAAGGTGATGTGGGACGGATCGGGCTTTGGCACATCGCTTTGCGCGAACGCGGTGGAGATGGACGCGGCAAACACCGCGATGCCAAGAACGGAAAGACGCATGCGGTTCCCCCGTGATTTCCGGGGGCGGATGCTAGAGCATTTCCGCGATTCATTGAATCGCGAAAATGCTCCGGTTCTTCGTTTTGTCGCGGGTCCGGACGGAAAACCGTTGCACACTTTTCCTGGACCCGCTCCGTGCGCAAGAAAGGGGCCGGCGCAATGCACCGGCCCCTTTCCAAAGTGGTGGAAAATCAGAACGCCAACTGTGACCGGAACGCGATGGTGTTGAAGTTCTGGCCGATATTGGCGTTGGGCGTGGTGCCCAAGGTGCCGATGCGGCTGAGCTGGACATTCTGCGCTTGCAGGGTGAATTTCAGCACCGGATTGGGATACCAGTTGAGGCCGACCGTGCCGATGCGCTGCTCGCCGCCGCGCACGCCGCCCGCCGGCAGCACACCGCCGACAACGCCTGCATTGTCGTTGAGGTCGAGCGTCGAATAGCGCGCCGCCAGTTCGAAGGCTCCCCAGCCGCCACCTTCGGGCGAGAAACTGACCCGCGGCTTGGGCCCGGTGAAGGCGGCATTGGCGGCGGAATAGCCACGGCTTTCGCCGGTGAGAACCCAGCTGCCTTCCACATACCAGCCGTTGAAACCCTGGCCGCGCAAGCTGGTGACGCCGCGCTGGTCGATGCCGTATTTGAAATAGCCGGCCTGGGCCAGGACGTTTTGGTAGGTGACGGCGCTTTCCAGGTTCCACGCCCAGGCGTCGGTGACATTGGCGTTCGACACCGACACCAGCTTGGTGCTGTTGTCGTCGATATTCACTTCCGGCGGATTGGAGAGTGAGAAGGGACGGGGCGAGGCCAGGCCGCCGTTGGAATCGCCGGGACGAAACACATCCGTGCCCGTCAAGCTCACCAGCCAGCGCCAGTCACTGTTGACGATGGGCGAATAGGCGATGCGCCCCACCACGGCCTGCTGCTCGTCGGATACAAAAGTGGTTTCCTGCACCTTGTTGCCGGTATAGGCCAGGCTGCCATAGAGCCGGTCGCCGACATACAGAAGCTCGACGGAATCGCGCCCGTCGCCGCCCGCCATGTTGCGGGTCAGATCGCCCGGCGCGGAGCGTTCCAGCAAAAGCTGATCGGAAGCGGAATAGGAATCGTCCAGGCCCGTGGATGGCGGATGCGCGCCGATGCGGAAGACGAACGGCCCGAAGCCGTCATATTCGATATAGGCCTGTTGGATATGGCCCGGCGTTTCGGTGCCGGTCGAACCGCCGGAGCCGTAATCGATATTCACATAATAGGACCAATCGCCGAACAGTTTGCCCTGAAGGCCCAGCTGGGCGCGGCGGAAGTTGCTGCCGCTGGAAAGATCCGGTCCATTGGTGAGCGCGCGGGCATGGGCGTTTTGCATGTAATAGCCCACGTCATATTGCACGGTGGCGCGCAGCGCGGCGCTGAAGCGGCCGTCGGCGGAAGCGATCTGCAGCCGGCCATTGGTGACGCTGGCTTGCGGTGCTTCCTGGGTGGCGAGGCGGCGCTGGTCTTCCTGCCTGGCGAATTTCGTCACCAGATCGTCGATCTTCTGATCCTGCTGCTGCAGGCGCGTTTCGATTACGGGCGCCGGGGCCGCGGGCGCGGCGGGCGGCGGCGCAGCGTGCGCTACAGGCTCGGGTGCGGGAAGGGTTGCGCCTTTTCTGGCGAGCGCTTTTTTCAGCGTGCCGATTTCTTTCTGCTGCGCTTCGATCATCTTCTGCATCTGATCGAGCCGCTTCATCACGGCGCTGTCGTCCGCCGCAAAAGCGGAAGGCGCGGCGGCAGCCAGCATCGTCGCGGCTGTGCCCAGCAGGAAAATACGTCTCATCTCAGCCCCTCGAAGTCTTGTGATATCTAATCTCTATCATTCTTGTCGAGATTAGCAAACGGCCCGGTTTTACGGGCCAGCCTTGTTATTTGGGTATCCCTCACTTGGCAAGGAACGTAAAGCCGTTCTTCTCGAAGATCGCGCGCGCGGCCGGCGATGCCAGGTAAGCCAGGAAGGTGCGCGCTTCCGGCTTGGCGTCCTTGACCAGCGCGGCAGGATAGAGAATGGGCTGATGCGAGTTCTCCGGGAACACGCCCACGGTTTTCACATTCTTGTCCGCCTTGGCATCCGTCTCATAGACGATGCCCAAGGGTGCCTCCCCGCGCGAAACATAGGCCAGCGCCACGCGCACATTCTCGGCATTCACCACCCGATTGACCACGCTGTTCCAGACACCCAATGAAACCAGCGCGGTGCGGCCATATTTGCCCGCCGGAACCGAATCCGGATCGGCCATCGCCAGGCGCCCGCCTTTGAGCGCGCCGGCCAGATCGAAATGTGGCGCAATCGTAATGTTGGTGCCGACATCCTTGCCCGCCACCAGCACCAAACGATTGCCCAGAAGATTCTCGCGCGTGTCGTGCTGGATCAGGCTTTTGTTGTCGAGATAATCCATCCAGTCGAGATCGGCGGAGATGAAGACGTCCGCGCCGCCCGATGCTTCGATCTGGCGCGCCAGGACCGATGACGCGGCCAGCGACACCGCCACCTGCTTGCCGCTTTGCTTTTCATAAAGCGCGGCGATTTCCTTCAACGCTTCGGACAGCGACGCGGCGCCGAACACGGTGACGTCGGCAGCGAAAGCGGGCAGCGGCGTCAGCGCCAGCAGCAAGGCCGCGGCCAGCCTGCGCAGAAATTTGGTCATCAAAATCCCCGTCTGTCGTGATGTTCGCCTGAATATCACGTTTGGATGGACCTGCAAGACCCTTGCCCGCGCCCGGCTCTCCGCGTCAGGATGCGCGCATGGCGGGGCTTTTCTTACGACTACCAATCGGCGAGGCCGGCAATATGGGGCCGGGCAAGGCGCGCCTGCTGGAATTGATCGAAGAGACCGGCTCGATCCGCGCCGCCGCCTCCAAGATGAAGCTCAGCTACCGCCGCGCCTGGCTGCTGCTGCAGGACATCGAAAAGATTTTCGGCGGCTCGGTGCTGGAACGGCGCACCGGCGGCAAGGCGGGCGGCGGCGCCGCGCTGACCGGCCGCGGCCGTGACATTGTAAAACATTTCCGCAATGCCGAACGCCGAGCCGCCCGCGCCATCAAGGCGGACCTGGACGCCCTGGCCAAATTGAAAAACTAGGAGCATCGGCCAGGAAAAGTGGAAACCGCTTTTCCGTCCGGCCGTGCGACCAAAAAAATCAAGCCTTCCGGCTCACCATCACCAGGCCCAAGCCCGCGATCACAGAAATCACGCCGGCGGCGGTCGGAATCCAGACCGAATGATCCTTTTCATGATTGATCTCGATCGGTCCGGCCTTCACCAGTGGTTCGGTTTCGGTCCAGGTGATGCGGCTGATGAACAGACCGGCGATCCCGCCGACGATCAAGACGATGCCCAGAATGACCATGGGTTTCATAACGTGTCTCCCGCTGTCGCCAAGAGAACGGGAAGACGGAACTTAGGTTCCCCTCAGCAGGGCGGCGTCTTGGCGCTTTTCAAAAGTCCGGTCGCATAAAGCCCCTGTTCCACGGGCGTTCCCCCCGCGTCGAATTTCGCGCCATGGCCGTCCAGCACGCTGCCTTCCAGATAAGCGCCTTTGATGATGGTGCAGGCGATCTTGGGTCCCAGATAGGCGCCGAAACGTCCCGCCCAATGTGCGGCGGGGAAATCCTGGCGGCCCGACAGTGCCATGGTGATGCGATGGGTCTTGTCTTTGGGGTCCACATAGACGCCGAAGCGGCCGGGATAGACCCCGTCCTTGTCGCGCTCCACGCCGAAGCCCGTGCGCGCGCCGTCCTTGTATTCGCCCTGATAGGCGTCGCCCTGAAGCTTGGCCGTATCGCCGCCCAGGCCGTTCGCCTTGCCCGCGCGATAGACGCCGGAAAAAATCGTCTCTGGGGTCTCCGTCCTGACCGGGCCGTCCGGCACGTTTTTGCGGAACGTGCCCGCATAAATGGTCGTGCCGCAGGTCATCACGCCAAAGCCTTCGGCGCGGCGATTTACGCTTTCGCCCCGATAGCGGCAGGCCCAGCCATCAAAGGCCATGTCCATCGGCTCCACCGTCTGCGCGGCAATCCGCGCTTTGGCGGCCGCGTCCTCGCCGGACCGGATCGCGGCTTCGGCACGCCGCGCGGCCCGGTCGCCATTCGCCGCGTCGGACAAGGCGGTCTTCACATTGGCCGCGACGTCCGGCGAAAGCCCGTTCAGCTGCAATTCCGGCGCGGGAAACGCGGGAAGCTTGGAAAAAGGAAGCGCGATCGGCTCCGCCGCCAGGGACGGATTTGCCGTCACGAGGCACATCAGCGGCAGAAGCAGCCATGCGTTCAAATGTGTCGCCATGCCATCCCCCTTACCCTCATCATAAAGGTCGCGTGGGCGGCTGTCTGCTTTGTAACTTCAACGATGCTGCACAATTCCGCTAGCGTCCGCTCCGCGATGGGTGGAGGGCACCATGGGGACGACATGCACCTTGTGGGACCGGCGCGCCGCTGCACGGCTTGTTCTGGGTGCCGCGCTGGTGCCGGGTCTGGCGGCAGGCGCCAAGGCCGCCGCGATTGCCGAAACCGCTTATGTGCCGCTGGGCGGGCTGGAGCAATGGATCGATATCCAAGGCGAGGACCGCGCCAATCCCGTGATCCTGGTGGTGCATGGCGGTCCGGGTGAAGCGCAATGGCCGCAAGCCGACAAATACGCGCCCTGGCAAAAAGCTTTCACGATCGTGCAATGGGATCAGCGCGGCGCCAGCCATACTTACGGCCATAGCGGCGGCGAAAATACGCCCGATGTCTCCTTGAAGCGAATCGCTGCTGACGGTGTCGAGTTGGCGGATTATCTCTGCCGCCATCTGAACAAGAAGAAGATCATTGTCTTGGGCCATTCCTTCGGCAGCATCGTCGCCGTCACCATGGTTCAGGTGCGGCCGGATCTTTTCGCCGCCTATGTCGGCAGCGGTCAGGTGGAAAGCTGGAAGGCTTCGGTGCAAAGCCAGTTCGATGTTCTGCTCGCCAAAGCGCGAACCGACAAGGATGCGGCGATCGTGAAAGAGCTGGAAGCCATCGGCACGCCCAATCCCACCGACACGCATCAATATTTCACTTTCTCCCGCAATCTGTTTTCCGTCTGGCCGAAGGCGGATCAGGATTGGGTCGCCCATCTGCGCGAACAAGCCAAAGCGCATGCCGGCGAAAAGGATTTCGCGGATCACCGAGCCGGCCAGATTCTGGTCGGCAACAAGGTCTTGCCCGATCAGGTGGCGACCGATCTGGCGCAAAGCGCGCGGCGGATCGGCACTGCTTTTTTCGTCATTCAAGGGCAAGGCGATGTGATCACGCCTACCGCCGCCGCCCGCGATTATTTCGACCGGGTGGAAGCACCTCAGAAGGAATGGGTGGCGATCCCCGGCGCGGGCCATTTCGCCTTCATGACCCACGGCGATGCGTTCCTGGCGGCGCTGACGGACAAAGTGCGTCCCGTCGCCATCGCGCGCGGGGCGTGAAGATTTAAGATTGCAGCGTCAGTCGCCGGTAAGAAAGCGCCTCGGCGATGTGCGCTTTCAAGATCGTCTCCGCCCCGGCCAGGTCCGCGATGGTGCGTGCCACGCGCAGCACGCGGCTATAACCGCGTGCCGACAACCGCATCCGCTCCGCCGCGTCGGTCAAAAGCTTTATGCCCGCCGCATCCGGCCATGCGATGCGATCCAGCAATTCCCCTTCGGCTTCGGCATTGGTGCGGATCTTTTCGCCTTCGAATCGAGCGCGCTGGATATCGCGGGCGCGGGCCACGCGCGCGGCAACCTCGGCGCTGCCTTCGGCGGGCGGCGGCAAGGCAAGGTCGGACGCCAGCACACCCGGCACTTCGACATGCAGATCAATGCGGTCGAACAGGGGCCCTGAAATGCGCGCCTGATAGTCGGCGCCGCATTTGGGCACGCGCGAGCAAGCCTGGGCCGGATCGCCGAGATAACCGCAGCGGCATCACCGCGTTGCCTTCCCACTACCCTACGTCCGCCTGGTTTTCCGGGCCTCCAAGCCTCTGGAATGGCCCAGAGAGCCCAAGACCCTGGGCGAGCACCTCCGGAAGCGGCGAGGCGAACGAGTCCTATTCCAACGCCAGGTGGCGGCTCGGTTAGGGGTGACCACGGACACTTACCTACTCTGGGAAAACGACAGGGTATCACCCGAAGTCCGATATTTTCCGGCCATCTTCCGGTTTCTTGGCCATGACCCCTTTCCGATGCCTAAATCGCTTCCCGAACAGATCGCAGCTCACCGCCGTCGGCTCGGATTGTCCATTGAGCAAGCAGCGAACCAAATCGGCATAGACGAGGGGACGTTCGCCAAATGGGAGAAGGGTATTTGGACACCCCGACTATCATTCAAGGCCGTGAAGCACTTCCTCGCACTCATGCCTATCCGTTAGCCTACCCAGATAAGAGCGATATTGCGATAGAGGCTCGCAAACGCCCTAGGCTTCGCACACGCACTCCGGTGCCGTAGAGGCC
>CALMGU010000125.1 GCA_937865685.1 uncultured Alphaproteobacteria bacterium | reverse complement strand
GGCAGATGACCGCTCATGCGTCACCGCCTTGCGCGGCGGCGCGAGCACGCTCCAGCCGCGCCTTCATGCGCGCCAGGGCATCGGCCTGAATGGGTGCGTAGGTGTCGGCATCCCAGATCTGGAATTTCTGCGACAGGCCGACAAACGCGACACGGTCCTTCAGCCTGGCGTGTTCGATCATCGCATCGGGAAGACGCACGCGGCCTTGCTCGTCGGCCACCAGCAGCTGCGTCAGCGAGATGACCGCCGTCGCTTCATCGTCATGAACGGGCGAGAAGAACGGATCCTGGGCCGAAAGGCGCGCATGCAGCGTGTCGATCACATTCTGGCCGAACGCTTCGAGCGCGGATTCCGCGAAGCTGGGGCAGACATAGACGCCCTGGGTGTTCTGCGCGGCGAGGATATGGCGATAGGACGCGGGAATGCAGACCCGCCCTTTGCTGTCGAGCGACCCGAACACCGTCGAAATGAACGGCTGGACCAACCCGGTCATCGCCTGTCGTCCCCCCTTTTCCCAGCACGCCCGGGCGGCCGGTCACTCGGCCGTTGTTCGGGTGGGGCATGGTCACCCCTGGGATGACATGGGATAACATGGGACGAAGCGTCGCGTCAAACGAAAAACCCATATTTTTGAGGGACTTGCATATGCGTTAACATGAGCGCCCTCACTACAGCTTGCGAATCTGAGAACAAAGCAAAAACACGGAAAGGTTGTGGTGAGACCGGTAAAGATTGTCTTAACCACGAACGGCGTTCAGCCCACGGCTGCAGTGATTTTTTCTCATCGCCCACCGCCCTGATTCGAAAGCGCCGGTCTATGGTTCGGCCCGAAAGCCAATGAGGTTTGCGGCATGAAGATCGGATTTATCGGCCTGGGCCAGATGGGCACGGCTTTTGCGGGATTGCTGCTCAGGGCAGGCCACTCCGTGACGGTCTGGAACCGCTCGCCGGAAGCGGTGAAAACATTGTCGGCCCAAGGCGCCATTGCCGCCAAGACACCTGCCGATGCGATGCAAGGCGAAATCCTCTTCTCCATGCTGGCCAGCGATCAGGCGATACAGGACATAGGTCTGGATGCGAGTCTTTTGGAAAAAGCCGCCAAGGGCCTGATCCATGTGAATCTGGCCACCATTTCGCCTGCCTTCGCCTGCGCGCTGGCGGCGGCGCATGAAAGCCGCGGCCTGAGCTATGTCGCGGCGCCCGTCTTCGCCCGCCCGGAAGCGGCCGCAAAGGGGATGGCGGTGGTGATCGTGGCGGGCGCCGGCGCAGCCGTGGCGAAAGTCGAGCCGCTGCTGGCTGAGATCGGCCGGCGCACGGTGCGGGTGGGTGATGCGCCGGAAATGGCCAACCTGTTCAAGATCGCCGGCAACTTCATGATCATGAGCGCGATCGAAACTTTGGGCGAAGCCTTCGCGCTGCTGAAGAAAGGCGGTGTCGATGCCGGGCTGTTCCTCGACACCATGACCGAGGGCCTGTTCGCCGCACCGGTCTACAAGAATTACGGCAAACAGATCCTGGACGAAGCTTACGAGCCCGCCGGTTTCTATCTCCGGCTGGGTTTGAAGGACGCCAATCTGGTCAAAGCCGCGTCAGACGAACTGGCGGCGCCGATGCCCCTGCTCGATCTGGTGCGCGGGCATTACGAAGAGGCGATGAAAAAAGGCTGGAGCGAAAAAGACTGGGCCGCGCTCGGCGCCCTCGCCGCGGAAAAAGCCGGAATTTGAGCGGGGCGCTCTTTGTTTTGCGCTCGAAGCAAGCATGATCCCGCCCTCCCCGCCCATGCGAAGCATGCTGGCGGGGAGGTGCCCGTAGCAGCGCTTATTGCGAGCCGGCATTGGCCGGCGCGCAAAAGTAAGCTGCGCAGGGCGGAGGGGCAAAAAGAATGTCAGACGGCCTGTAAGCCGGGTTCTGTCCATCACCGAAGTGACTGGATGACCATTCCTCTGGGATGTGTGTCGCCACACACCTCACGCGACCGACCCGGACGGCGATGCGGAAAACATCACGTGCCGTCCCTATTTGGTCTTGCTCCCGGTGGGGCTTGCCGTGCCGCCTCTGTTGCCAGAGACGCGGTGCGCTCTTACCGCACCATTTCAACCTTGCCGGGCCTTTAGGGCCTTAGGCGGTGTCATTTCTGTGGCGCTATCCCTGGGGTCACCCCCGCCGGCCGTTAACCGGCACCGTCTTTCCGTGGAGCCCGGACTTTCCTCGAACAGGTTGCCCTGCCCGCGGTCACCCGGCCATCTGACGGGCGGCTTATAGGCGGATTTTCAGGTCAGCGCAAAATTCACTCATAAGCCGCGACCAAGCCAGACAGCATGGTCCGGGTTTCGCGGTCTGCGATGCCGTCGACACGGGACGGGCGGAAATGGCGCTGAAACGCGGTGACGGATTTTTCCAACGGAACATCGGGATCATAGCCATAGCGCGCCAGAAGCGCTGGTACGGCCGCATCACCGGGATCGCCGCCGGGTGCGGGCCAGAGTCCGATTCCCTCCCCCGCCAATTTTTCCCAAGGAAACAGTTCGCCCGGATCGTCCTTGCGCGCGGGCGCGACATCGCTATGGCCCAACACGCGCCAGGCGGGAATGAAATGCCGATTCAGAATTTGACGGCAAAGCGCAGCGAGCGCGCCGATCTGCGCCATGGGAAACGGGCGATAGCCGAATTCGTGGCCGGGATTGACCAGCTCGATGCCAATGGAGCGGGCATTGACGTCGCGCGCCCCGGCCCAGAAGGACAGGCCCGCATGCCAGGCGCGCTGCGCTTCCGGCACCATCGCATAAACAGTGCCGTCCTCGTCGATGGTGTAATGCGCCGAAACCTTGGCGGCGGGATCGCAGAGCCGCGCCAGAGCCGCCGCGCCGCTCACCATGCCGGTATAATGCAGCACCAGCATGTCCACGCCCACGCCGCCACGCGCATCCTGGTTCGGCGACGGGCGCTCGACGATTTTCATCGGAGGCCCCGTTCGGCTAGTATCTTGGCATAAGCCGTGTTGATTGCTGCCAGCTTGTCGTTGGCGAGCTTGATGAATTCTTCCGGCACGCCGCGGGCGATCAGGCTGTCGGGATGATTTTCCCGCACCAGCCGGCGATAGGTCTGGCGGATTTCATTTTCGTCGGCCACATAGGACAGGCCCAAAATCACATAGGGATCGGTCAGTTCGGGCGCGAAATGCGACGCGCGGATACGGCGGAATTCGTTGGGCGAAAAGCCGAAAATCTCCGCCACTTTTTCCAGGAACGCGCTTTCGGCGGGATGCAGCACGCCGTCGCTTTTGGCGATCTCGAACAATCCGTCGAGAATGTCTTCCAGCATGGCGGGATTGCCGACGAACAATCTGGCGATCTGGCCGGCATAAGCTTCATAGCCCGCCACGTCCTGGCGGGCCAGATTGTAGATGCGCCGCACATTGGCCTCTTCCGGCAGCGGCACGCCGAACACGCGGCGGAAGATGGAAAATTCCTCTTCGGTGGCGGTGCCGTCGGCCTGCGCCATCTTGCCGGCCAGAGCGATGATGGCGATGGTGAAGGTGACGCCGGGATCGCCTTCGCGGTCGAAAATAAAATGGCCGGCAACCGCGCCCACGACCGCGCCCACGGGTCCGCCCACCAGCAAACCCGCCGCCGCGCCGCTCAGCTTTCCCCAAACAGACATGAGGGATGTTTAACCCAGACTCGCTCGCAAGCGCGAGGAATTTTACGACCTGAGCAGGGTTGCCTAGCAACAGCGTAGGCAACGAGCGGAGCATCCACGGCCCTTCGCAAAGCTCAGGGCGTTCGCCGCTTTCGCAGGTCGACCGGACCTGCTCTCTAGCCGCGGCTCACAGCACGTGCGACGAACTCAGGGCGCAAAAGAACCGCGCTTATGCCGCGTCCACGGCGCGTGGATTATAATTCAGCAACGGCGCCAACCAGCGTTCCGCTTCGTCGATGGTCCAATTCTTGCGGCGGGCATAATCCTCTACCTGATCGCGCTCGATCTTGCCCACGCCGAAATAGCGGCTTTCGGGATGCGAATAATAAAAGCCCGACACCGAGGAACCCGGCCACATCGCAAAACTCTCGGTCAGCTTGACTCCGATCTTGTCCTCGGCATCCAGAAGCTTGAACAGGGTCGCCTTCTCGCTGTGTTCCGGCTGGGCGGGATAGCCCGGCGCGGGGCGGATGCCCTGGTATTTCTCCGCGATCAGTTCGTTGTTGGAGAAAGACTCGTCCGCCGCATAGCCCCAATAATCACGGCGCACTTTTTCGTGCATCCGCTCCGCAAAGGCTTCGGCGAAGCGGTCCGACAGCGCCCGCAGCAAGATGGCCGAATAATCGTCCTTGGCATCCTCGAAGGCCTTGATGCGCGCTTCTTCCCCGATGCCGGCGGTGACGACAAAGCCGCCGATATAATCCGCGGTGACCTTCTCCCCGTTTTTTGCGGCCGGCGCGACGAAGTCCGACAAGGCCAGGTTGGGCCGGCCCGCATCGCGCGCCATTTGCTGGCGCAACGTATGCAGGGTCTGGATCGGGATTTTCCGCGCCTTGTCGCCATAGACCAGAATATCGTCGTCGACGGAATTGGCCGGCCAGAAGCCGATCACGGCCCGCGCCGTCAACCATTTCTCATCCACGATCTTCTTCAGCATGGCCTGGGCGTCGCGATAAAGATCGCGCGCGGCGGCGCCGACTTTTTCATCCTCCAGGATTTGCGGGAACGGACCCGCTAGTTCCCAGGTCTGGAAGAAAGGTCCCCAGTCGATATAATTCGCCAGCTCCGCCAGATCGTAATTGTCGAAAACGCGCGTGCCGAAGAATTTCGGCGCCGGCGGCGTGTGGTTCGCAAAATCCGGCTTTGCGCGATTGGCGCGCGCCTGACCGATCGTCAGCCTTTTGCCGCCGCTGCGCTGGTTGGCATGGTTGCGGGCAAGCGCCTCATACTCGGTCCGGATATTGGCGGCATAGCCCGCACCGCCGTCCTTGGAGAGCAGACTGGAGGCCACGCCCACCGCCCGCGATGCATCGGTGACATACACGGTCTGGCCACGGCGGTAATTGGGATCGATCTTCACGGCGGTGTGAACCCTGCTGGTGGTGGCGCCGCCGATCAACAGGGGAATATCGAAACCCTGCCGCTCCATCTCCGATGCCACATGCACCATTTCGTCCAGAGACGGCGTGATCAGGCCCGACAGGCCGATCATATCGGCCTTGTGCTCGCGGGCGGCGTCCAGAATCTTCTGGGTCGGGGTCATCACGCCCAGATCGAACACTTCATAGCCGTTGCACTGAAGCACCACGCCGACAATGTTCTTGCCGATGTCATGGACATCGCCCTTCACGGTCGCCATCACAATGCGTCCCGCCGCTTCCTTGGCGGCGGATTTGTCCTCTTCCATGAAGGGCAAGAGATAAGCGACCGCTTTTTTCATCACCCGCGCGGATTTGACCACCTGGGGCAGGAACATCTTGCCCGAACCGAATAGGTCGCCCACCACATTCATGCCCGCCATCAGCGGGCCTTCGATCACATGCAGGGGCCGTTCGGCGGCGCGGCGCGCTTCTTCGGTGTCTTCGATGATATACGTGTCGATGCCATGCACCATGGCATGGCTAATGCGGTCATTAACCGGCAGCGCCCGCCAGGCGGCGTCTTCGATTTCGTCGGTGGTGCCGCCGCCGCGATATTCCTTGGCCAGATCCAGCAGCCGCTCGGTGGCATCGGCGCGCCGGTTGAACAGCACGTCCTCGATACCCTCGCGCAAGGGCGTGGGAATATCCTGATAGACCGTGAGCTGGCCGGCATTGACGATGCCCATGTCCATGCCCGCCTTGATGGCGTGGAACAGGAACACGCTGTGCATCGCTTCGCGGACCCGTTCATTGCCCCGAAAGGAGAAGGAGAAGTTGGAGACGCCACCCGAAATATGGGCATGGGGATTCTCGCGGCGGATGATCTCAGTCGCCTCGACGAAAGCCTTGCCATACTCGTTATGCTCTTCCAGCCCCGTGGCGACGGCGAAGATATTGGGATCGAAGATGATGTCTTCCGGCGGGAAGCCCACCTTCCCCACCAGAATGTCATAGGCCCGTTTGCAGATCTCGACCTTGCGTTCCAGGGTATCGGCCTGGCCGACCTCGTCGAACGCCATCACCACAACGGCGGCGCCGAAGCGCAATATCTCGCGGGCATGGTCGATGAACAATTCCTCGCCTTCCTTCAGCGAGATGGAATTGACGATGGCCTTGCCTTGGCAGCATTTCAGGCCCGCCTGGATCACGCTCCATTTGGAACTGTCGATCATCAACGGCACTTTGGAGATGTCCGGCTCGCCCGCGATCAAATTGACGAAGCGGGTCATCGCCGCTTCGGAATCGATCAGGCCCTCGTCCATATTGATGTCGATGACCTGGGCGCCATTCTCGACCTGGCTGCGCGCCACATCCAGCGCCCCTTCATAGTCGTTCGCCGCGATCAGTTTGCGGAATTTGGCGGAGCCGGTGATGTTGGTGCGCTCGCCGACATTGATGAAGTTGAGGTCCGGGGTGAGCGTGAAAGGCTCCAGCCCGGACAGGCGCATATAACGGGGCTTTTCCGGGACGGCGCGGGGCTTCACGCCTTTGATGGCTTCGCCGAACGCCTTGATATGCTCCGGCTTGGTGCCGCAGCAGCCGCCCACGATATTGACCAGGCCGGAACGGGCGAATTCACCCATCATCTCGGCCATGGATTCCGGCGTCTCGTCATAGCCGCCGAATTCATTGGGCAGGCCCGCATTGGGATGGGCACTGACCAGCGTGTCGGCCGCGTTGGCCAGATCGGCCACATAGGGCCGAAGCTCCTTGGCGCCCAGCGCGCAATTAAGGCCGATGGCAAATGGATTGGCGTGGCGCACCGAATGCCAGAAGGCTTCCGGGGTCTGACCGGTCAGGGTGCGGCCCGACAGATCGGTGATGGTTCCGGAAATCCACACCGGCAGTCGCACATTCATTTCCGCGAAAGCTTCCTCGATGGCGAAGATCGCGGCCTTGCAGTTCAGCGTGTCGAACACGGTTTCGACCATCAGCACATCGGAGCCGCCAGCAATCAATCCACGCGCGCCATCGCGATACGTCGCGCGCAATTCATCGAATGTGATGTTGCGGAATGCCGGATCGTTCACGTCCGGCGAGATCGATGCTGTGCGATTGGCGGGACCGAGCACGCCAGCGACCAGGCGCGGCCGTCCGCCGATCGAGTATTCGTCGCACAATTCGCGCGCTAGCCGCGCGCCGGCTTCGTTCAACTCGCCCACCAGATGGCCCAGGCCGTAATCTTCCTGGCTGGTGAAATTGGAGTTGAAGGTGTTGGTTTCGATGAAATCCGCGCCGGCTTCCAGATATTGGCGGCCGATATCGCGAATGATTTCCGGCTTGGTGAGGGTGAGAAGGTCGTTGTTGCCTTTCAGCTCGCCCGCATGATTGCCG
>CALMGU010000124.1 GCA_937865685.1 uncultured Alphaproteobacteria bacterium | reverse complement strand
GGCGGGAACGAAGCGGGGCCATCGACCAGTCGAACCTGGCGCGACTTCTGATGGTGGTGATGTCCACGGAGACCTGCCGGAAGGTGGTGGTGGCCTGTGCAGAGGCCGGCTTCCTGGAGCGGGCCCGGGCGCGGGTGCGCGAACTCAAGGAACAACTCGACGCTGATCCGGCGCAGGCCAGCCGGCGCAAGGTAGCCGCCCAGCAGCGAGCGCGCCGCGAGATGGCGCAGCGGCTGCAGCAGGCGCTGGATCGCCTGCCCGAACTCGAGCAGATCAAGCGGCGCAATGGCGGCAAGGCTGAAGAAGCCCGGGCGAGTTCGACCGACGCCGATGCGAGCGTGATGAAGATGGCCGACGGTGGGTTCCGCCCGGCGGTCAACGCGCAACTGGCCAGCGACTGCGACAGCCAGGTGATCGTCTGCGTGGAGCTCAGCACGGCCGGCAGCGACATGGCGCAGCTCGCGCCGATGGTCGAGCAGGTGGGCCAGCGCTGCGGCAAGACGCCCGAGCAGTGGTTGGTCGACGGCGGCTTCCCGGCGCACGAGCAGATCGACGCGGTGGCCGACAGGACCGAGGTGTATGCGCCGGTGCCTGAGCCTCGTGCCAAGAAGGACGAGCAAGGCGACGAGGTCGAGCACAACAAGCACGCGCCCAAGCCCGACGACAGCGAGGCGGTCGCGCAGTGGCGCCAGCGCATGGCCACGCCCGAGGCCAAGGCGCTGTACAAGCTGCGGGCGGCCACGGCCGAGTGCGTCAACGCGCAGGCCCGGAACCGCGGCCTGCAGCGCATGCCGGTCAGGGGCCTGGGCAAGATGAGGTGCGTGGTGCTGCTGTTCGCGCTGGCGCACAACCTGATGCGCACGCTGGCCCTGGCACCGCAACTGCTGGGCATGGGCCCAACTGCGTCTGCTGCAACCGCAGCTACTGTATGAACAGCGAAAACCTCGGCAAAACCCTGACGTACGCCCGAAGTACCGGCTCAGGGTCGGCGCATGACAGCCCCTCCCTGCGCCCGGGGGTGACAGTGCCCATGATCGACTCTCGACCAGCGCTCCGCGCCGATCGAAAGCTTCACGGACTCTGAGGTCAGGCACGTGGCCTGCCCCGGACTTCAGCCGCGTTGCAGCAGCCTCGAACGTCGACGGCCGACCATCGCAGACATCGGGCTCACCGTCAGCCTGTAAGACCTTGCAGGGCCACCAGATAAGTGCTTATGTGCAAGGCCATCGCGACACCGCCCCAGGCGCGACGACCGGCACGCGGGTGTGCCAGCGCACCACTTTCACATGTCCGGTTTCGGCCAGCGCCTCAGTGATCTGACCCATGCGGCGCGGACTCAAGATGAAAGGATCGCCGCCGGTCAAAATCACTTCCCAGATTTCGGGGCGGCTTTGAATATAAGCCAGCGCCTCGGCCAGATCGGCGGGCGTCAGAAGATTGGCTTTGCCCGGCCCCACCATCTCGCGGCGGAAACAGAAGCGGCAATAGACTGGGCAGCTCGACACTGCTTTCAACAACACGCGGTCGGGATGGCGGTGGACAATGCCTTTGACGGGCGAATGCGCTTCATCAGCGATGGGATCGGCCAGTTCGTCCGCCGTCACGGTCAGCTCCGCCACATCCGGCAGGAACTGGCGCGCGATGGGATCGTTGGGATCGTTCGGATCGATCAGCGCCCGGATCGCGGGCGAAACCGCGACCGCGTATTTCTTCGCGACCTCTTCAATTCTCCTGGCTTGAAGACTCACGGCTCCGGGTCCACCACCGGAATGGGCGCGGGCTTGTGCGTGACCAGATTGGGCAGGAATGCCGTCAGCAATCCGATCGCCGGCAGAACCGAGCAGACTTTATAGACGAAGACGATGTCGGTGAGATCGGCCAGCTCACCCAGAACCGCCGCGCCGATGCCGCCCATGCCGAAGGAAAAGCCGAAGAACAGGCCGGAGATCATGCCCACCCGGCCCGGCAGCAATTCCTGGGCATAGACCACGATGGCGGGGAAGGCCGAGGCCACGCCCATGCCGATGATCACCGACAGAATACTGGTCCAGAACAGATTGGCGTAAGGCAATGCCAAAGTGAAAGGCAGGATGCCCAGGATCGACAGCCAGATCACATATTTGCGGCCGAACTTGTCGCCCAAAGGACCGCCCGCCAAGGTGCCCGCCGCCACCGCCGCCAGGAAGATGAACAGATGCACCTGCGCGGTCTGCACCGACACATGGAAGGTGTGGATCAGATAGAAAGTGTAATAGCTGGTGATGCTGGCCAGATAGAAATACTTGGAGAAGATCAGCATCAGCAGGATGACCATCGAGGTCATAACCTTGCTCTTGGGCAAGCCATGATCTTCATGCGCGCGGGCACCCTTCATGCGGGCGAGGCCATGATGCTTGTACCAAGTGCCCACGTTATAAAGGATGACGATGCCCAAGAGCGCCAGCGCGCCTGCCCAGGCGACACTGTGCTGGCCGTAACGCACCACCAGAACCGCCGCCAACAGCGGACCGATGGCAGAACCGGTGTTGCCTCCCACCTGAAACAGCGATTGCGCCAGGCCGTGACGCCCGCCGGACGCCATGCGCGCCACGCGGCTGGATTCGGGATGAAACACCGCCGAGCCGACCCCGATCAGCATCACGGAAAAAAGAATCATCAGGTAGGAATTGGCGACGCTCAGCATCAGAAGGCCGAACAAGGTGGCGATCATGCCGGTCGCCAGCGAATAAGGCTTGGGCTTCAGGTCGGAGAAATAGCCCACCGCCGGCTGCAGCAAGGATGCGGTTATCTGGTTGACCAGACTGATGATGCCGATCTGGGCGAAGCTGAGATGAAAATCCGCTTTCAGGTTCGGATAGATCGCCGGGATCAGCGACTGCATCATGTCGTTCAGCAGATGGCTGAAGCTGATGGCGAACAGGATCGCGAAAGTGGTGTTGTGGGCGGTCTGCCGGGCTGCGGCGGTATCGGTCATGGCGCGGGGAAAATGCCGTGACCTAAGGAAATTAGCCACCCCCCGCCCGTGCAAACCGGCCCGTCAGGGATCGGGGGGCAAGGGGGTCCAAAGAACATCGTCGATCCCTGGCGCGCCCGCCGCCAGCATCACCAGCCGGTCGAAGCCCAAGGCCACGCCGGAGGCGGCCGGCATCTGCGCCAAGGCGGCCAGGAAATCCTCATCCAGGGGATAGCGCTCGCCATAGATCCGCGCTTTTTCGTCCATCTCGCCTTCAAAGCGGGCGCGTTGTTCCTTTGGATCGGTGAGTTCGCCGAAGCCGTTGGCCAGTTCCACCCCGCAGGCATAAAGCTCGAACCGTTCCGACAGCCGGGGATCGGAGGGCTTGGGCCGGGCCAGCGCCGCCTCCTGCCGGGGATAATCCGTAAGAAGAGTAAGGCGATCCAGGCCCAGGCGCGGCTCGACCGCCGCCGCCAAGACCTTGGAAAAGATGTCCGACCAGCCATCCTCCGCCGCGGCCTGGAACCCGGCGCGCCTGGCGCGGGTGGCCAGGATATCGCGGTCGCCCCGGCCCTGGCTGTCCAGCGTATCCAGAAGCTCGATCCCGGCATGGATGCGGAAGGCGTCGGCGACACTGAGGCGGACGGCCTCTTCATTGGGATCGCAGCTGCGGTCCCGATGGCGCAAGAGGCCGGTTCCGGCGATCCCGGCGGCGCGGCGCACCAGCGCCAACGTATCGTCCATCACCCGGTCCACCTCTTCGCGCGCCCGGTACCATTCCAGCATGGTGAATTCCGGCGCATGCAGCCTTGTGCGCTCCCGGTTGCGGAAGACGCGGGCAAATTCGAAGATCCGGGTCTCGCCCGCCGCCAGCAATTTTTTGGCGGCGAATTCGGGCGAAGTGTGCAGGTAGAGCGTTTCTTCCGTGCCGTCGGCGCGGATGCGGCTGGTGGCGAAGGCGTGCAGATGGGCTTCGTTGCCGGGTGAGGCGGCCAGGGCCCCGCACTCCACTTCAGTAAAGCCTTGGCCTTCAAACCAGGCCCGAAGACCGGCCTTGATCCGGCCTCTCAGCGCCAGAAGCGGGCGGCGGTCGGCATGGGTCTGGGCGTTCCACCACGGCATTTTCGTATCCTTGGAGCGCGGTCCGGAAAAGTGTGTAGCGGTTTTCCGTAAGACCGCGCGACAGACAAAAGGGATGCGCCTTGGACTTTTGCCCGGCGGCTGCTAAAGACCCCCGCCGATGTGGCTTTCAGCCCGTTAATAAAGAGGTTTCCCGTGGTTTCGGTTATCGCCAGCTCTGTGCGCAAAGGCAATGTCATAGAGAAGGAAGGCAAGCTCTATCTGGTGCTGACCGCCGAGAATATCCATCCCGGCAAGGGTACGCCCGTCACCCATCTGGAAATGCGCCGCATCTCGGATGGCGTAAAGACGGTCGAGCGCCTGCGCACCACCGACAGCATCGAGAAGGCTTTCGTCGAGCATCAGGATTTCCAGTATCTCTATCAGGACGGCGAGCAATACGTCTTCATGCAGCCCCAGACCTTCGACCAGATCCATGTGCCGAATGACGTGATCGGCGACTATGCGCCCTATCTGACCGAAAATATGGAAGTGCAGCTGCAGCTGTTCGAAGGCCGCCCCATCTCCATCGAAATTCCCCAGCGCGCCACATTTGAAGTGACGGAGACCGAGCCAGTGATGAAGGGCCAGACCGCTTCCGGCTCATTCAAGCCCGCGATGCTGTCCAATGGCGTGCGCACCATGGTGCCCACCCACATCACCATCGGCACAAGGATCGTGGTGCAGACCGCTGATGGCTCCTACGTGGAACGCGCCAAAGAGTGAGCCATGGTCGGTAAATGGCACAGCCATTTGCCGATGATTTGATCCGGCGGATCAAATCAAATGGCGAACGCCCGAGGCCTACGGCCGAGGGCTGAGCCTTATAAAACTGCTATCGCCCATAACCCCTTATTTTACGGCATTTTTAGGGGATATAGCCCCCTGCCCCGAACACGCGCGCTGTGCTAGGTTCCCGCCCGTTCGCCATCAGGGAGAAACTTTTCATGAAGAAATTGCTTCTGGGCCTGGCCCTCACCACCATTTTCGCCGCGCCCGCCTTCGCCGCGCTGAAAGTCGGCGACACCGCGCCGGACTTTTCCGCCGTGGCCAGCCTGGGCGGCAAGGAATTCACCTTCAAGCTGAACGAAGCGCTGAAGAAGGGCCCGGCCGTGGTCTATTTCTATCCCTCCGCCTATACCGGCGGCTGCGATCTGGAAGCCCACACCTTCGCGGAAAATCACGAGAAGTTCGAAGCTGCCGGCGCCAGCATCATCGGCGTGTCGGCGGACAATCTGGAACGTCTCAATCAGTTCGCCGCCGATCCGGCCTTCTGCGCGGGCAAGTTCCCCATCGCGTCGGACGAAAGCCTGAAGATCGCCAAGTCCTATGATCTCAAGACCACCGAAGCCAAGGCCGGCGCCAAGGATGTCCGCGGCGTCGAGATCGGCCATGGCTTTATCGAGCGCGTCACCTTCGTGGTCGGCAAAGACCACAAGATCGCGGCGGTGATGTCGTCGGCGGATGACAAGATCTCGCCCGACCAGCATGTCGAGAAGTCGCTTGAGATCGTGAAAAAGATGGGGGGCAAATAATCCCCGCTCTGTGCGGCACGCGGGCAAGCCCGCTTCTGCACATTTCCCCCCGCCAGGCCTCCGGCCGCGGGGGAAGAAAGCTGGTGTAGGTCTAGAGAGCGCCTGGGCTAACCCCGGGCGCTTTTTTTTGTTTCACCAACTTCTTAATGGTTCCCCTAAATTTTTACGTTTGGTTAAGGACCGGAACGGGAACGGGTGTCCGGGCCCTGGTGCCGATAGGCCATAGCGAGAAAAAATCCAGCAAATCCAATGATTTAATGTGTCTTTTGAGCCACGGTTCCGTGACACATTAACGTCTTTTCGCCCCGCCGGACTCTTGCTTTAGTCCCGCCGGGCTGAACGTGGGCTTCCGGAATTTCCGGGCCACCGCATGTCCGACAATGCCGCCGATGGGGCTTCGCCAGCATCGGCATGTACCTGCAAGCAAAGCCGGAGTGCCGCCCTTGATTATCCTGATCCGCATGTTCCTGCCGCTGATCGCCATGCTCTTGGCGTTCGTGCCGCTGTCGGCCAGGGCCAATGTCCGGTTCATCGACAACACCGCCCTGGTCAGCATTATGGCGGACCGCACGGCCGATGGCCGCTTTCCCATCGCCGCGCCGGGCAGCATCAGCAGGCTGGTCGAACTGACGGAAAGCTCGATGCCGGCCCTGCCCACCATCGCGGTGGCGGAACTGCCCCAACCTTCGATCGAAACGCCCCTGCGCAAGCTGTTTTGCGTGGAATATGCCCGCATCCGGTCCGGCCTGTCCGTCTTCGGGGATGCCAAATTCTGGTGGTCGCGGGCCAGGAATCTGTATGTGCGCATGGCCGCTCCGGCCGAGGATGCCGTGATGGTATTCTCCGGCTCCAAGCGCCTGAAGCGCGGCCATGTCGCGGTGGTGACCCATATCGTCTCCAAGCGCGAAATCCGGGTGGATCAGGCCAATTGGCAGAACCATGGCGAGATCGACCATGCCACCCCGGTCCTGGATGTCAGCGCCAAGAATGACTGGAGCAAGGTGCGCGTATGGGACATGAAGTCCAACGGGTTCGGCGCCCATGTCTATGCGATCTCCGGCTTCATCGCCAAAGATCTGGTCCGGCGCGCGTCCAACGGCTGAGTTCAATGCTGCGCCGCCGGGCGGCGGCAATCTGACATGACCAACGGCATCGTCGCGGCCATTCTGTTCGCGGCTCTGTTGCATGCCGGCTGGAACGCCCTGATCAAGCGCCGCGATCAGGATTCGCTCACCGCGTCCATCGGGATCGCGGCCGGCGCGGCGCTGATATCGTTTTGTCTTCTGCCTTTCGTGCCGGCCCCGGCACCTGCCAGCTGGCCTTTCCTGGCCGCATCCACCGTACCGCAGATTGCCTATTACCTCCTGATCGCCAGAGTCTATCGCGATTCCGATCTGGGCCTGGCCTATCCGGTGATGCGGGGCACCGCGCCCTTGTTCGTCACCGCGGCGAACGCGGCCCTGTTCGGCGAAAGCCTGTCGCCGTCGGGCCTGGCAGGTGTCGGCTGCATCTGCGGCGGTGTGCTTTTGATCGCCGGCGGCCGCTTCAAAGGATCGGACGCCGGCAAGACGGTGTTGACCGCTCTGGGCATCGCGCTCGTCATCGCGGCGTACACGGTGCTCGATGGAGCGGGCGTGCGGCGGTCCGGATCGGCCGCCGGCTATACGCTCTGGGTCTTTCTTCTCACCGGCGCGGCTTTGTTCGGCTGGGCCATGTTCCGGCGGCGGCCGCAGATGCTGCAATCGGTCGGCACGGAGTTTTGGATCCCGCTTGGCGGCGGCGGCGCATCTCTCTTGTCCTATGGCATCGCCTTATGGGCGATGACCAAGGCGCCGGTCGCGGCGGTGGCGGCCTTGCGCGAAACCTCGATCCTGTTCGCCGTTCTCATCTCCATGATCCTGCTGCGCGAAAAAGCCAGCTGGAACCGCATTGCGGCGGCGATGCTGCTGACGGCCGGCGCGGTGGCGATCCGGTTGTCGTGAAGGCTGCTGCTGCCCCGGTCCAAACCAGCTGGTGAGCGCTTTCGCGAGTTCTGGCGTGTTTTGCGTCCCCACCCAGGCCACATAACCGTCGGGCCGCACCAGCACGGCACCCGGCGCCCTAATCATGCCAAGCACCGGCAGCTCCCACGCGCCGTCATACCGGGCACGGACATGCCGCACCGGGTCCCTCCAGAGCGCGATATCGAGACCGCATCCGAAATCCAGCAACAGGGGTCGCGCTTCCTGCAGCATCGCATAAACCCGTGACGGCCCGGCCACCGTCTCCAGATCGAAGTCGGGCATACGCCGGCCGACAAGCGGATGGTCATCGCTGGAAGCGTAACAAATATCCAGGCCGCTCATCATGCCCGCAAACTGTTTGCGGGCATCATCGGCACCCAGCAATTCGGATACGCAATCGCGCGCGGCTTTGAGATGAGGATCGGCACGGCGCAGCAGCGCGATCTGCGCCATGGTGTTGCGCAAGACGCGGGCACCGACCGGATGACGCTCGGCGTGATAGCTGTCCAGCAGGCTTTCTGGCGATGTGCCCTCGATCACCTGGGCCAGCTTCCACCCCAGATTCACCGCATCCTGCATGCCGGTATTGAGTCCCTGGCCGCCGACAGAGTGGTGGATGTGGGCGGCATCGCCCGCCAAAAGCACGCGCCCCTTGCGATACGTCGCTGCCTGGCGCGTCCTGTCGGTGAAGCGGGAGATCCAGCGGGGGCTGTGAACCCCAAAATCGGTGCCATAGACCGCGACCAAGGCGTGGCTGAGATCGCGCAAAGCCGGTTCACCACCGTTATGAAGCTCTCGCTCCGTCAGCAGCACCCGGACCAGTCCGTCGTCCGACCGGCTGAGGCCATGAAATCCCAGCGCGTCATGGCGAAGATCCCATTGCGGCTCTTCCGCCATTTCGACTTCGGCCATCAGATTGCTGAGGCTGGGATCCCAGCCAGGGAAATCGATCCCCGCCTGTTTGCGGACCAGGCTGCGCCCGCCGTCACAGCCGACGAGATAATCGGCGCGAAATGACCGGCCATCGGACAGCACAATGGTGACGCCGGTCTCGTCTTGCGTGAGGCCCGTCACCGCGCATCCGCGATGGATCGGCACATGCAGCTCCTCCACCCAATCCGCCAGGATCCGCTCGATATGGGTCTGCCCCAGCGCCAGCCCGTAATTGTGCCTTGTGGGAAAATCGCTGATGTCCAAAGGCGTCCAGGCGAAACCCGCCAGCTGGAAAATCCGGCTTTCGGCAAGAAAGCGGTCGGCAATGCCGCGCTGGTCCAGGATCTCGATGGTGCGCGCATGCAGGCCGCCGGCCCGCCAGCCGGTGAGTTCCCGGTCGGGGCGCCGTTCGACCAGAACCGCGTCGATCCCCGCCAGTGCCAGCTCGCCCGCCAGCATCAGGCCCGTGGGCCCCGCACCGGCAATCACGACGTGATGTTCGTTCCGCATGGTCACCGCTCCGTTTGAGAATTGGGCGGCGGTTGTACGGAAGGTGCCGGGTCTTGAAGCAAGTCCCTTGTGCGCTACATGTAAGAATGGGGGGTGAGCCGCGACCGCGAAGCGGACAAGACGGTCTGTCGCTAGCGACAGCGTAGCGCGACGACCGGCTTGAGCGGCGAACGCCGCAGCATCGTGCGACCAAGCGCGATGCGAGGCCGGGACGGACCAGTTCGTCCCATCGATTTTCCAGATTTTCAGCGCCAGAAAAAACAACAGCCCCGCCGCCCCGCCTCGCGCAGCGAGGCAGTGGGACAAAGGCAATCCGGCGGGTAGAAAAGCAAAAGCCCCGCCGGATTGCTCCAGCGGGGCTTTTTGAATTGTGTTGGCGGGGTAAGGCCGAATTGGCAAAGGGTCCAGTGGACCGTTTGCCCGGCCGAACGCCGCAGCATCGCGCGACCAAGCGTGATGCGAGGCCGGGACTGTCAGGGGCAAAAACAAAAACCCCGCGAGATTTCTCTCGCGGGGTTTTTTTGACTTGTTCAGGCGGGTCTTTTCTTCTCTGCCCTTGGCAGACCTGGCAGCGTTCTACTCTCCCGCGGCTTGAGCCGCAGTACCATGGACGCAGAAGGCTTTGACGGCCGAGTTCGGAATGGGATCGGGTAGAATTCCTTCGCTATGACCACCAGGTCGGCAAAGGGCAGAAAAGAACATCCCGTTGGAAACGGGAGCACAATACGACACGGCGACCGAATTATTTTGTAATGGAATCATTGCCTGGCTTTGTTTCCAGACATGAAACGGTGCTGCTTGCGATCAAGCCAATCGAGCGATTAGTACCAGTAAGCTCAACGCATTGCTGCGCTTACACACCTGGCCTATCGACGGGGTAGTCTTCCCCGGCTCTCGAGCGAAACCTGGTTTTGAGGTGAGTTTCCCGCTTAGATGCTTTCAGCGGTTATCTCGACCGTACTTAGCTACTCGGCTATGCCACTGGCGTGACAACCGATCCACCAGAGGTACGTTCTTTCCGGTCCTCTCGTACTAGGAAAAAGTCCTCTCAAGTTTCGAACACCCACGGCAGATAGGGACCGAACTGTCTCACGACGTTCTAAACCCAGCTCACGTACCACTTTAATCGGCGAACAGCCGAACCCTTGGGACCTGCTCCAGCCCCAGGATGTGATGAGCCGACATCGAGGTGCCAAACGACGCCGTCGATATGGACTCTTGGGCGTCATCAGCCTGTTATCCCCGGCGTACCTTTTATCCGTTGAGCGATGGCCCTTCCACGCGGGACCACCGGATCACTATGACCGACTTTCGTCTCTGCTCGACTTGTCAGTCTCGCAGTCAGGCAGGCTTATGCCATTGCACTCAACGAGCGATTTCCGACCGCTCTGAGCCCACCTTCGCACGCCTCCGTTACTCTTTGGGAGGCGACCGCCCCAGTCAAACTGCCTACCATGCACTGTCCCGACACCGGATAACGGTGTGCGGTTAGATATCCATAACCATCAGGGTGGTATTTCACATTGCGGCTCCACCATGGCTGGCGCCACGGCTTCAATGCCTACCACCTATCCTACACAGACAGT
>CALMGU010000123.1 GCA_937865685.1 uncultured Alphaproteobacteria bacterium | reverse complement strand
CGTCGCATAGGTTGAGAACTTGTAGCCGCGGCGATATTCGAACTTATCGACCGCCTTCATCAGGCCGATATTGCCTTCCTGAATCAGATCCAGGAACTGCAGGCCGCGGTTGGTGTATTTCTTGGCGATGGAGATGACGAGGCGCAGATTGGCCTCGATCATTTCCTTCTTGGCGACGCCGGATTCGCGTTCGCCCTTTTGCACGGTCTGGACGTTGCGGCGGAACTCGGAAACCGACTGGCGGGTTTCCTGGGCCAGCGCCTGGATGTCCTCGCGCAGGTCGCGGATCTTGTCGCGTTCCTCGGTGACGAAATCGTGCCAGCCGATGCCGGTCAGGCGGCCGACGCGGCGCGCCCAGTTGGGATCGAGCTCATTGCCGAAATATTGCTTGAGGAATTCGGCCCGGTCCACGCCATGGGCTTCGGCCAGGCGCAGCAACTTGCCTTCCAGCGACACCAGACGGCGATTGATGCCGTACATCTGGTCGACCAGGGCTTCGATGCGGTTGTTGTTGAGCTTGAGCGACTTGACCAGATCCATGGTCTCGCTGCGCAGCTTCTTGAAACGGCGTTCCTGGCCGGTGGAAAGCTCGTCCGCGCCCAGCGCCGCTTCGACCGACGCGTCCTGCAGCTTGCCCAGCTTCTTGTAGAGGCCCGCGATATTGTCCAGCGCTTCCAGAACCTGCGGCTTCAGCGCGGCTTCCATCGCCGACAAGGGCAGATTGCCTTCATCGTCGAAATCATCGCCGTCGGACGCGCCATCGGCGGCAGCCGCGGCTTCACCACCCTCTTCGCCATCGGCGGCGGGCTTGGGAGCAGGCTTGGGTTCGGGCTTCGGCTCCGGCTTTTTGAATTCCGGTGCCTTGAATTCGGCGGGCGCGTGCGCCAGCGGCTTGCCGTCGGGACCGACCGGCGGGGGCACCGGCGCGGGCGAACCATCGGGACCGGCGCCATACATGGCTTCCAGGTCGATGATGTCGCGCAAGAGAACCTTGCCTTCGTTCAACTCGTCGCGCCACACGGTGAGCGCTTCGAAGGTGAGCGGGCTTTCGCATAAAGCGCCGATCATCAGCTCGCGGCCGGCCTCGATGCGCTTGGCGATGGCGATTTCGCCTTCGCGCGACAAAAGCTCGACCGAGCCCATTTCGCGCAAATACATGCGCACCGGATCGTCGGTGCGGTCATATTGCTCGCCGGACTTGGGCGTGGTGGCAAGCGCCTTGCTGCCTTCGGCGACGGCGGGAAGATTTTCGCCTTCAGCCTCTTCGGCTTCTTCGCTTTCGATGACATTGATGCCCATTTCGTTGAGCATCGCCATCGTGTCTTCGATCTGCTCCGACGAAGTCTTGTCGGACGGCAGCACCTTGTTCAGTTCGTCATAGGTGACATAGCCGCGCTGTTTGGCGCGCGCGATCATCTTGCGCACGCCCACATCGGACATATCCAGCAGCGGGCTGTCGGCATCGCCGGGCGTTTCATTCTCGCCGGGCTTTTTGGGAACGATCTTGGCGACGGGCTTGACGGCGGCGACCGGCGCGGGCGCCACGGGCTTGACCGGCTTGGCTTCGACCTTGGCGGCGGCCTTCTTGGCCTTCACCTCCGGCTCATGCTTGGCCTTGGAAGCCTTGACCGGCGCGCTTTTTACGGCGGCGGGCTTGGCCGGCTTGGCGGCATGCTTGACCGGCTTGGGTGCGGGTTTGGACGGCTTGGGTGCGGGCTTGGCCGATTTCTTCACCGCCGCGGTCTTGGCGGCGGCGGGCTTGGCGGCCTGCTTCTTGGCAGGCTTGCCATTTGCCCCGGATTTTCCTGGGGACTTCGCCGCTTTCTGTTTCAAGGCGGTTTTACTCACCACTGCTTCGCTATCCTATGTCCCCCAATAATGGGGCGCTTGAGTTGGTCACGCGGAAGCCCCGCGCTATTCGTGAGGAGACCTGAGCAATCGCCGGGCCTCGTGCCAGGATTCCTCGCTGCCTTCTGCAGCGAAGCGCCTGAGGGCGCGCTCGCGTTCCGGTTCTCCCTCCGCCATGTCGCGGAAATCCGCAGCGGCGCGCAAGAAACGGGCTTCAGTCTCATCCTCCGGCATGGAATCCGGCGTTGGGGCGCCGGGCTTGGATGTGGCGCCCAGACGCGCCAGCAACTCGGCCATTCCCAGGCGCATGAAATGGTTCAAAACCGGCGTTTTTTCAAGGCTGGAGCCGGAGGCCGCGAGGTTTAAAAGTTCGTGGCGCAGCCTGTCAAGCGACGGGTCGCGGAAGGGTAACTCGGCCAGCTTTTCCCCATGGGAAAGGGCCAGGGATGGTGTTTCCAGGAGCAGGGACCCCAATTCGGCCTCTTTGCGCGACAAAGCGCCCTCCCTGGCCTGGCCGGCCAGGCCCGCCTTGGCCAGGAGGCTGGCCTTGACCGCGGGGGAGACCGCCTCGGCGGTTCCCGGCTGGGGCCGGAACGGGCCCTTGGCCCCTTTGAAGGCCTGGCCGCGAAACTGGCCCCTTTGAAACCGGGGCCGGTCGGCGTGCGGCGCCCGGCGCTTGAAATTGTCGAAGATCTTCTGGTCGAAGTCCCGGCGGTAATAGTCCGCCACCTTGGCGTCGGTGATCTGGGCGGCGATGGCGGAGAGCGCCCGTTCCAGCCCGGCCCTTCGTTCGGGGGTGGAAATGTCCTTGCCCTCGGTTTCGGACCGCCACAGCACCTCCGACAGGGGAAGCGCCGCGTCCAGCAAGGCCCGCATCGCCTGCGGCCCGTTCTTGGCCAGGAAACTGTCAGGATCCTCGCCCGCCGGAAGGAAAGCGAAGCGGAGGGAGTAGCCCGCCTTCAACTGCGGCAAGGCCAGATGCGCGGCCCGGTGCGCGGCTTTAAGGCCTGCGCCATCGCCGTCAAAGGCCAGGATCGGCTCGGGCGCTGTCTTCCACAAAAGCTGCAACTGGTCCGAGGTGAGCGCGGTGCCGAGCGGCGCCACGGCATGGGCGAAGCCGCCCCGCACCAGCGCGATCACATCGGTATAGCCTTCCGCCACCAGGATGGTGCCCGCCTTGATCGCGGCGGCCCGCGCGGTAGCGAAATTGTAGAGATTGTGCCCCTTGGAAAAGAGCGCATTCTCGCCGCTGTTGATGTATTTCGGCTTGGCGTCTTCTTCCAGCGCCCGCCCGCCAAAGGCGATCACGCGCCCGCGCCCGTCCGTGATGGCGAACATCACCCGGTTGAAAAAGAAATCCCGCATCGGGCGGCCATTTTCGGCCGGACGCGCCAGGCCCGCCGCCAGCATGTCGTCCTGGGTGACATTCTTGGCTTTGAGAAATTCGATCAGCGCCTGGCCGGAGGCCGGGGAATAGCCCAGGCGGAATTGCTTGGCGGTGTGGCCGTCCAGTCCGCGGCGCTTGAGATAGGCCCGCGCTTCATGGCCGCCTGCTTCGCGCAGCTGCGCTTCATAAAATTGCGCCGCCAGTTCCACGATCTCATAGAGCGATTTGCGCTTCTGCTCGCGCGCTTCATCGTCGGGCGACCATTTGGGAAGTTCCACGCCCGCTTCAGCGGCCAATTTTTCCACCGCTTCGGGGAAGCTCAGGCCCTCGGTTTCCACCAGCCATTTGAACGCATCGCCACCCGCACCGCAGCCGAAGCACTTATAGGCGTGGCGTTCATTCTCGACTTTGAAGCTGGGGGATTTCTCGCCATGGAAGGGGCAGCAGCCCCACATCACCCGGCCCTTGCGTATCAGCTTGACGCGCCGTCCCACAAGCTGGACCAAATCGGTCCGCCGCCGGATTTCGTCCAGCAATCCCTCGCCATACCGCATGGGCGCCAGTTTAGGGGAAAGCCCCCCAAAAAGCTGTGCAAATTGCGCCGTCCGGGCGGCAAAAAATTGCCGCGCCTGTGCATGGTTTGATCATCGCCAACCCGCGCCGGCGGGGCGCGCTGGGGGATTTTCGCGGCTGGATCTTCCGGGCGGCGGCTCTATTTCGGGCTTGAAAGCGCGGTCTTGATCACGGCGCTGGCGCGGGCGAAATCCATCTGCCCGGCATAGCGTTCCTTCATCGCCGCCATCACCTTGCCCATGTCCTTGATCGAGGTGGCGCCCAGTTCCGCGATGATGGTTTGGGCCGCCTGCTGCACGCCCGCCTCGTCCATCTGGGCCGGCATGAAGGAACGGATGATGGCGATCTCTTCGCGCTCGCCCGCCGCCAGTTCCGGGCGGTTGCCCGCGTCGAAAGCGGTGGCGGATTCGTCGCGCTGCTTGATCATCTTGGCCAGCAGGGAAAGAATTTCGTCGTCGCCCAGAAGATCGCGGCTGGTTTCGGTGCGCGCCGCGATGTCCTTATCCTTCAGAGCGGCCAGGACCAGCCGCAACGTGGCGAGGCGCTTGGCGTCCTTCGCCTTCATCGCCTCTTTCATGGCGTCGTTGAGCTGCTGGCGGAGGGACATGGACGGACTTTCTCAAAAAAATTGGCTGTTCGGATAAGGGCGGAACCTACGCGAATCCGGGGGATAAGTACAACCCATTGAAAATGCAGAACGAATATCTGCATTCGGAATGTTGACCGCTGGGGGCCGCATCCCTATTTTCGCGCAAATCCGAGGACGCTTCCCATGCCGCAATTCCAGACCCAGCCACCGCAGTCGCGCGGGGGCGTGATGTTGGCCGACGGCACTTTCTTCGAAGGCACCGGCTTTGGCGCGGCGGGCACGGCGGTGGGCGAAGTCTGCTTCAACACCGCCATGACCGGCTATCAGGAGATCCTTTCGGATCCCTCTTATGCCGGCCAGATCGTCGCCTTCACCTTTCCCCATATCGGCATCGTCGGCACCAATGACGAGGATATCGAAACCATCACTCCGGCGGTGCGCGGACTGATCGTGCGCATCGATGCGGAACATCCGTCCAACTACCGCAGCCTGGCGGCGCTCGACCGCTGGCTGAAGTCGCACAATATTCCCGCCGTGGCGGGCATCGACACCCGCGCGCTCACCAACATGATCCGCGAAAAAGGCATGCCCCATGGCGTGATCGCCAATGCCGGGAGCAATGCGCTGGATCTCGCGGCCCTGCTCAACCAGGCCAAAAGCTTTCCCGGCCTGGAAGGCCTGGATCTGGCGAAGGACGTCACCGCCCGCCAGACCTATAAATGGTCCGAAACGCCCTGGGCCTGGAACAAAGGCTATGGCGTGGAGGCCGAGCCCAGCTGGCGCGCCACCGTGATCGATTATGGCGTGAAGCGGAACATCCTTCGGCTCCTGGCCGGCCGGGGCGCCGACATCACGGTCGTGCCCGCCAATGCCAGCCTCGACGACGTGATGCGCAACGATCCGCATGGCGTGCTGCTGTCGAACGGTCCGGGCGATCCGTCCGCGACGGGCGAATATGCCATTCCCACCATCAAGGGCGTGGTGGATCGGGGCGTGCCCGTGTTCGGCATCTGCCTGGGGCATCAGATGCTGGGCCTGGCCTTGGGCGCCAAGACCAAGAAAATGGCGCAGGGCCATCACGGCGCCAATCATCCGGTGAAGGATCTTCAAACCGGCAAGGTCGAGATCGTGTCGATGAACCACGGTTTCACCGTGGACGGGGAGACCCTGCCCAAGGGGGTCAAGGAAACACACGTCTCCCTGTTCGACGGCACCAATTGCGGCATCGCGGTCGAAGGCAAGGACGTGTTCAGCGTCCAATATCACCCCGAAGCCTCGCCCGGTCCCATGGACAGCCATTATCTGTTCGACCGCTTCGCCAAGGCCGCGGCCGGAAAATAAAAATGCGGGGGCGGGAATAAAATGCAGGTCCGCCCGGTAATGGCCCCCGTGAGAGCCAAACATGGATGAGAAGCGCCGCCGCTTCGAAGCGCTGGCGATGCCGCATCTGGATGCGGCCTACAACCTTGCCCGCTGGCTGACCAGGGGCGGCGCGGAGGCGGACGATATCGTGCAGGAAGCCATGTTGCGCGCCTTTCGCAGTTTCGACGGCTTTCGCGGCGAGGCGGCCAGGCCCTGGTTGCTGGCGATCGTGCGCAACTGCCACCGTTCGGCGCTGGAGCAGAAAAAGCGTCATGCCGCCGCGCCGTTGGACGATCAGAATGACGACGCCGTCGCGTCCGGTGACCCCACGCCCGAAGCCAGCGCCATCGAACGCGGCGACAGCCGGACGCTGGACAAGGCCATCGCCGCGTTGCCGGAGGAATTCCGCGAAGTGGTGATCCTCAGGGAATTGGAAGAAATGTCTTACCGCGATATCGCCGCCGCCACCGGCACGCCCATCGGCACGGTGATGTCGCGGCTGGCGCGGGGACGCGCGTTGCTGAAGGCGGAATTGACGGGAGGCTCGCATGGCGTGTGACGAGAGCCTGAAAACCCAGGCCTATCTGGACGGCGAGCTGGATGCGGCCGACGCGCTGAAGGCCGAAGCGCATCTGGAACATTGCGCCGAATGCCAGGCGTTGGCGGCGGATCACGCCGAGCTGAAAGAGGCGATGGCGGGCGCGTCCTATCACCGGGCCCCGGCGGCCTTGCGCGCGAAAATCAGCGATATGCTGGATGCCGGAACCAATGTGGTTCCCTTGAAGACGCCGCGCAAATCCAGCTTCTGGCTGGGCGCGGGCAGCGGCGCGGGCGGCATGGCGATCGCGGCCGTGCTGGCGTTCCTGGTCTTCATGCCGGCCAACAATGCCATGGTTGCCGACCTGGCGGATGCCCATGTGCGTTCGCTGATGGGCGAGCATCTGATCGATGTGGCGTCTTCCGATCATCACACCGTCAAGCCCTGGTTCGCGGGCCATTCCGACGTTTCGCCCCCGACGGAAGATTTCAAGGCCGACGGCTTCACCCTGGTGGGCGGCCGGGCGGATTATGTGCATGGCACACGTGCCGCCGTGGTGGTCTATCGCCATGGCGCCCATGTCATCAATCTCTTCGCCTGGGCCGACCGCAACACCCGGCTTCCCGCGACCGGTTCGCGCGACGGCTATCGCATGGTGTTCTGGAAACAGAAGGACCTGGATCTGGCGGCGGTATCGGATGTCGATCCGGCAGAGCTGGACCGCTTCGTCGATCTGGTAAAAAAGAGTCAAAGCCGGGAATAAACCGCGCGCCCGCCCGGTATAGGCCTCGAAACCCTGTTCGAGGCCTTCCATGACAGACGAATTCAATCCCTCACGCCGCCGCGCGTTGCAATGCATGGCATTTGGGGGCGCGGGCACTTTGTTCACTTTGTCCGGCGGCATTCTGACCCCGGTCGCACTCGCGCAAGGCGCCGTCGAAAAGACTTCAGGCGTTCCGTTGTTCTTGCAGATCAGCGACACCCATATCGGCTTCAACAAGGAAGCCAATCCCGATGTGCCGGGCACGCTGAAACAAGCCATCGCCGAGGTGAACGCGATGAAGGTGCGCCCAGCCCTCACCATCCATACCGGCGACATCACCCACCTGTCCAAGCCGGCGGAATTCGATACTGCCCATCAGATTTTGATGGATCTGAAGGCGGGCGAGCTTCACACCGTGCCGGGCGAGCATGACGTCACCGACGGCATGGGCGCCGAATATTTCGCCCGCTTCGGCAAGGCGTCGGACAATCGCGGCTATTACAGCTTCGATCACCAGGGCGTGCATTTCGTCGGCCTGGTCAATGTGATGAATTTCAAGCCCAACGGATTGGGCGGCTTCGGTGCCGATCAACTGGCCTGGCTGAAAGCCGATCTGGCCGCGCGCGGCAATTCGACGCCCATCGTGGTGTTCGCGCATATGCCGATGTGGACCATCCAGGAAAGCTGGGGCTGGGGCACCGGCGATGCGGAAGAAGCGTTGTCTTACCTGCGCCGCTTCGGATCGGTGACGATCCTGAACGGCCATATCCACCAGATCGTGCAGAAGGTGGAAGGCAACATCACCTTCCACACCGCCCGTTCCACCGCCTATCCGCAGCCCCAGGCCGGTCAGGGCGATGGCCCCGGCCCGCTCAAAGTGCCCGCGGACCAGCTGCCGCACATGCTGGGCATCACCAGCATCCGGCTCCAGCGTCATCACCTCGCCCTTTCCGACACCACCCTCGCCTGATTTTCAAAGGATTCGACATGCATTTCCTCAAGCGCGTTTTTGCCTATCCCGTCGCCATGCTGCTGTTCGTCGCTTCGGCGTCGGCCGCGGACAGCAACACCATCATCATCAAGAAATTCATGTTCAATCCCATGGACGTGACCGTGCCGGCGGGAACCGACGTCACCTGGGAAAATGAGGATGGCGAGCCGCACACCGTGGTCAGCCTGACCAATGATTTCCGCTCCCAGGCGCTGGACGAAAAAGACAAATTCACCCACCGCTTCGACAAGCCGGGCACCTACAAATATCTCTGTTCCATCCACCCCAAAATGGTGGGGACGATCACGGTTGTGGCGAAATAGCTCTCACCCCGGAAGCCACGGCGTGAAGGCGGAGCGGGAGCAATCCCGCTCCGCTTTTTATTGGGCGATGCGCCAGGGCGGAAAGCGGCGGATTTCGCCCGCGAAATAAAAACAGAGTTTGTTATCGGCAGGATCGCGCAGCCAGGCTTCGCGCCAGCGCCAGCTTTTGTCTTCCGGGCCATCGTCGAAGACAATGCCTTTCGCCTTCAGGCTCGCGACGCGCTCATCCAGATCGTCGCATTCGAAATAGACATGCGCGCCGTCGCCGCCATCTGGACGCAGTTCCAGCGAGAGCGTGGAATAGTCCGACGGATTCTCGAAGCGGGCATAATGATCGTTGCGCACGATCAAGGTCAGCCCCAGCGATTCATAGAAAGCGATGGACCGCGCCAGATCCTTGGCGGGCAAGGTGACTTGATTGAGCTTCATTCCGCCAGACTAGCGGATCAACTCAATGGTGTCGAAATCTGACTCTTGTGTGTTGGGCGACGGCAGATCGAGGCGCAGGTGATTGTCACCGATGCCAACCAGCACGCCGATCTGGTCGTCGGGATTGACCTCGCCACCCGCCGACGCGGCGCGGCCGGAATAGCGATGCAGCTTCTCGCCCTTGGCGCTTTGCGCGCCCAGATAGACCCACATGCCTTCCTGCGGATAGAGATACCCCGCCATGCGCTGGGTGCCGTTCTTCTCGAACCAGATGCCGCCGCCCGCCTTGGAGATGCGGCAGTTGAACCAGTCGAACACGTAATAGCCGCTCATGCCGCCCAGCTTGATCTGGCGGCAGCGCCAGTTGCCGTACAATGCCCGTTCGGGCACGGCATGCGCTTCGGGCCCAAGAATTCTTTCTATCGCGCGATAATCGCCCTTGCCGCCCCGCGCGCGGGCCTCTGCCAGCGCATGGTCGCGCGCGTCATTCAGATGGGCGAGGCGGTCGATGTCGGGGGGCGAAACCTGGTCGCGCCAATCCGCGCGAGCACTTCCCGTCAGCGCCAGCAGCGCCGAAGCGGCAAAAATCAGCTTACGCGGCACCCGTTTCGTCATGGCCGTTCTCCGGGGGCGTCCAGCCCTTCAGATCCGCGGTCGGCGGCATACCGACCACGTTGAAGCCGGCGTCCACGAAGTGCACTTCGCCGGTGACGCCGCCCGAAAGATTGCTAAGCAAATAGAGTGCCGCGCCGCCGACATGGTTAAGTTCCACCGAGCGCTTCAAGGGCGCATGACTCTTGTTCCATTTGAACACCATGCGGGCATCGCCCACCGCGCTGCCGGCCAGGGTGCGCATCGGGCCGGCCGAAATCGCATTCACCCGGATATTGTCCCGGCCCAGATCGGCGGCCAGATAGCGCACCGAGGCTTCCAGCGCCGCCTTGGCCACGCCCATCACGTTATAATTCGGCATCACCCGCTGGGCGCCCAGATAAGTGAGCGTCACCATCGCGCCGCCATCGGTCATCAGGCCGGCGGCGCGGCGCGCCACCGCGGTGAAGGAATAGCAGGAAATATCGAGGCTCTTGAGAAAGTTGGCCCGGGTCGTATCGACATAACGGCCCTTCAGTTCCTTGGCATCGGAAAAAGCGATGGCATGAACCAGAAAATCGAGCGAACCCCATTCCTTTTTGATCGCGGCAAACACCGCATCCAGATCCTCGTCCTTTTCCACATCGCCGGGCAGCACGATCTTGCTGCCGATGGACTCGGCCAGCGGCTTCAGGCGCTTGGCCTGGGCGTCGCCCTGATAGGTAAAGGCCAACTCCGCGCCCTGCGACGCCAGCATCTGGGCAATGCCCCAGGCGATGGAATGATCATTGGCCACGCCCATGATCAGGCCGCGCTTGCCCGCCATCAGTCCCGTTCTGGCCTCAGCCATGATGTCCTCGCGCGGGGTTTTCTGTTCCATTGTGGGACATCACTTTTCCAGCCGCTGAAACACCAGCGACGCATTGGTGCCGCCAAAGCCGAAGGAGTTCGACAGGGCGGTATTGATTTGAACATTGTCGATGCGCTTGCGCACGATATTGGCGCCTTCGACGGCCGGATCGAGTGTTTCGATATTGGCGCTTTCGCAGATGAAATTGTTCTGCATCATCAGCAGCGTATAGATCGCTTCATGCACGCCCGCCGCGCCTTGGCTGTGGCCGGTGAGCGATTTTGTGGCGCTGATGGCGGGCATCTTGTCGCCGAAGACTTCGCGGATGGCGTTGATTTCGGGAATGTCGCCCACCGGCGTCGAAGTGGCGTGCGGATTGATGTAGTCGACCGGGCCTTTCACATTCTCCAGCGCCATCTTCATGCAGCGCACCGCGCCTTCGCCGGACGGCGCGACCATGTCGGCGCCGTCGGCGGTGGCGCCATAGCCTGTCAACTCGGCATAGATCTTGGCGCCGCGCGCGCGTGCATGTTCCAGTTCTTCCAGAATCAAAATGCCGCCGCCGCCGGAGATCACGAACCCGTCGCGGTTCTTGTCATAAGCGCGGCTGGCTTTTTCGGGTGTGGCGTTGAACTTGGACGACATCGCGCCCATCGCGTCGAACAATTCGCTCAAGGTCCAGTCCAGCTCTTCGCCGCCGCCCGCGAACATCATGTCCTGCTTGCCCCACTGGATCATTTCCAGCGCGTTGCCGATGCAGTTTGCCGATGTCGAGCAGGCCGAGGAAATCGAGTAATTCACGCCCTTGGTCTTGAACCAGGTGGAAAGATTGGCGCTGCAGGTGGACGACATCGCCTTGGGCACTGCGAAAGGTCCGATCCGCTTGGGGCCCTTGGCCGGATCGCGCGCGGTATCGGCGGCGGCGACGATGGCCTTGGTCGACGGGCCGCCTGAGCCCACGATCAATCCGGTGCGGGGATTGGAAATCTCTTTTTCCGTCAGGCCCGCATCGGCAATCGCCTGGGTCATCGCCACCCAGCAATAGCCGGCGCCGTCACCTTGGAAGCGGCGGGCGCGGCGGTCCACCACCGCATCGAGATCGAGCTTGAGGCTGCCGTGAATCTGGGAGCGGAAACCCAGGCGCACATAATCGTCCGCGGTGACGATGCCCGACCGGGCATGACGCAGACTGTCGGTGACCTCCTCGGCATTGTTGCCAATGGACGAGACAATACCGAGGCCGGTAACGACCACTCTTCTCATGACGATCCTCGACGCGATCTAGACGGAGGCGGGAGCCGCGGATGCCTGCGCCAATGCCGCCGCCGCATCGGTGAACAGGCCGACGCGCAGGCCCTTGGCCTCGTAGATCACTTTGCCGTCCACTTTCATGATTCCGTCCGCGATCCCAAGCACCAGCTTGCGCATCACGACACGCTTGAGATTGACGATGTAGGTGATCTTCTTGGCTGTGGGCAGCACCATGCCCGTGAATTTTACTTCATCAACGCCCAGGGCGCGTCCTTTGCCCAGGCCCCCCATCCAGCCCAGGAAGAAACCGACCATCTGCCACAGCGCGTCCAGGCCCAGGCAGCCGGGCATCACCGGATCGCCCTGGAAATGACATTTGAAGAACCAGAGGTTCGGGTTGACGTCGAATTCGGCGACGATCTCGCCCTTGCCATTCTCGCCGCCATCCTCGGTGATGGAGGTGATGCGATCGAACATCAGCATCGGCGGCAGGGGCAATTGCGCATTGCCGGGGCCGAACAGCTCACCGCGGGCGCAGGCCAAAAGGCCCGCCATGTCGAAACTCGAACGCTTTACTGGCTTGTCCACTATTCTGTCCCTTCAAGAGCCTGTCGGGCCTTCAGTCCCCACGGCACGCTTAGCGCGAAATGGGGTCCCGGAACCACCGTCAAAGAGGCGGTTTGCCACGATTTTCCGCCTTCTCTTGATTAGAAGTATTCTAACATGTATCTTCTCTAACTGTAGCAAGGTTTGGCGGGCCCTTACAGGTTACTTTAGGGCAGACCGCCGCACGAAACAGGAACTTATGGGCAAGGCCGAGCGCGATAACGGCAAGGCGATCCAGCGTTTGCGCGGGGTGGGGCTTCGGCCGACCCGCCAGCGGGTGGAACTGGCCGGCGTGCTGTTCAAGGGCGAAGACCGGCATGTCACGGCCGAGAGCCTGTATGAGGAAGCGTCCCAACAAGGCCTCAGGATCTCGCTCGCCACGGTCTACAATACCCTGCACCAGTTCACCCATGCGGGCCTTTTGCGTCAGGTCGTCGTGGACGCCGCGCGGGGCTATTTCGACACCAATACCGGCGATCATCAGCACTTCTTCCTGGAAGACGAAGGCGCCCTGATCGACATTCCGGGCGACCAGATCTCGGTCGCCGGCGTTCCCACACCTCCAGCCGGCCTGACGGTCGACCGGGTCGATGTGGTGGTGCGGGTCAAGCGCGCTTAATCCCTGTTTCTAAGACCAATTCTCAAATAGTTTAGAGTAATTCTAAACTATTGACAGGGGCTGCCGCATGGGACCAATCTCGGGTCCGGATTTGCAGAAAGGATGCCCCAATGCCCGCCCTGAAAAACACCAAGACCTGGGAAAACCTCAAAGAGGCCTTTGCCGGCGAAAGCCAGGCCAACCGCCGCTACCTCTATTTCGCACAGAAGGCCGATGTCGAAGGCCATAACGATGTCGCCACCGTGTTCCGCTCCACCGCCGAAGGCGAGACCGGCCACGCCCATGGTCATCTGGAATATCTGGAAGAAGTGGGCGATCCGGCCACCGGCGAGCCGATCGGCGCCACCGACGCCAATCTGAAAGCCTCGATCGCGGGCGAGACCCACGAATACACCGACATGTATCCGGGCATGGCCAAGACCGCGCGCCAGGAAGGCTTCGACGAAATCGCCGACTGGTTCGAGACCCTGGCCAAGGCCGAGAAGAGCCATGCCGGCCGTTTCCAAAAGGCGCTTGATAGCCTCGGTAAATAACCCCCTCCGCCTTTCGCTGGCGACGCGCGCAAGCGCGCTGCCAGCTTCAGGCACCTCCCCCACCAGCGCTTCGCGC
>CALMGU010000122.1 GCA_937865685.1 uncultured Alphaproteobacteria bacterium | reverse complement strand
ACCGCGATAGCCCATGGCGATCTTGGCGACCAGGCGCAGATGGCTGGTGACCAGCCGGCGCGCGGCTTCGGGATCGCCATGCTCCTTGAGGCGCTTGGCGAACATGAATTCGTCTTCGGGGGTCAAAAGCGGAAATTTGCGGATTTCGCTCAAGTAACGCGAAAGACCCGCATCGCTGGAAAGGGCCGGAAGGCCACGGCTGCTCATGTGATCCCCTTAACTTCGGGCATTTCGAATGGTAACGCCTTGAACGGCCTTACGCATCCGGAACGCACCCCTGGAAGGTGGAAATGGGAGTTCCCTAAACGTTTTTCAAGTTCCCCCATCTGTCCGCCACGCGGGCAAGCCCGCTGGCGGACATCTTCCCCCGCCAATGGCTTCGCCATGCGGGGGAAGAAAGCCTGAGTTTCAAGTCAAACCGCGAAGAGCCTCGACCAAGCCCGCGAAATCGCTGGGCCAGGGGGACTCAAAACGCATGGTCTTGTGCAGGCTGGGATGCTGAAACCCCAGGACGAAGGCGTGCAGGGCTTGGCGGGGAAAGTTGGCGGCGGCTGCAAATGCCACTTCTTCCTCTGTGGTTTTGGGGCGCGGCGCCTGCCGGGCCCGGCCATAGGTGGGATCGCCGATCAGGGGGTGTCCCAGATGGGTGAGATGGACCCGGATCTGGTGCGTGCGGCCAGTTTCCAGCCGGCATTCGATCAGGGACGCCAGCGGCCGCGCTTCGGGTCCGAATGTCTCCAGCACTTTGTAGCGTGTGCGGGCCAGCTTGCCGCCGCCGCGCAGCACCGCCATCCGCTTCCTGTCGAAAGGGCTGCGCCCGATCTGGCCTTCGATCACTCCTTCGCGCGCGCGCGGCGCGCCCCAGACCACGGCATTGTAGGCCCGCTCGATGGTGTGGTTGGCGAATTGCTTGGCCAGGCTCGTCATGGCGCGCTCGGTCTTGGCGGCGACCAAAAGCCCCGATGTGTCCTTGTCCAGCCGGTGGACGATGCCGGGCCGGGCCTCGCCGCCGATGCCCATCAAACTGTCACCGCAATGGGCGATCAGCGCATTGACCAACGTGCCGTCCGGATTGCCCGCGGCGGGATGAACCACCAGGCCGGCCGGCTTTTCGATCACGATGAGGTCCTTGTCCTCATGGACCACATCCAGGGGAATATCCTGGCCGCGCGGGCGCGCTTCCGCCGCCGGGGGCACGAAGACTTGGAAAACATCGCCCCCTTTGACCCGGTGATTGGCGTCTTTTATCGTCGCGCCATCGCGGGTGACGCGGCCTTCACTCAGCAATTGCTGGATGCGGGCCCGGGACAGATCGCCAAGCGTACCGGCCAGGACACGGTCGAGACGATGCCCCGCCTGGGCCGCGTCCACCGTCACCTGATATAGTGACCCGTCGCCAGAGGATTTTATGTCCGACATCCAGCCCGATCCGCAAAACAGCCCCGCGCTGAAGGCCGCGAAGATCGCCGTTATTATTCTTTCGAGCCTGATTATCCTAGCCCTGATCGCGCTGGTGGTGGGCGCGGTGATGAAACTGTCCGGCGGCGGCAAGACGAAGAGCCCGGCCGAACTGGCCTCCAGCTTCACCCTGGCGCCGGGCTCGCGCATCGTCAGCATGGACAGCCAGCCGGGGCGCCTGATCCTGCGGATCAAGACCGCCACGGGTGAGGAGATCGACATCCTGGATACGCAGAACGGTCATCTGGTGGGGCAGGTGAGGGCGACCGCCGAAAAATGAAACTGATCTTGCCGGAGGCGTTGCAGGCGCGGATTGAAACACTGGCCTGCGACGCCATTCCGGCGGAATGTTGCGGATTGATGGAAGGCGTGCGCGGCGAGACGGCGGTCGAAGTTCTGGCGCTTCATCCCGCGCGCAACATCGCGCCCGCGCCCGACCGCTTCGAAATTCAACCCGACGATCATTTCGCGGCGCTGAGAACGGCGCGCGCCAATGGCCGTGCCATTGTCGGCTGCTACCATTCGCATCCGGGCGGAAAGGCCAGCCCCTCCGAGACTGACCGGCAAGGCGGCGGGGAGGAGAATTTCGTCTGGCTGATCGCGGCACCGGCGGCAGCGGGCGGACCCGTCGCCGTAGCGGCATTTATCTACTCCGCCATGTCTTTTTTGCCCATGGACCTGGCAAAGCCGGCCGGCGCCGCCGTATCGTCGCAATAGCGCCGTCGCGCCTTGGGGTGGGCGCCGCCGCCAGATCGGGCAGGGCCCGCCGCCGCCCAGTTCTTTTCGGGATGGAACTTGCCGCCCCGAACCAGCCTCGCGTATAAGCCGCGGGACCGCTCGCTCCCATCGTCTAGCGGTTAGGACGCGGCCCTCTCAAGGCTGAAACCGGGGTTCGATTCCCCGTGGGAGCGCCAATATTCCGGTCATCGCAAATTCGTCAAAAGCATCGGTGCACGCACGGCAAAAGCGCCTGTGCGGGCGGCATGAAGATGGTAAAAATCGCGTTTACCATTTGGCCGGCACAGGCTCCGGTGCAGGGAAAGTTCGCATGGCGCAAGGTCGCATAGAAATGTCGTCTGCCGAGCAGTTGGTGGAGCTGCGCAAGGCGCGCGACCGTTACAAGGCACTCGCGGACAGCTTCCGGGAGGAAGGCGACGCGCTTGCCAGCCGTTTCGAAAGCGAAGGCGATCCCGTCATCGTGATGCAGGAAAAGTTGAAGCATGAGCGCGACGCGCGGCGCATCGCCAATGCTTACGAGAAAAGCATCGCCAACATCGAGGCCAGCAGCAATTTGATGCAGCAGGCGCAAAGCTCCAGGCAGGGCGGGCGAAGCATCGGCATCAGGCTGGCGGTATTGGCATTTTTCCTGGCGGCGGCCGCAACCACCTTGGTGATGGGCTATCCCGGAATTTACCGGCAAGGCTTGGCGTATCTTGCCGGCATTTGGGCAAGTCCAAAATCCGCACCTGCGCCAGCCGCTCCCACCCCGCCGGTCGCCCCCATGGATGCCACGCCGCCCGTTGTGCCCGCGCCGGCGTCTGTCGCACAGCAGAGCCCGGCAGCGCCCAAGGCAGCCGTCGCACCCCAAAAGCGGACCGCCCGCGTTCCGGAAGAAAGCGGCAAGCCTGCGCCAACCAAAGAAGAGGAAGGGGATTTCGTGGCAAAGGTGCTGCAGCCCGACGGAACGCTCAAGGAACAGAAATTTACCGCGCGTCCGCGGCGGCGATAGCGGCCTCGGCGCATCAAGGATGATATTCTTTGTCGAATGCGGCACCGGGCACGGGTCGTGCGCGGGCCTGCCACGACTGAACAGGGGGCGACATGACATATCCTCGCAAATGGATCGATTCCGTAACGCGCCGGCGTGCGATTATGAGCAGTCTGGCTTGCCTGGGCGCCGGCTTGACGGCCGCGCCCGCGATTGCGGCGCCGGGCAAAGCCGGCACGGCCTCCCTCACGGCGCTGCGGGAAGAGGCGGATTTTTCCGCCACTCCGCATCGCGTTTACGAAGCGCTGCTGGATGAAAAGCAGTTCACTGGTTTTTCAGGCGCGCCCGCCAAGATTAGCCGGACCGAGGGCGGGACACTGTCGCTGTTTGGCGGTGCAATCGTGGCACGCAATGTCGAACTGGTGGCGGACAAGCGCATCGTCCAGGCCTGGCGCGATTCCGATTGGGCGCCGGGCATTTATTCCATCGTGAAATTCGAGCTGACGCCGCGTGGCGCGGGCACCCATCTGGTGATGGATCAAACCGGTTTTCCGGCTGGGCAGTTTTCCGATCTCGATCCCGGCTGGCGCGAGCACTATTGGGAGCCGATGAAGAAATTCCTTCGCTAGCACGTGGCGTCGCGCCGATAGCGCAAATAAAAAGGCGGCACGTCGCGTGCCGCCTTTTTCATTTCCGATGTGGAATTCTCTATTTCTGGCCGCCCAGGAAGTCTTGCTTGCCCAGGGCGATGCCCTTGTTGCGCAGGATGTCGTAACCGGTGGTGATGTGGAAATAGACGTTGGGAAGGACCCAATTGTTCAGATAGTCCTTGCCGTTGAAGTTGAATTCCGCTTGCGGGAATTTCAGATGGATGGCGCGGTCTTCGCCGCCCGCGAATTTGGCGGCATCCAGGCTCTTCAGATAGGCGATAGTCTTGAGCAGCCGCGCCTTGAGCTGCTCGACCGTGGTCTCATTGTCTTCATAGGTGGGGATTTCCACGCCGGCGAGACGCGCCGCGCCGCCTTTGGCCATGTCTGTGGCGATGCGCACCTGCGCCGTCAGCGGAAGCATGTCGGGCGCAAGGCGAAGCTCGAGATAAGAATTGACGTCTTCGCCTTTTTCCTTGGCATGCGCTTCGGCCTTGGTGAGGACCGAATGGAAGCTGCCCAGCATATGGGCCAAGGGCGGCACGGACGCGTCATAGATGGTGAAAGCCAAAGGTATCTCCCTGATGGATTTTGTGCGGGCGGACTTGAGCGCGAAACGCCATTGCAATCAAGCAGGGGATCGGCCTATCAAAGCCCTGTTTCCGTCAAGGTCATGTCCATGAGCGATACACTTCCCGATCGGCTTTCCACCGATCCCAAAAGCCCGTTCCACAATGCCGAACTCCTGGAGCGTGGCGTTGGCATCCGGTTCAATGGCGTGGAACGCACCAATGTCGAGGAATATTGCGTCAGCGAGGGTTGGGTCCGGCTGGCCGTGGGCAAGACCGTGGACCGCCACGGCAATGCGATGACGGTCAAATATAAGGGAAAAGTCGAGCCCTATCTGCGCGCCCCGGAATAGGGGCGGGCTTCTTCCGCTCATTTTTTCATACCGTGGGCGACGGAAACAATCCGGCCCCGCCGTTTCACGTCTGTCCGCTTGCTCTCGGGAGAATGGCAAGGGGGTAGGAGGGGCATGTTGGAATGGAGCTAACATGCCGATCAAGACCATCGCAGCCAAAGCGCTGCTGACATTGTCCGTCATTGCTCTGACCGCAAGCGCAGCCAATGCTCAAGGATGGCGGGCAACACACCCGCGCCGCGCTGAAGTGAATGCTCGTTTGAATCATCAAGATCACCGCATCAATGTCGAACGCCGCAATGGCGAGATCACGGCGGCCCAAGCGCATGATCTGCATGCCGAAGATCGCGGCATCCGCGCGCAGGAGCGCTTTGACGCCAGCAGTAATGGCGGCCACATCACCCGTGCCGAGGACCGCTCGCTGAACCAGCAGGAAAATGCGGTCAGCCGCCAGATCGGGCGTTGAGCGCGGGAGGCAGGCGATGAGATCATCCAAGCGCGGAATTGTGCTCGCCATCATGCTGGCCCTGACGGCGGCCCCGATATTGGCCGGTTGCGTGGTGGTGCCGGACCGGGGCTGGCATCACGGCTATTGGTATCACGGCCGCTGGTATCGCTGAGCGGCGCATCGTGGAAAGGCCCGGTTCGGAGCCGGGCCTTTTCCCATTTGCCGTTCCGGGCCAAGGCGACTAAACCCGGAGCGCATGACACAGGCCGAAGACGGGCTGCCGTTCCCCCAGCGCTATTGGGCGATCCTCACCATCGTGCTGGGCATCGTGATGGCGGTGATTGATGGGGCCATCGCCAATGTCGCGCTCCCCACCATCGCCCAGGACTTGAATGCCACCCCGTCCTTTTCGGTCTGGATCGTCAACGGCTATCAATTGGCCATCACCATTTCGCTGCTGCCGCTGGCGGCGCTGGGTGAGATCGTCGGCTATCGCAGGGTCTATCTGGCGGGGCTGGCCCTGTTCACGATTGCGTCTCTTCTGTGCGCGCTGTCGCACACCTTGATGCTGCTCACCGCCGCGCGCATCGTGCAAGGCTTCGGCGCCGCCGGGATCATGAGCGTCAATGCCGCGCTGGTGCGTTTCACCTATCCCCGCAAACAATTGGGCCATGGCATCGGCATCAACGCGCTGGTGGTGGCGGTTTCGGCGGCGGTGGGACCAACCCTGGCGGCCGCCATTCTGTCGGTGGGAAACTGGCCCTGGCTGTTTGCGGTGAACATTCCCGTGGGCATCGCCGCCGTGCTGGTGGGCCAGCGGGCCCTGCCGCATACGCCGCGCGCGCTCCATGCTTTTGACTGGCGAGGCGCAATCCTCAGTGCACTGACATTTGGCGTGGGCATCGCGGCCATCGACAGCGTCGGTCATGGCGAAGCGCCGTATCTGTATCTGATGGAATTCGCTGTTGCGGCCATCGCCTGCACCGTGCTGGTGCGGCGCGAACTTCATGCCCCATCGCCTCTTTTGCCGGTGGACCTGCTGCGCATTCCCATCTTTGCCTTGTCCGTCTGCACCTCGGTGGCATCCTTCTGCGCCCAGATGCTGGCCTTTGTGGCGCTGCCTTTCTATCTGCAGGACCGATTCGGCTATTCGGCGGTTCAGATCGGTCTTCTGATCACGCCCTGGCCGATTGCCGTTGGCTTTTCCGCGCCCATTGCCGGCTGGCTGGCCGAACGGCATCCGGCGGGCCTTCTGGGCGGTATCGGGCTCCTGGTCTTTGCCGGCGGGCTGGCCGCGCTGGCGCTGCTGCCGCCCCATCCCGTGCGCTCCGACATTGTATGGCGCATGGCGCTGGCGGGCGCGGGCTTCGGCCTGTTCCAAAGCCCCAACAACCGCACCATGATCGCGGCGGCGCCACGCGAGCGCAGCGGCGGCGCGTCAGGCATGCTGGGGACGGCGCGGCTTCTGGGCCAGACGATCGGCGCGGCCCTGGTGGCAATGCTCTTGGCGCAGGATCCCGTGAACGGAACGAGGATCGCTTTGGCGGTCGGCGTCGGTTTCGCGCTGGCGGGCGCAACGCTGAGTGCTTTGCGCCTGTCGCCGAAGGGCTCGCAGGGCGGTCAGGCCGTGCGCGTGCTGGAAGCGCCACGCGCGACCGGCGAGTAGCTGCCAGCGAAACCGGATGACCCAAGCCACATGTCGTCAGCCGGTCACCGGTTGGTCACAAATGCGCCCAGGTCCATTCAGGATCGGTTCATCGCGTTCTCGCCACCCTGAATGCCGGGATATGGGGAGCATGTCCGGGATTTGGGAGCGCCAAAAATGACCATGAACCTGAAGACGATCGCATTCACGGCGATGGCCGCGACGACATTGTCCCTGGGTGTCTTGACCGCGACGGCAGCGCCGGCTTCGGCGCGCGTGGTGTGCGACTGGGATGGCGACGATTGCTGGAATACCCGTCATCGCTACGAGGACCGGGACGATTGGCGGCGCGATTGGTACGAGCGGCGCAGATGGGAAGAACGCCGCGACCGGGACGCCTATCGCCGCTGGTACTGGAACAGCCGGCCTTATTACCCCGCTTATCGCGATTATCCCCGTTATCGCGGATATCCGGGAAACAGCGGCGGAAGCGTCTGGTTCAGCTTCTGAAGCAACACAGGAGTGCGTCCCGCCGCAACGCGGGCGCTCCGGCGGAATAAAAAAGGCCCGGTGTTTCCACCGGGCCTTTCGCATTCAAGATAGGCATGGATGGCCCGGACAAGCCGGGCCACAGGCTTAGAAGTCCATGTCGCCCATGCCGCCCATGCCGCCGCCGCCCGGCATCGCGGGCGCCTTCTTCTCGGGGCGGTCCGCGATCATCGCCTCGGTGGTGATGAGCAGGCTGGCGACCGAAGCCGCGTTCTGCAGCGCCACGCGCACGACCTTGGTGGGATCCACAATGCCGGCATCGATGAAGTCGACATACTTCTCGGTCTGGGCGTCATAGCCGTAGTTGCTGGACTTCTGTTCCAACAGCTTGCCGACCACGATCGAGGCTTCCTGACCGGCATTCTCGACGATCTGACGGATCGGGTACTGGATCGCGCGGCGCACGATGGCAATGCCCTGGGTCTGGTCGTCATTGTCGCCAGTGAGGTTGGTGAGGTTCTTGGAGGCATAGAGCAGGGCGGTACCGCCGCCCGGAATGATGCCTTCCTCGACCGCCGCCTTGGTGGCATTGAGCGCGTCATCGACGCGGTCCTTGCGCTCCTTGACTTCGACTTCCGTGGCGCCGCCGACGCGGATCACCGCAACGCCGCCGGCGAGCTTGGCCAGACGTTCCTGCAGCTTTTCCTTGTCATAGTCGCTGGTGGTTTCTTCGATCTGGGCCTTGATCTGGCCGACGCGGGCCTGGATGTCGGCCTTCTTGCCGGCGCCATCGACGATGGTGGTGTTTTCCTTGTCGATGCGCACCTTCTTGGCGGTGCCCAGCATGTTCAGCTTCACATTTTCCAGCTTGATGCCGATGTCTTCGCTGATCACCTGGCCGCCGGTGACGATGGCGATGTCTTCCAGCATGGCCTTGCGGCGATCGCCGAAGCCCGGCGCCTTCACCGCCGCGACCTTGAGGCCGCCGCGCAGCTTGTTGACCACCAGGGTGGCCAGGGCTTCGCCTTCGATCTCTTCCGCGATGATCAGGAGCGGACGGCCCGACTGCACCACCGCTTCCAGGATCGGCAGCATGGGCTGCAGGCTGGTGAGCTTCTTTTCGTGGATCAGGATCGCCGGATCGTCGAGTTCGGCGACCATCTTCTCGGCATTGGTGATGAAGTAGGGCGAGATATAGCCGCGGTCGAACTGCATGCCTTCGACCACATCCAGCTCGGTCGCCAGCGACTTGGCTTCCTCGACGGTGATCACGCCTTCATTGCCGACCTTCGACATGGCCTTGGCGATCATGTCGCCGACTTCGTGGTCGCCATTGGCGGAGATGGTGCCGACCTGGCCGATCTCTTCGTTCGACTTGACCTTCTTGGAACGCTTCTTGAGGTCCGCGACGACGGCTTCGACCGCCTTCTCGATGCCGCGCTTCAGGTCCATCGGGTTCATGCCGGCGGCAACCGACTTGGCGCCTTCACGCACAATGGCGCGGGCCAAGACGGTGGCGGTGGTGGTGCCGTCGCCGGCCGCGTCGTTGGTCTTGGAGGCGACTTCGCGCACCATCTGGGCGCCCATATTCTCGAACTTGTCGGCGAGCTCGACTTCCTTGGCCACGGTCACGCCGTCCTTGGTCGTGCGCGGGGCGCCGAAGCTCTTGTCGATCACGACATTGCGGCCCTTGGGGCCCAAGGTCACCTGCACCGCGTCGGCGAGGATGTCGACGCCGCGCAGAAGCTTTTCGCGGGCATCGGCGCCGAACTTCACATCTTTGGCTGCCATTCTTTAGTCTCCTGAATTCTGTTGAATCTGCTGTGATGGAAAGAAGCGACGGCCTTGATGCCTGTCGCTGCCTGAGGGCTCTTACTTCTTCGCCTTGCGGCCTTCGACGACGCCCATGATGTCGCTCTCCTTCATGATCAGGAGTTCTTCGCCATCGATCTTCACTTCGGTGCCGGACCATTTGCCGAACAAGACGAATTCGCCCGCTTTGACTTCCAGCGGATTGCGCTTGCCGCTCTTCTCATCGATCAGGCCGGGGCCGACCGAGATGACTTCGCCTTCCTGCGGCTTTTCCTGGGCGGTTTCCGGGATGATGATGCCGCCGGCGGTCTTGGTATCTTCCTTGATGCGGCGGACGACCACGCGGTCGCCAAGGGGACGGAACTTCATGCGTGCCTCTCCTAAGGTATTGGTTCGACTAATAAAAAACTTACATGGCAGCACTCCCGGGACGAGAGTGCCAAACCATTGCCGGGTATTTAGGAGCGCCTCCCAGGAAGGTCAAGGAGGAGGGTTTTTGTTTCCCCCATTTCGTCTGCCGCGCGGGCAAGCCCGCTATCCGCATCTTCCCCCAGCCAGCGGCACCGCCGTTCGGCCGGTAACAGCTCCCCCAGAGCTTTTTCCGGCCGGCCTCACGGGAGAAGAAAGCCTGTGTATGCGGCGAGCGATTGTGGCGGTTTCGAGGTTTTTTCGATTCGCCTGCAAACGCGCAATGCCTGAAACCGTTGTTCATGTGCGGTTCAGCCGTGCGCGATCAGGATCGTGCCAGGTTTTGAGCAAGGAGACTCGACATGAAAAAATTCGCGAAAGTTGCGTTGAGCGCGATGTTTCTGGCGGGCGCCGCGACTGTCGTGGCGAGCGCTCCGGCGCAGGCGCAGGTTTCCGTCGGCATCGGCATTGGTCCGGGTTATTACGACTATGGCCCGGGATATTATGCGCCGCGCTATTCCTGCGACCCGTACAGCCGCTGGTACAGCCCTTATCGCTGCGGCTACGGCCCGGCCTATTATCGCGGCTATTATGGTCCCAGCTACTATTACGGCCCCAGCATCGGCTTCAGCTTCGGCGGCGGCTGGGGCGGTCACCGTGGCGGCTGGGATCGCGGCCATGGCGGTTGGCACGGCGGGCATCACCGCTAGGCATCGGTCCGTTCAGCAAGAGACGGCCCCGGGCAACCGGGGCCGTTTTCTTTTGGCTGGCCTTTTTTTGGTTGACGGGGAACACAATCCCGCCTTGATCGGTTCAGCCACCGTTCAACCGCAAAGGTGGAATGTCATGGCAAGCGCGATCCTGCGCGAACGGTGGAGTGCGTGATGAAAATCTCCTGGAAAGCGGTCTTGACCGCCTTGCTGGTGGCGGGGGGCGCCACCACGATGTCGGGCTGTGCCAGTGCCCAAGGCTATGGCTATGACGGCGGCTATTACGGCAATGGCTATTACGGCGATCCCAACGGATATGATTACGGCTATGGCGATCTGCCCGATGGCGGAATTGGTTTCTCCTATGACAGCGGCGGCTATTGCGACGACTATGGCTGCCCGGACGACTATTGGGACATGCCGGTTTATTACGGCCCCGTCTATTACGGCAATGAGTGGTTCACCGGACCGGTTTATTATCGCGATTGGTTCGGGCGCCGGCAATATTGGATCCGCGGCGGCTGGCGCAACGATGAATGGCGCGGTCCCCGTCCCAGCTGGTGGCATGAGGGCCGTTACGGCTCGGCGTTAGGCCGGGATTTTTATCGCGGCAATGGTTTCCGCGGCGGCTTCGGCAACAATCGCGGTTTCGACAATCGTCGATTTGAAAATCGTCAGTTCGACAATCGCGACGACCGCCGGTTCGACAACCGTCAATTCCAAAATCGTCAGAACTTTTTCAATCAGACGCCGAATAATCGCGGATCCGACAATGACCGCAGATTCGACGGCCGCCGTTCCGACGGGGACCGCCAGGATTTCAACCGTCAGAACTTCAACCGCCAAGACTTTAACCGCCAAGACTTCAATCGTCAGAATTTGGACCGCCAGAACTTCGACCGCCGGAATTTCAATGGCGGCAATTCCGGCGACCGCAATTCCGAGCGCCGCGATTTCGGCAATCGGGATTCCGGACGTGGTGGTTTTGGCGGGCAGGGCATGCGCGGCAATCCGGCGCCCCAGCAGCCGTCCGCGCCGCAAGCCCAAGAACGGCAGGCGCCGAGGCAGGATGGCCCTCGCCAGAATTGGCGGGGCGGCTTCGGCGGCGACCGCTATGACCGCCAGGGGCGGTAAATCCAGTCGGCCGATGTTCAACGGTGAAATGGCCCCGGCAGCGATGCCGGGGCTTTTCTTTAACCATTTGCTAACCGGCGCATGGCGGCAGAAGCGGAAAAATCCCGGTTAACAGATTGGAAACAGTCAGCCAGCCAGACTCGCCTCGAACGTCGATCTGGAGTGGGCATGACCCGGTTCCTGATAATGCTGACCTGCCTCTTTGCCTGCGCCACTCTGGGTGCGGCCTTGGCGCTTATTTCCGGCTGGCCCGTTGGCCTTCTGTCCGGCGCGCTGGCGTTTCTCTTCACGCAACAGGTTTCGGCCGGCTTTTCGCGCCGCCAGGACAAGCGCGCCACCGCCCGCGAGATCTCGGCGATGCGGCAAATGACGCTGGAATTCGAGGAAGCGCTGACCACCACCCGCCACCGCATGGACGATCTGACGGCGCAACTGGAAGCGCGCACCGATGCACAAGGAAAGAAGATCGTCTCCGAGCTTCAAGTGCTGGAAAGCCTGATGCGCGAATTCGCCAATCGGGTTTCCAAGAGCGCGCGGAGCGCCCAGGAGGCGATCGGGCCGGAGCATGTGATGCAGACCGGCCGCCGCCAGGGCAGCGCCAGCGCCTATTTGACGGCGATGGGCGACCGCGACCTTCTGGAAACCATCCGCGCCAGCCTGGAAGAAAATCGCGTCGATCTCTATCTGCAGCCCATCGTCAGCCTGCCGCAGCGCAAGCTGCGTTACTATGAAGCCTTATCGCGCCTGCGCGCCGAAGACGGCTCGGTGATCATGCCGGCGCAATATATCAAGGTCGCCGCGCCCGCCGGATTGATGAGCGTGGTGGACAATCTGCTGCTGTTCCGCTGCGTCCAGATCGTGCGCCGCCTCACCCAGAAGAGCCGCGAGATCGGCGTATTCTGCAACATTTCCGGCGACACTTTGGCCGACGGGGAATTCTTCCCGCAATTCCTGGACTATATGCAGGCCAATCGCGACCTGGCCGGCCAGATCATCTTCGAATTCGCCCAGGGCGCGGTCCTCAAGGCCGGGCCGGCGGGTGAGCAGAATCTCGCCCGTCTCGCGGAGCTGGGCTTTGCCCTTTCGATGGATCATGTGGAAACCCTGGCGCTGGATTTCGTCAAGCTGAAGACCGTGGGCTTCCGCCACTTGAAGCTGCGCGCCGACATCCTGACGGGGGGCATGAACGATGCCGGTGCCGCCGTCGCCGCCGAGGACTTCAAGAAACTGTTGTCTCGCCACGGCCTCAACCTGATCGCCGAGCGGGTCGAGGACGAGAAGACCGTGGTGCAGCTGCTCGACTTCAGCGTCGACTATGCCCAGGGCTTTTTGTTCGGGGAGCCGCGCGCGGTCCGCGACGAGGCGGCCCGCGCGCAGCCCGATGTGGCCCCGGTGATACAGTTGCGCAAGGCGGGTTAAGGCCGCCCGCCCGGACCGGTTGACGGCGCCAATGGGTCATGCGATCCGGAGCCGATGTCTCCCCCCCGCCTGATTGCCGGCCTTGGCGAAATCGCGCGCGACCATGACGCCCTGATCTGCGATATCTGGGGCGTGGTCCATGATGGTCAAGCACCGTTTCCCGAAGCGGCCGAAGCGTTGCGCCGGTTCCGCCAATCGCATGGGAAGGTGATTTTGCTCTCCAACGCGCCGCGTCCGCCCGGATCGGTGGAGGAACAGTTTCGCCGCATCGGCGTCGCCACGGATTTTTACGATGCCATCGTCACCTCCGGCGGCGCGGCGCGCGAGGATCTGGCGTCGCGGGTCCGGCGGGACCCGTCCCTTGCACTCTATTATATCGGACCGGAGCAGGACACCGGACTGCTGAGCGGTCTTGATATCGCCCGCACCGGAATCGACAAGGCGGATGTGGCGCTTTGCGTCGGGCTCGCGGACGATCTCACCGAAACGCCCGACGATTATTCCGATATACTGGCGGCGATGCGGGCGAAAA
>CALMGU010000121.1 GCA_937865685.1 uncultured Alphaproteobacteria bacterium | reverse complement strand
GAACAACCGCTGACCAACCGTTGACCAAGGGATAGAACACCATGCATCAAGCCGTCGCCACCGGGCCCACCCCCTGGTTTCGCGCGAGTCTGCGCGAGTGGCTGTTCACGACCGACCACAAGAAGATCGCGGTGCTCTACGGCATGACGTCGCTGTTGTTCTTCGTCGTCGCCGGACTGATGGGCCTCGTCATCCGCCTCGAGCTCGCGCAGCCGGGCCTGCAGTTCGTCTCGCCCGACACATACAATTACCTGTTGACCGGTCACGGCGCGGTGATGCTGCTGTGGTGGGCGATCGCGTTCTGGGGCGCATTCACCAACTTCCTGATTCCGATCATGATCGGCGCACAGGACTGCGCCTTCCCGCGGCTGAATCAGCTCTCCTACTGGTTCTTCTTCACCGCGAGCGTGCTGGTTTTGCTCACGTTCATTCCGGGCCAAAACATCCGGATGATGTGGACCGGCTACCCGCCGTTCTCGCTGCACGCGAACGCGGGCCCGACCGCGCTCTACGTGCTGATCATCATCTTCGTCGCCGGCTCCACGCTCGGCACGGGCGTCAACTTCATTACGACGGTGCTGCGTATGCGCGCACCGGGCGTCACCTTTGGCAACATGAACCTGTTGGTGCACGGGCTGATCTCATCGATCGTCGTGCAGCTCGTTGGCGTGCCGTCGTTCGTCGGCGCGGTCACGATGCTCTATCTCGACAAGTATTTGGGCACCGGCTTCTTCAATCCGGCGCAAGGCGGCGACCCGGTGCTGTACCAGCATCTGTTCTGGTTCTTCGGTCACCCGGAAGTGTACATCCTGATCCTGCCCGGCTTCGGCATGATCAGCCACATCATCGGCACCTTCTCCAAGCGTCCGATCTTCGGCTATCTCGGCATGGCCTATGCCATGGTCGCGATCGGCTTCATCGGCTTCCTGGTCTGGGCGCATCACATGTACACGGTGGGCCTGTCGGTCGACACCAAGGCCTATTTCGTCTTCGCCACCATGGTCATCGCGGTGCCCACCGGCATCAAGGTGTTCAGCTGGATCGCGACGATGTGGGGCGGTTCGATCGAGTTCAAGACCCCCATGCTCTGGGCGATCGGCTTTGTCTTCCTCTTCACCGTCGGCGGCGTGACCGGCGTGGTCTTGGCCAATGCCGGCGTCGATGTGGTGATGCAGGACACTTATTATGTCGTGGCGCACTTCCACTATGTGCTGTCGCTGGGCGCGGTGTTCGCGATCTTTTCGGGCTTCTATTTCTGGTTCCCGAAATTCACCGGCTATATGTACAACGAGACCTTGGGCAAGCTGCACTTCTGGATCACGTTCGTGGGCGTGAACCTGGCCTTCTTCCCCATGCACTTCCTGGGTCTGGCCGGCATGCCGCGCCGCTATGCGGACTATCCGGATGCCTTTGCGGGCTGGAATTACATCTCGTCGGTCGGCGCCTTCATCGCCGGGTTCGGCGTTCTGGTGTTCCTCGCCATGGTGGCCGAAGCCTTCATGGCCAAGCGCAAGGCCGCCGACAATCCCTGGGGCGTGGGCGCCACCACCTTGGAATGGACGCTGCCGTCGCCGCCGCCGTTCCATCAGTTCAACGAACTGCCGCATATTCACTAAGGGATCACGGGCTTAAGGATGGCCGTTATCGACGACACACTCAGCTATCCCCGCGTCACGACCGTGGGAGACTTCTTCGCGCTGCTCAAGCCGCGCGTGATGTCTCTTGTCGTGTTCACGGGGCTGGCGGGGATCATCGTCGCGCCCGGCCATGTGCATCTTTTGACCGCCTTCACGGCGCTGCTCTGCATCGCCCTGGCGGCGGGGGCGAGCGGCGCCCTCAACATGGCCTATGACGCCGATATCGACGTGATCATGGCCCGCACAGCCACGCGGCCCATTCCGATGGGGCATGTCGCGCGCGGCGATGCGATGACTTTCGGCTGGGCCATCGCGGCGATGTCGGTCGCCACCATGTGGCTGTTCGCGAACACATTGGCGGCGGGCCTTCTGGCCTTCACCGTCTTCTTTTATGTCGTGGTCTATACGCTGGGCCTCAAGCGCCGCACGCCCCAGAACATCGTGATTGGCGGCCTGGCGGGCGCGCTGCCGCCGGCCATCGGCTGGGCCGCGGTGACTGGGTCCTTGAGCCTGGCGCCCATCGTGCTGGTGGCGATCATCTTCATGTGGACGCCGCCGCATTTCTGGGCGTTGTCGCTATGGCGCTGCGAGGATTATGCCCGTGCCGGGGTGCCGATGCTGCCGGTGGTGAAGGGCAAGACATCGACCCGCCGTCATATCTTCGCTTACACGCTGCTCTTGGCGCCCTTGGGCGTGGTTCCCGCCTTTATCGGCCTGGGCGGCATGCTCTATCTGGTCCTGTCGGCCTCGATGGGTTTCTGGATGCTGCTCGAAGCCTTCGCGACCCTGCGCGAGCGGGACGAAGTGCGCGAGCCGGCCGCCAAGCGCCTGTTCGGCGTTTCCCTGCTTTATGTCTTTGTGCCGTTCACCGCCTTGATCGTGGAACGCCTGCTTCATCTTCCTCCGCTCTGGACGTGAGGCGATGAATGACAATTCCTTCGACAAGAACAGCAAGGCAGGGCGCGAACGGCGCAAGCGCAACATCGCTTTGGCGCTCGCGCTGGGCGGCGTGGTGATTTTGTTTTATCTGATGTCAATCGTGCAGTGGCACGAAAATACAGGCCAGTAGAGGGGCTAGTTTCATGAGCGGCGACGCAAGGCACGATTATCATCTGGTCGACCCCAGCCCCTGGCCGGTGGTCGGTTCCATCGGTGCCTTCACCATGATGGTGGGCGCCGTGTTCTGGATGAACAAGGATTATACCGGCTTCTTCGGCCTGCCGGTGAACGGTCAACCCTGGATCTTCATCATCGGCCTGGCGCTGGTGCTCTACACCATGGCCGGCTGGTGGCGCGACGTGATCCGCGAGTCGGTCGTGCTGGGCAATCACACCCCGGTGGTGAAGCTGCATCTGCGCTACGGCATGTTGCTGTTCATCGCCTCGGAAGTGATGTTCTTCGTGGCCTGGTTCTGGGCCTATTTCAATTCCGCGATTTTCTTCAACGATGTCGGCATCGGCTCCTGGCCGCCGGCCGGGATCGTGACCTTGGATCCCTGGCATTTTCCGCTGCTCAACACGCTGATCCTCTTGACCTCGGGCACCACGGTGACCTGGGCGCATCACGCGCTGCAGACGGGTGACCGCAAGGGCGCGATCCAGGGCCTGATCATCACCGTTCTTCTGGGCGCGAGCTTCTCGGGCGTCCAGGCTTACGAATATGCCCATGCGCCCTTCACCTTCGGCTTCAACAATCTGGCGCTGCAGCCCTTCACCGATGCGGCGCATGCTTCGTTGTCGTCGGGTGCTGGCAATTTCGACGCCATCTATGGCTCGACCTTCTTCATGGCGACCGGCTTCCACGGCTTCCATGTGTTGGTCGGAACCATTTTCCTGACCGTCTGCCTGGGCCGCGCCATCGCCGGCCAGTTCACCCCGACCCGCCATTTCGGGTTCGAGGCTGCTGCCTGGTACTGGCACTTCGTGGACGTGGTCTGGCTGTTCCTGTTCGCCTGCATCTATGTCTGGGGCCAAGGCCCGGTGTCCGCTGCCTAATACGGCGCGATGCGCGATACTCGGCCTCTGTCCGCGATGCGGACAGGGGCCGTTGTTTGACGGCTATATCAAGCTCAAGCCCAATTGCCCGTCCTGCGGGTTGGATTATGCGATGTTCGATGCCGGCGACGGACCGGCGGTGTTCGGCATCCTGGTCGTGGGTGCCATCGTGGCGGGCATGGCCCTTTGGGTGGAGTTCACTTTCTCGCCGCCCTATTGGGTTCATGCGGTGCTCTGGGCGCCCCTGATCGTGATCCTCAGCCTGGCATTCCTGCGTCTTTCCAAATCCACGCTGCTGGTTCTGCAGTTCAAGCACAAGGCGGGAGAAGGGCGGAGGCACTGATGGCCTTACAATTCCGCCCTTATCCTGGCGTCACTGTCGCGGCCGTGATCGCCACCGCAATTCTGGTCGGCCTGGGCGTCTGGCAGTTGCAGCGCCTGCAGTGGAAACTGGCGTTGATCGCGGAAGTGAACGGGCACATGACCGCGCCGCCATTGCCGCTTGGCGAAGCCCTCAAGGATAGCGGCGATGCGATGCAATATCGCCGCGTCGCCTTGGAAGGCCGTTTCGACAACGCCAAGGAAGCTTATGTCTTCACCACCGCGGCGGGCGGAGAAGCGGTCTATCATGTGCTGACGCCGTTTCTCACCGATGACGGGCACAGCCTGTTGGTGGACAGGGGCTATGTCCCAAAAGAGAAGCTCGATCCCGCCACGCGCATGCCGGTTGACGGCGTGACGCGGCTGGTGGGCGTGTGGCGGGTGCCGGATACACCCGGCACCTTCACGCCGGCTCCCGACGCCGCGCACCGGATCTGGTATTCGCGCGATCTCAAAGGGATCGCGGCGGCCGATCACATTCAACTGGCCGCGCCCGTGGTGATCGAAGCCGACGCGACGCCCAATCCGGGGGGCTGGCCCAAGGGCGGGCAGACCGTGGTGAGCTTCCGCAACGAGCATCTCTCCTATGCGGTCACCTGGTTCGGGCTTGCCGCTGGTCTTCTAGGCGTCTATCTCGCCTATCATGTCTCCAAGGGCCGCCTGCGCTGGGCCTGAATCCCGGGCGCAAGACGGCAAGGCATAAAGGAACGAACAGCGTGTCGCAGTCCAGCCAGTTCATTTCGACCCGGGGCGAAGCGCCTCAGGCCGGTTTCGCCGATGTGCTGCTGGCGGGGCTGGCGCCGGACGGCGGGCTTTACATGCCCGCGGCCTGGCCGCAATTCAGCGCTTCGCAGATCGCGGCCTTCGCCGGCCAGCGCTACCAGGACGTGGCCTTCGCGGTCCTCTCGCGCTTTGTTGGCGACAGCTTCACCGCCGCCGAGCTGAAGGAAGACATCGAAGCCGCCTATGCCGGTTTCACAAATCCGCAAATCGCGCCTTTGTCGGCGATGACCGGCAACCGCTATCTGCTGGAGCTGTTTCACGGCCCCACTTTCGCATTCAAGGATATCGCGCTGCAGATATTGGGCCGCCTGTTTTCGCGGGCGCTGACGCGCCGGGGCGGCGGGGCCACCATCGTGGCGGCGACGTCCGGCGATACCGGTTCGGCGGCGATAGCGGCGCTGGGGGGATTGCCCAATATCGAAGTCTTTGTGCTGCATCCCAAGGGACGCGTCAGCGAAGTGCAGCGCCGGCAGATGACCACAAGCGGTCACGCCAATGTCCATAACATCGCGCTGGAAGGCAGTTTCGACGATGCCCAAAGCATCGTGAAGGGCCTGTTCGCGGAAAAACAATTCGCCAGCGAAGTCGGCCTGACTGCCGTCAACTCGATCAATTTCGTCCGCATCGCCGCTCAGAGCGTCTATTATTTCACCGCGACCGCGGCACTGGGCAAACCGGCGACTTTCATCGTGCCCACGGGAAATTTCGGCGATATTTTCGCGGGCGAGGCGGCAGAGCGCATGGGCCTGGCCACGGTGCGGCTGGTGATCGCCACCAACGCCAACGACATCATGGCGCGGGCCTTGAACGAAGGCGTCTACGAAGCGGGCGCCGCCTATCACACCATCAGCCCCTCGATGGACATTCAGGTGGCATCGAATTTCGAGCGGGCGCTGTTCGAGGCCTCCGGCCGCGATGCCGGCTGGACCCGTGCCGCGATGGAGCGTTTTGCCCGCGACAAGCGGCTGGTGTTGCCGCCGCTGATCCTGTCGGAGCTGCGCAGCCGCTATGACGCCCGTTCCAGCGACGATGAAGACACGCTGTCCACCATCAACGCCATCGCCGGCACTTCGGGGCGCGTGATCGATCCCCATACCGCCGTGGCGGTGAACGCGTTGCGCAAGTTCGGATTCCGGGAAGAGCCGATGGTGGTTCTTTCCACCGCCCATCCCGCCAAATTCGCCGATGCGGTGATCAATGCCACCGGTGCCCCGCCGCCCATGCCCGAAGAATTGCGGCACGTTTTGGATCTGCCGGAACAGCTGGAAATCCTGCCCAACAACCTTGCTTTGATTCGACAGTTCATCTCTTCTAGACTGACGGGATGACTGTAGAAATATCTAATCTTTCCAATGGCTTGACCGTTATCACCGATCCGATGGCGGGCCTGGAAAGTGCCGCTTTGGGGGTCTGGGTTTCCACCGGCGGGCGCAATGAGTTGCCGGCTGAGATGGGTCTTTCCCATATGCTGGAGCATATGGCGTTCAAGGGCACCACCACCCGCAATGCCCGTCAGATCGCCGAAGAGATCGAAGCTGTGGGTGGCTATCTCAACGCTTATACCAGCCGCGAACAGACCGCGTTTCATGCCCGCATCCTGAAAGACGATGTCGCGTTGGCGCTCGATATCGTGGCCGACATTCTGGTCAACCCCACTTTTGTCGCCGACGAGCTGGAACGCGAACGCCAGGTCGTGCTGCAGGAACTGGGCCAGGCGCGCGACACGCCGGACGATATCATCTTCGATCATCTGCAAAGCGCGATCTACAAAGATCAGGCGCTGGGCCGGCCGATATTGGGTGAGGAAGAGACGGTTACGGCTTTCACGCCGGACGCGCTGCGCGATTATAGCGGGCGGCGCTATCGTGCCCAAGCGATGACCCTGGTTTCATCAGGCTCGGTCTCGCACCGGGAGATCGTCGCGCTCGCGGAAGAGAAATTCGCGAAGCTTGCGACCGGCGGGATCGATCCGACGGCGCCCGCCCATTATGTGGGCGGCGACATCCGTCTGATCGAGGATCTCGAACAGGCCCACATCGTTTACGCATTTCCCGGCATTGCTGCCGGTGATCCGGATTTTCATGTCGCGCAGCTGCACGCCATGGTGCTGGGCGGTGGCATGTCGTCCCGCCTGTTCCAGGAAGTGCGGGAAAAGCGCGGCCTTTGCTATTCCATCTATGCCTTCACCAACAATTTCCAGGACACGGGTTTCACCGGCATCTATGCTGGCACAGGCGAAAAGGAAGCGGGCGAATTGTCGGCGGTGATCGCCGGCGAGATGGAGGCGATGACCCTTGGCATCAGCGACGCGGAAATGGCGCGGGCCAAGGCGCAGCTCAAATCGGGCCTTCTGATGGGGCTGGAGCGGCCCGGTACGCGTGCCGAGCAGATCGCCGGGCAAATCTTCACCTTGGGCCGCGTGCAAAGCGCGGCGGAAATCGTGGCCCAGATCGATGCCGTGGATGGCGCGGCCCTGGCGCGCTATGCCGCCCGGATCATGAGCCAGCCTTCGATCGCGGCGGTCGGGCCGGTGAAGAATCTGGAACGTCACGAGGTTTTCGCCGCGCGCTTCGCGCCCGGCCAGCAAGCGGCGGAATGATGAAGCCCCCGCCGCCACCCGGCAAAATGAGCGCGATGATGCATTCGCGGCCGATGGCGTTCATGCGCGGGCTGACATTTCCCGGCGGCCAGCAGCCTGTGCTGCGCGGCCAGGAGGTCTATCTGCGTTATCCGCGTATCGCCGACTATCTCAATTGGGCGCGCCTCAGGGGCGAGAGTCGCGAATTTCTCACCAAATGGGAGCCGGTCTGGGCCGAGGACGAACTCACAAGAGGCGCCTTCCGCCGCCGCATCAAGCGCTATCAAAAGGAAACGCGGCTGGATTCGGCCTATGTTTTCCTTGTCTTCCGCGCCAGCGACGACACGCTGATGGGGGGCTGCACGCTTTCCAATGTGCGCCGGGGCGTCACCCAATGCTGCGCGCTGGGCTATTGGATCGGAGCACGCTTTGCCCGCCAGGGTTACATGAGCGATGCGGTGCGCGCCCTGATACCCTTTGTTTTCGGCACTTTGGGCCTGCATCGCATTGAAGCGGCATGCCTGCCGGAGAATCAGCCCTCGCGCAGCCTTCTCGCCAAGGCGGGTTTTCACGAGGAAGGGCTGGCACGAAAATATCTGCTGATCAACGGTGAATGGCGCGATCACATTCAATTCGCGCTTCTGGAAGATGAAGCTTCCTTGAAGAACGGTGCGCGGCTAGGTTAGCCCAAGCCGCGCTGGTCCCCTTAGCCGCAAAGAGTCGGATGCGAAAACCGTTATTGCTTTTGTTGATCGGCATGCTGCTGGCAAGCCTCGGTGCTGCGCTCGCCGCCGATCCGCCGCGGCCTGTGGATTTCGGCGGCGACGCCAATGTCATCAATCTGAGGCACGAGCTTACGCCGTATCATGCCGCCAGCGGCCCGGAGAGCGACGGTTCGGCCTGGTACATGGTGGCGGTGACCAACAACAGCGTCCGTCCCGCCATCCGCGTTCTTCTGGCGGGGCAGCCGCCCCGCATGGCCTTGCGTCTTCTGCCGCATCCGTCACGTCCCGCCATTCTTGCGGTGGCCAGCTCGGATTCGGGCGTGGTGGTCGAACCGGCCAAGGCGTATGGCGCGCGGGCCTGGCGCGTCATCATCCCGCCCGTGACTCAAGTGGGCCTGGCGGTGCGGGTGGGCTATGCCAACGCGCCGCCGTCGCTCCTGGCCTGGACCGAGCCGGCATTGGCGTCGCACAATCGCCAGCTTGCCATTTTCACCACGGCGGTGGGCGCATTGATCGCCGCGGCCGCGTTGATCACGGCGGGGCTGGCTTTCCTGATCGGCCATGCCGCCCCGCGCTGGGTGGCGCTGACTTTGTTCATGCTGCTGTGGAGCTGGCTGGCGGGCACCGGCATGTTCGACGCCAGCCTCGCCACGCGCATCGGCGGGCCTTACGGCCTGTCTGCGCTCCTGACGGCGCTGGCGCTGGCGGCCGGCGCGCGGCTGGCCGACGCCATCGTCCCCTTGCGGGAGGTTTTCCCCACGCGCGTCCGCCAGTTCCGCATTGCGCTTTATATTCTTTGCGGCCTTGGCGTGGCCTCTTACCTGGGCCTGCCGGGCGCGACTTTGGTGACCGACACATTGATCGTGCCGGGGAGCGCCGCCGTGGCGGCCTATCTGTTCTTCTGCGGCCGTCGCGGCGTGCGCGCGGCGCAAGTGATCGCTCCCAGTGCCGCGGCCTTCGCCTTGGTGGCATTGGCCGCCGCCGTCACCAGCCTGGGCGGCCTGGGCGAGACGTTGACCGCGCCCGCCACCACCGGCGGATTTGCCGCCGCCGGCGCAATCCTTCTGGCGCTGGCGGTGATCGCCAGCGAGGAAATCGCGGTCCTGCCGTTCCTGCACGGATCGAACGCCGCGCGTCTGCTGGAAGCGCAAAGTGCGCCGGAAGCGGCCCTCGATCCGTCCGCGCCCTTCGCCAATCTGGCGCTGGCCGCGATTGGAGCGGCGCATCAGGGCGTGTTCGATCTTGATTTTCGCGCACAGCTTCTCACGCTTTCACCCGATGCGGCCTTGATGGCGGGGCTGTCCGCGCACCGGGCCACGCTGTCGCATTCCGACTGGATGGCGCGGCTGCATCCCGAAGATCTGGAAACCTATCGCGACGCGCTGGATATGTTCCGCGATCAGCCCGGCCAGGCGTTCCGGCTGGAGTTCCGGGCGCCCGGCGCGGGCGGCGGCTGGCGCTGGCTGGAACTGCGCGCCAGCATCGTGACCGAACAGGATGTGCCGTCGGATTGCCTGGGCCTTCTCAGCGATATCACCGACCGCAAGGAGACCCAATCCGTTGCGGGCGATCCCTTGACCGGGTTGGGCGGGCGCCCCGCCTTGATCGACGCCATGGCCGCGATGGACGGGGACTTGCCGCGCGCTCAACTGGCGCTGATCGACCTGGACCGGTTCAAGGCCATTCACGCCAGCATCGGCGATACCGGCGGAGACGCCATCCTTCTGCAGACGGCGCGGCGCCTGAGCGAACGCTTTGGCAATGAAGCCCGGATCTTCCGGATCGGGGGCGACGGCTTTGCGCTTCTTTTCAAGGCAGGGGATGTCGGCCTTAGAGCGTTGGGCGACGAACTGGTCGAACTCTGCAATCCGCCGCATCCCTATGAAGGCCGCAGCATCTTCGCGCCCGCCAGCGCCGGGCTGGCTGCGAGCGAACGCGATCCCGTCCGCCTGTTGCGCAATGCCGAACTGGCGCTTGCTGCTGCCAAGGCGCGCGGCGGTGCATGCGCCCTGATCTATGAGCCCGGCCTGGAAGCGCAGGCGCGCACCGATGCGGTGGCGCTGGAAGCGGATCTGCGCCAGGCCCTGGACAGCGGCCAGATCGAAATCTTCTACCAGCCCATCATGCGCTTCTCCGACCATGCGGTGGCGGGATTTGAAGCGCTGCTGCGCTGGCGGCATCCCACCAAGGGATTGATCGCGCCCGGCGAATTCATCGCCCATTCCGAGGAAACCGGGTTGATCGTCACATTGGGGCGTTTCGCACTGGAACGGGCCGCGAGCGATCTATCGCACTGGCAGCGCTATTTCTCCATCTCCCCGCCGCTCTTTGTCAGCGTCAATCTTTCCCGCCGCCAGCTGCGTGATCCGGGTTTCGAAGAATTGCTGACCGAGGCCGTGCACAAGAATGCGTTGGCGCAGGGCACCCTGACTCTGGAAGTGACGGAAAGCGCGGTCGCGGACGATTCCAATCTTGCCGCCACCTTGGTGCGCCTGAAGGGCCTGGGGGCAGGGCTGGCGATGGACGATTTCGGCACCGGCGCGTCCAGCCTCAGTCAATTCCACGATTTGCCCTTCGACACGGTGAAGATCGACCGCAACTTCCTGGCGCGCCAGGCCGATGGCGAGATCGGCGAAGAAGCGGGCCGGGTGCTGCGCTCGGTGATCCGCTTGTCGCAAGAGATGAAACGCACGGTGGTGGCTGAAGGCGTCGAAAGCGCGGAAGATGCCGCCTGGCTGGCGTCCCTGGGCTGCGAATTCGGCCAGGGCTTTTATTTCTCGCCGCCGCTCACACCATCCGACACATTGACGTTTATTTCCCGGCATCTGGGTGCCGCGGCGGCAACCTCGTCTTGACTTCGCGCGTTTCCTTTCACTTTCACGACGGAGAATTTCATGACCATCAAGGTGGGCGACACTATTCCTTCGGTAACTCTGATGCAGATGAAGGACGGGCCCAAGCCGGTATCGACCGACGATCTGTTCAAGGGCAGGAAAGTCGCCCTGTTCGCCTTGCCGGGCGCCTTCACGCCCACTTGCTCGGCCAAGCATCTGCCTGGCTTCATCCAGAAGGCGGACGCCCTGAAGGGGAAGGGGATCGACGCCATCGCCTGTCTTTCCGTGAATGACGCCTTCGTGATGGGTGCCTGGGGCGATGCCCAGGGCGCCGGTGACACGGTGATGATGCTGGCGGACGGCAATGGCGATTTCACCCGCGCGGTCGGTCTGGAAATGGACGGATCCAAATTCGGCATGGGCAAGCGCAGCCAGCGTTATTCGATGATCGTCGATAATGGCGTGGTGAAGACCTTGAACGTCGAAGCGCCGGGCGCATTCGAGGTTTCCAGCGCCGACCACATGCTGACGCAGCTCTAGGCGGGAGCATCGTCCAGGAAAAGTGCGAAGCGTCCGAAGGGCGCGTAGCGGTTTTCCGAGCGGCGCCGGAGGCGTTCAAATAATTGGGCGCATCCGCGCCCGGGGCGTGCGACCAAATTTTAAAAATGGCGCGGGATAGCATTCCGCGCCAATTGGTCCGCCCGTTCATTCTCGGCGTGCCCGGAATGGCCTGCGACCCAGGTCCATTGCACTGACAGATGGCGAGCCTGCTCGGCATCCAGCGCCCGCCACAGATCTTCATTCTTGACTGGCTTCTTGTCGGCCGTTTTCCAGCCGCGCTTCTTCCAGCCGACGATCCAGCTTTTGGCGCCGTCCATCACATATTTTGAATCGGTATGGATCGATACATGTGACGGCTGCTTGATGGCGCGCAGGCCTTCGATCACCGCCGTCATTTCCATGCGGTTGTTGGTGGTCCGGGGTTCGCCGCCGGACAATTCGCTTTCATGCGGGCCGCTGCGCAGGATCGCGGCCCAGCCGCCAGGGCCGGGGTTTCCGGAACAGGCGCCGTCGGTGAAAAGCTCGATGACCTTCTGTGAGGTCGCGCGCCCGGACGAAAAATCGCTCGCGGCCGGCGCCGCTCCCATTTTTTCTGGTCGACGCTCCGGGCTCACAGGCCATACTCGCCGGACTGCTTTACCTTCAGATGAAAGCGCAGCCGCTTGGCATATTCGCGGGGGTCCTTGGGCCGGACCAAGGCGTTGGGATCGGGATTGAGCCAGTCGAACAGCCGGGTCAGCAGGAAGCGCAAGGCGGCGCCGCGCATCAGCACCGGCAGTGCATCCTGCTCCCGCGGTGTCAGGGGGCGGATCGATTGATAAGCGGCGATCAACGCCTTGCCTTTGGTGATGTTGTAAGCGCCATCCCCCTCGAAACACCAACTGTTCAGCGTCACCGCCAGGTCATAAGCATAGGTGTCGTTGCAGGCGAAATAGAAATCGATCAGTCCCGAAACCTTTTCCTGCATGAAGAGGACATTGTCGGGAAACAGATCGGCATGAATGACTCCGCTGGGCAGGCCGGACGGCCAATCCCGCTCCAGATCCGCCAGCGCATCGCCGATCAATGTGCCCAGATTGCGCTCCACGGTATCGGCCCGGGTGCGCGTCGCCTCGGCCAATTCGCGCCAGCCCGCGAGGCCTAGTGCATTGGGGCGGGTGAGGGCGAAATCCCGCCCGGCTTGGTGAAGCTGGGCCAGGGCGCGGCCCGCCGCCGCGCAATGAACCGCTTCCGGCTTTCGCAAGGAGACGCCATTGAGGAAGGTGAAGATCGCCCCCGACCGGCCCTTGAAGATGAAAGACTGGGCGCCCGAACGGTCGCGCAAGGGCTGGGGGCAGGAAAGGCCGTGACCGGCCAGGTGCTCCATCAGGCCCAGGAAAAAGGGCAGGTCGGCCGTTTTTACCCGCTTCTCATAGAGCGTGAGAATGAAAGCACCGTGATCGGTCTGGAGGTAGAAATTGGAATTCTCGACCCCCTCGGCGATGCCTTTGAACGCCAGGGGCGTGCCGATATCGTAGCCGCCGAGCAGGCTTTCCAGCTCCTCGAATCCCACATCGGTATAGACCGCCATGACGCCCCATTTTGCACTGCTTCCCTTAAGGGGCCCGGCTGGGTAAAGTCCGCCGCCCAAAAGGAAACCGTGCCGAGAAGTCGGCCGCAGCCTTCAAAAAGTCAAGTCTGAGCCGGATCTTAACACCCATGATGCCCTCCCGTTTCGCCGTTCTCGGATTTGCCCTTTTGGTGTTGGCGGGCTGCAACAGCACCAAGGTCAACAACTGCCCCATTCCGGTGGTGTTAGCCGATGCGTCGCAGATCGCGGTCTTCCGCCAGGGCGCCCCGCAGGATCTTTCGGGCGAGGCCTATCGGGTGGCTCTTACGGGGGTCAGCACCAGCTGCGACATCAATCGCAAGACCGGCGAAACCAATTCCAGCATCCGGCTGAATTTCCGCGCCACCCGCGCGCCGACCACCGACGGGGCCCGCTATACGGTGCCATATTTCGTGGCGGTGACGCGGGGCGACCAGATGGTGGAAAAGCGCATCTTGAATGTCACGTTCGATTTCGCGCCCGGCGCGTCCAGCGCGACCTTTTCTGAATCGCCGGATGATTTCGACATCCATCTGGAGACCGGCCATTTCCCTTACGAGTATCAGTTGATGGCGGGATTCCAGATGACGTCGGCGCAGGTCGATTACAACAAGAAGATGGGCCGGTTCACGCCATGACCTCGCTCACGACGGATCTGTCGCGGACGGTGGGGGATGTCTTCGCCGCCGAAGGGCTGGATGCCGCATTCGGCGCCGTCCAAGTTTCGGACCGGCCCGATCTTGCCCAGTTTCAGTGCAACGGCGCGCTCGGCGCGGCCAAGGCGGCCAAGGCCAATCCGCGCGCCATCGCCGAAAAGATCGCCGCGCGGCTGAAATCCGATGTGCGCTTCGCCAAGGTGGAGATCGCCGGCCCCGGCTTCATCAATCTGGATCTCACCGATGCGGCGCTGAATGCCCGCATCGCGGCGCCGGAACGGGCCGCCGAAGCCAATGGCAAGACGGCGCTGATCGATTTTGGCGGCTACAATGTCGCCAAACCCCTGCATGTGGGGCATCTGCGTTCCACTATCATCGGCGACTGCCTGCAGCGCCTCTTCCGCGCCGATGGCTGGAAAGTGATCGGCGATGTCCATCTGGGCGATTGGGGCCTGCAAATGGGGCAGTTGATCTCGGAAGTTGAAATCCGGGGGATCGCGCCGGTCTATTTCGATGCCGCCTTTAAAGGTCCGTACCCGGAGCAATCTCCGGTGACCATGGAAGATCTGGAGGAGCTCTATCCGGCGGCCTCCGCCGCCTGCAAAGCCGATCCGGCTCGCCTGGAAGCGGCGCGGCGCGCCACCCAGCAATTGCAGGACGGGCGGCCGGGCTATCGGGCGCTGTGGCAGCATTTCGTGAAAGTTTCGGAAGTGGGTCTGGCGCGGGAAACGGCCAGCCTGGGCGTGCGTTTCGATCTGTGGAACGGCGAGTCCACCGTTCACGACCTGATGGCGCCCATGCTGGAGGATCTTAAAGCGCGCGGCTTTGCGCAAATGGATGAAGGCGCCCTGGTGCTGCCCGTGGCGGAGCCGGACGACAAGAAGCCGATGCCGCCGCTGCTGCTGGTGAAATCCGATGGCGGGGTGCTGTACGGGACCACAGACATGGCCACGGTGGTCGAGCGGGTTCGCGACTATGATCCGGACCTGATCCTCTATGTCGTGGATCACCGGCAGCATGGCCATTTCGAGCAGGTCTTCCGCGCCGCCCGTAAAACTGGCATCGCCGGCAAAGCCGAGCTGGAACATGCGGGCTTCGGCACCATCAACGGGCCGGATGGAAAACCGTTCAAGACCCGCGCCGGCGGCGTGATGAAGCTTCACGATCTCATCACCATGGCGGTGACGGAAGCCAAAGTCCGCCTGGCGGAGCAGGGGCTGGGCGAGGATTATTCGCCCGAGGAGCATGAAACCATCGCCCGGCAGATCGCGCTTGCCACGATCAAGTTCGCCGATCTCTCCAATCACCGCACCACCGACTACATCTTCGACCTGGAGCGGTTCTCGAAATTCGAGGGCAAGACCGGGCCCTATCTGCAATATGCGGCGGTGCGGATCCAATCGATCCTGCGCAAGGCGCAAGGCGAGGGGCATGTTCCCTGCACGCCGGCAATCCATTCGCCGGAAGAGCGGGCGCTGGTACTGCAGCTCCTGTCTCTGGGTGATGCCATGCAGGCGGCGGAGCAGAAACGCGCGCCCAATATCCTGTGCGACTATGCCTTTACCTTGGCCCAGAATTTCAGCCGTTTTTACGCCGCTCACCATATCCTGTCCGAATCGGATGCGGCGCTGCGGGCCAGCCGTCTGGGACTCTGCGCCCGGGTGCTGGCGGTGATGGCGGGGACTTTGGACATATTGGGCATCGCGGTACCCGAAAGAATGTGAATAAGTTCCAGGGTTTGGCGCTTTGGTTTGACTCGAAAAAGCCCCTCTTTATTATAGGCCGTGACGGGGATATCCGCCGTGAGGCGCCGCATCCCTGGCCAACACATGATCCCGCGCGGGAGAGCCCTCTTTGCTGAGGCGCCGAAGGAGCAACCACCCCGGAAACTCTCAGGCAAAAGGACCGCGCAGGAGATGAACTTCTGGAAAGCGGCCCGGCTCTGACGAGTTGCGCCCACCGAAGGGGTAATCCCGCCGCCGGAACGATCCGAAGGCCGGGGGAAATCTCTCAGGTCCCATGACAGAGGGGTCCGTACCGCCTTTCCGGCGGCTGCGGGATTCCATTCTTCGGGACCGATGACAGATACGAATGAAACTCTGAAAGTCACGCCGCTCAACGCGCTCCATCTGGAGCTGGGCGGCAAGATGGTGCCGTTCGCGGGCTATTCCATGCCGGTGCAATATCCGGCCGGTGTTCTCAAGGAACATCTGCACACCCGCGAGAAGGCGGGGCTGTTCGACGTCTCGCATATGGGCCAGGCCTTTCTCAGCGGCGCCGATCCGGCGCGGGCGCTGGAACGCGTCACGCCCGCCGACATTCAGGGCATTCCCGAAGGCATGCAGCGCTATGGCCTGCTGCTCAGCGACCAAGGCGGGATCAAGGACGATTTCATGACCACGCGCCTCGCCGGCGAGGCCGCGCTCTATCTGGTGGTCAATGCCGCGATGAAGGATGCGGATTTCGCCTATATCGCCCAGAAGTTGAAGGGTGAGGCCCAGCTTGCGCCCGCGCCGGACCGTGCGCTCTTGGCGTTGCAGGGTCCCTTGGCGGCCGAGGTGCTGGAACGCCATTCGCCGGGCATCTCGCAAATGACCTTCATGCAGGCCAAGCGCGTGACGGTTGCCGGTGCGCCCGCCATCGTCAGCCGCACCGGCTATACCGGCGAAGACGGGTTCGAGATTTCCATCGAAGGCAAGGATGCGGAGAAAGTCGCCCGCGCGCTTCTCAAGGAAGCCGAAGTCCTGCCGATCGGGTTAGGCGCGCGCGACAGCCTCAGGCTGGAAGCGGGGCTTTGCCTGTACGGTCACGACATGGACGACAGCATCGATCCGGTCGAAGCCAATCTGGTCTGGTCCATGGGCAAGCGCCGCAAGGAAGCGGGCGATTATCCCGGCGCGGCCCGCATCGGAAAACATCTTCAGGACGGCGCAAGCAAAAAGCGCGTCGGCCTGCGGCCCGAAGGCCGCGCGCCCGCCCGCGAAGGCACCGAGATCGCGGACAAGACCGGCCGCGTGGTGGGCCGCGTCACCTCTGGCGGTTTCGGGCCCAGCCTGAATGCGCCCCTGGCGATGGGTTATGTCGAAAAGGATTTTGCCGCCAACGGCACCAAGCTCGATCTGATCGTGCGGGGCAAGGCGCTGGGCGCCGAAGTGGTGGCGATGCCGTTCGTTCCGAACCGCTATAAGCGGGCCAAGAAATAAGAAGGAGTTCGATATGAGTGAAGTGCGTTTCACCGATCAGCATGAATGGGTACGGCTTGAGGGCGACGAGGCCACGGTCGGCATCACCCGCCACGCCGCCGAACAGCTGGGCGATGTGGTGTTCGTGGAATTGCCCCAAGCCGGTCGCAAAGTCGGCGCCGGCGGCGAAGCGGCGGTGGTGGAAAGCGTCAAGGCGGCCAGCGAAGTCTATGCCCCGGTCGGCGGCGAAGTCACCGCGGCCAACAGCGCCCTGGAAGCCGAGCCTGCCAAGGTGAATGAAGACCCGGAAGGGGCGGGCTGGTTCTTCAAGATGAAGCTCAGCGACAAGGCCGAATTCGCCAAGCTGATGGATGCGGCCGCTTACCGGGAATTCGTGAAGGGACTTTGAGTCATGCGTTACCTGCCGCTTACCCCCGATGACCGCCGCGTCATGCTGGCCAAGATCGGCGCGCCGGATATCGACGCGCTGTTCCGGGATGTGCCGCGCGAAGCGGTGGTGCCGCTCACGGCTTTCGACCTGCCCGAAACCAAGGGCGAGCTGGAAGTCGAGCGCGCGCTCGCCAAACTGGCGGCGAAGAATGTCGCGGCCGGCGCGGTTCCATCCTTTTGCGGGGCGGGTGCCTACAAGCATCATGTGCCCAGCGCGGTGGATCATTTGATCCAGCGGTCCGAATTCCTCACCGCTTATACGCCCTATCAGCCGGAAATCGCCCAGGGCACCTTGCAGGTGCTGTTCGAATTCCAGACCCAGGTGGCGCTTCTGACCGGGATGGAGGTGGCGAATGCCTCGCTCTATGACGGTTCGACCGCCACGGCCGAAGCGGTGCTGATGGCCCAGCGCCTGACCCGCCGACCCAAGGCGATCCTGTCCGGCGGTCTGCATCCGCATTATGCCGAGACGGTCGAGACGGTGGCGAACCTCTCCGGTGTCGTGACCCGCGCGCCGGTGACGCCCGGCGCGGCGGAAGACATCGCCGCGTTGATTGACGATGAAACGGCTTGCGTGGTGGTGCAGAGCCCGGACGTGTTCGGCCTGATCCGCAACCTGCGCCCCATCGCGGAAGCCGCGCACGCCAAAGGCGCGCTGCTGATCGCTGTGGTGACCGAAGCGGTCTCGCTGGGCCTGTTGGAATCGCCAGGCACGCAAGGTGCCGATATCGTGGCCTGCGAAGGCCAGTCGATCGGCAATGGCCTGAATTTCGGCGGGCCCTATGTGGGCCTGTTCGCGGCGCGGGAGAAGTTCCTCCGCCAGATGCCGGGCCGGCTCTGCGGCGAAACCGTGGATGCGTCGGGCAAGCGGGGCTTTGTGCTGACACTTTCCACCCGCGAGCAGCATATCCGCCGCGAAAAGGCCACCAGCAATATTTGCACCAATTCCGGTCTCTGCGCCCTGGCCTTCACCATTCATCTGTCGCTGCTGGGCGAAGAGGGATTGGCGCGCCTGGCGCGGATCAATCACGCCTGTGCCAGCGTGCTGGCCGACCGGCTCGCGCGTGTTGCCGGTGTCGAGTTGATGACATCGTCTTTCTTCAATGAATTCACCTTGAAATTGCCGAAACCCGCCGCGCCGGTGGTGGACGCCTTGGCGGCAAAAGGTGTGTTGGGCGGCGTGCCGGCCTCGCGCTTGATGCCGCATGAAACAGCCGCCGCAAACCTGCTGATCGTGGCAGCGACGGAAACCAATACCGATGACGATTTCGCAGCGTTCGAAACGGCGCTCAAAGAGGTTCTGGCATGAGCATGAACAATCAGGGCCGCCCCTCGCAGCCGGGCGTGGCGCAAGACAATGATCTTCCCACCATCTCCGGCGACCGGGGCCTGGATCTGGAAGCACGGCTGATCTTCGAAATCGGGCGGGGTGGGGTCACCGGCGTGGATCTGCCGGACGTGAAAGTGGAAGATGCGCGTTTGGGCGGGCTGCGCCGCAAGGGCTCGGTGGGCCTTCCGGGGCTCAGCGAGCCCGAAGTGATCCGCCATTATGTGCGGCTGTCACGGCAGAATTACGCCATCGACGCGGGGCTCTATCCGCTGGGCTCCTGCACCATGAAGCACAATCCGCGCCTGAACGAGAAAATGGCGCGGCTGCCGGGCTTCGGCGACCTGCACCCCCTGGCGCCGCGCGCGGCGACGCAAGGCGCGCTGGCGCTCATTTCCGAACTGATGAACTGGCTCACCACGCTCACCGGCATGCCGGCGGTGGCGATGTCGCCCAAAGCGGGCGCGCATGGCGAATTGTGCGGCCTTTTGGCGATCCGCGCCGCCGTGGAAGCGCGGGGCGAAAAGCGCAATCGCATCCTGGTGCCGGAATCCGCCCATGGCACCAACCCCGCCACGGCGGCCTTCGCCGGGTTCACGGTGGACGAGGTGCCCGCCAAGCCCAATGGCCATGTGGACGCGGCGGCGTTGAAGGCCAAGCTGGGTCCGGACGTGGCGGCGATCATGCTCACCAATCCCAATACTTGCGGCTTGTTCGAAGGCGAGATCGTGGAGATCGCCAAGGCGGTGCATGCGGCGGGCGCCTATTTCTATTGCGACGGCGCCAATTTCAACGCCATCGCGGGCCGCGTGCGGCCGGGCGATCTGGGCATCGACGCCATGCACATCAACTTGCACAAGACTTTTTCCACGCCCCATGGCGGCGGCGGTCCGGGTGCGGGGCCGGTGGTACTGTCGGAACGTCTGGCGGCCTATGCGCCCCTGCCGCTGCTGGTGTCGGATGCAAACGGATTCCGCCTGATCGAGGACCGCGACGAGCTGCCGGCCGGCGCCAAGCCATTCGGCCGCATGTGCGCCTTCCATGGCCAGATGGGCATGTTCGTGCGGGCGCTGAGCTACATGCTCAGCCACGGCCGCGACGGTGTGCGCCAGGCCAGCGAGGACGCTGTGCTGTCGGCCAATTACATCCTGGCCTCGCTGAAGGATGTGATGAGCGCGCCCTTCGGCGACGGGCCTTGCATGCATGAAGCCTTGTTCGACGACACCTTCCTGGAAGGCAGCGGCGTCACCACCTTGGACTTCGCCAAGGCGATGATCGACGAAGGCTATCACCCCATGACCATGTATTTCCCCCTGGTGGTGCACGGCGCCATGCTGATCGAACCGACGGAGTCGGAATCCAAAGAGTCGCTGGACCGGTTCATCGCCGTGCTGCGTGGATTGGCGGAAGAAGCCAAGGCGGGCAAGCGCGAGCGTTTCGAGGGCGCGCCCCGTTACGCGCCCCGCCGGCGTTTGGATGAAACCGCCGCGGCCCGCAAGCCAGTGCTGCGCTGGAAGCCCGATCCGTTGCCACAAGCGGCGGAGTGATGCCGGATCCTCAGTGCGCGCCGCGATTGCCCGCCGCGATGGCGTCGCGCTCGCACATATAGGCACCACGCTGGGTCGCGCCGTAGCGCGGATCGCTTTTGATCACGAAGCTGTTGCCGGGCAGGATCAACCACACCACCATGTCGGTGGGGCAGCGTTGCCGCGCGGCTTCTTCATTGGCGAATTTGGTCTGGACGAAGGCCTGGGCGAAATTCACCGGCGCCAGCATCAAAAGCGCGGCGTATAGCAGTCGCATTTTCGGTCCCATCGATTCCATTACCGGGCAGAATCAATCCGGGCGCGCCTAAAAGCAATCGCGTTGGAGTGCTTGAACCACTTCGTGGACGGCTCAAGCACTCCAACATCTTATTTTATCGCGATTCCGGATGGAAAACAGCTGAACACTTTTCCTGGAACCGCTTCAAGAAAAAGGCCCCGTCACTTGCGCAGCGGGGCCAGTTGCCAGGGGAGACACGCGAAGAATCAGCTGCAGAAATGAACTTTCATGCCGGCGGGAACTTTGGTCTTGGCGTCGCCACAGGCCGCATCAAGCTGCGACTGGGTGAGGCCCTTCACGCGGGTGAGATCGGTGCCGGCGAATGAAGTGATATGGGTGCGCGCGCCTGTGATGTCGGCGCCGTCCAGCCTGGCGCTGGCAAGATTGGCGGCGTCCAGAATGGTGCCGCGGAAACTGGCGCCCCGGAAATCGGCGAAGGACATGCACATCAAGGTGGCATTGGCGCCGTCGAAATTGGCGCGGCGCAGATCCTTGGCCTTGACGCATGTGTTGAACAGGTTGGCGCCCTGAAGCTGGCATCCGGGGCAGTCCACAATGCCGCCCTCAAGCCTGGCCACCGCCTTTGGGTCGGCTTTCAAGGCTGGATCGGCCTGGGCCGGAACCAGGACGGAAGCGGCCAGAAGCAGGGCGGAGAGGGGTAAAAGTCGCGTCATCGTGTCTCAACCGGGGACATCTGGCCGGAGCGCCGCAAATGCCATGCCAGATGCGCAGGAACCCGTTGCCGCGCACCGCATTTGACAATTTATGGTTGCGCCGGATCCGGATAAGGCTTCCCAGCTTCACGCGATGGCGTCGAACCTCCGCCAGGCTGCCGCCGAAACCGGTCAATCGCGTTATCGGGCGCGATTGCTCGAGGCGGCACGAGATCTTGAAAATGAAGCCGCCAAGCTGGAAGACCATTCATCCGAACCGCCCAAGGATTCGTCCCGCTCCCGGTAGATGCCGGCGATGTGCGTCTCGAAATATTCGCTGATGGAATCCGCGAAGATCAGGGAATCGTAGACCTCCTGCGGAACGCCCTCATAAATGATCGCTTGGCCGTCCGTCCGGAATCGGATCGTCAGAAGATGTGCCTGTTCGTCATAGGAAACCGCTTCGATCGTGTCGGATTGCAGGTATGGCATTCTCAGAAAACGGCGGAAGCGCCATTTTGCTCCCCGCAAAGCAAAAAGGCGCGGCCGAGGCCGCGCCTTTGGGTTTACCGACTTCAATCCAGGTTCAGGAACAGCCGCTGGTCGAGCCGCAGGTGTTGCACTTCATGCAGGTTCCGTTGCGCACCAGGGTGAAGTTGCCGCAGGCACCGCAGCTGTCGCCCTCGAAGCCTTTCATGCGCGCTTCGGCCACGCGGCGGGCATGGGCCTCCTTGGCCGCCTGCTTGGATGACAGCGCCGCTTCCAGCGATGCGACCTGCGCCCCCACCGGGTTGCCGGTGACGATCTGGGCTTCCACGCTGGCCTTGATCTCGGACAGGTCGACCATCTCCCGCTCGTCCTCGAAATCGCCTTCATGGACATGGAAGGTTTCATGCTCTTCCAGCGCCAGCATGCGGGGCGCCGCGCCGCCCTTCACCACTGCCATCTGCTTGAGATGGCCGCGCAGATAGCCTGCGGACGCCACCTTGGCGATTGCCGCTTCCGAAGGCGCGCCGCCGCCCGAACCGTCGCCGATATCCTCATCGGCCGAAGGCACGACATGGGCAAGATCGGTACGGCCCAGATAGGAAACGCCCAGCTCCCGGAAAATATAATCCAGCACGCTGGTGGCGTTCTTGATCGAGTCATTGCCGATCACCAGACCGGCGGGCTCGAAGCGGGTGAAGGTGAAGGCTTCGACGAATTCCTCCAGCGGCACGCCATATTGCAGGCCGACCGAGATCGCGATGGCGAAATTGTTCATCAGACTGCGGAAGGCGGCGCCTTCCTTGTGCATGTCGATGAAGATCTCGCCCAGCCTTCCGTCTTCATATTCGCCGGTATGCAGATAGACCTTGTGGCCGCCCACGATCGCCTTCTGGGTGTAGCTCTTGCGGCGGTGGGGCAGTTTTTCCCGTTCCCGCGCGCGAACCTTCTCGACCACCCGTTCGACGATGCGCTCGGTCACGATGGTTTGCACGGTGGGCTGGCTGGCGTGCGGCATATCCGCGATCTGATCGTCCATGTCGTCCTCGAAGTTGAAGGCAGTGGTGGCTAAGGGCTGCGACAGCTTGGAACCGTCGCGGTAAAGGGCATTGGCTTTCAGTCCCAGTTTCCAGGACAGCATATAGGCGTCGCCGCATTCCTTGACCGACGCCGCGTTGGGCATGTTGATGGTCTTGGAAATCGCGCCGGAAATGAAAGGTTGTACCGCTGCCATCATCCGGATATGGGATTCCACGCTCAACGCCCGCTTGCCCACCCTCCCGCACGGGTTGGCGCAGTCGAACACCGGCAGATGCTCGGCTTTGAGATGCGGCGCGCCTTCCAGGGTCATGGCGCCGCAGACATAAAGATTGGCGGCGTCGATATCGGCTTTGGTGAAGCCCAGGCTCTTCAGCATGTCGAAATCGGACGCGTCCATGTCTGCCGGATTCAGCTTCAGCACATCGCGGCAGAATTCTTCGCCCAGAGTCCATTTGTTGAAGACGAAACGGATGTCGAAGGCCGATTCCAGCGCCGCCTCGATTTCCGAAATCTGCTCTTCGCCGAAACCCTTGGCCCGCAAATTATCCAGATTGAGGCGCCCGGTGAAGCTTTCCAGCGACCCGTAACCCACTGCGTAGGCGACGATGGCGTCGGCTTCGGCCTCACTATAGCCCAGGCTGGCCAAGGCTTCGGGCACGCAGCGATTGATGATCTTGAAATATCCGCCGCCCGCCAGGGTCTTGAATTTCACCAGGGCGAAATCGGGTTCCACGCCGGTGGTGTCGCAATCCATCACCAGACCGATGGTGCCGGTGGGCGCGATCACCGTGGCCTGGGCATTGCGAAAGCCGAATTCCTTGCCCATCGCCAAGGCATCGTCCCAGGCCCGGCTTGCCGCCTGGGCAAGATCTTTCTGCGCGATCGCGGCCACATCCAGCGGGACGGGCGCAATCGCCAGCCGCTCGTAACCGCTGCCTTCGCCCCGCGCCGCCCGCGCATGATTGCGCACCACCCGCAGCATGGCGTCGCGGTTGGCGGCATATTCGGGGAAGGGGCCCAACTCGCCCGCCATCTCGGCGCTGGTGGCATAGGAGACGCCCGTCATCACGGCGGAAATCGCGCCCGCGATGGCGCGGCCTTCGCGGCTGTCATAGGGCGTGCCGGCCGCCATCAGAAGGCCGCCGATATTGGCGAAGCCCAGGCCCAGAGTGCGGTAGTCATAGGAAAGCTGCGCGATTTCCTTGGACGGGAACTGCGCCATCATCACGGAGATTTCCAGCACGATGGTCCAGAGGCGGACCGCATGCTCGAAAGCCGGAACGTCGAAGACTTTGACGCCATCCTGTTCCTTGCGGAATTGCATCAAATTCAAGGACGCCAGATTGCAGGCGGTATCGTCCAGGAACATGTATTCGCTGCACGGATTGGAGGCGCGGATGGCGCCGCCGGCCGGGCAGGTGTGCCAGTCATTGATCGAGGTGTGGAACTGGATGCCCGGATCGGCGCAGGCCCAGGCGGCATAGGAAATCTTGTCCCACAATTCGCGCGCCGGCACGGTCTTGGCGACGCGCTTGTTGCCGCGAGATGTGAGATGCCAGTCTTCGTTCGCCAGCACGGCTTCCAGGAACTCGTCCGTCACTCGCACCGTGTTGTTGGAATTCTGGCCCGACACGGAGGTATAAGCGTCGGAATCCCAATCGGTATCGTAGCTGGGGAATTCGATCTCCTTGAATCCCTGTCGGGCGAAGCTCACCACTCGCTCGATGTAATTGTCGGGGATCATCGCCTTGCGGGCGGCGCGGATCTCGCGGCGGAGTGCGGGGTTCTTCTGCGGATCGAAGCAATCACTGCCCGATCCTTCGCAATTGACGCACGCCTTCATCACCGCCTTGAGATGCTTGGCAGCGATCTTGGAGCCGGTGACCAGCGACGCCACCTTCTGTTCCTCGATCACTTTCCAGTCGATGAAGTCCTCGATGTCGGGATGATCGATATCGACGATCACCATCTTGGCCGCGCGCCGCGTGGTGCCGCCCGACTTGATGGCGCCCGCCGCACGATCGCCGATCTTGAGGAAACTCATCAGGCCGGACGACTTGCCGCCGCCCGACAATTTCTCGTTCGCGCCCCGCAGGGTGGAGAAGTTGGTGCCGGTGCCGGAGCCGTATTTGAACAGGCGAGCCTCGCGCGTCCAAAGGTCCATGATGCCGCCGTCATTGACCAGATCGTCCTGGACGCTCTGGATGAAGCAGGCATGGGGCTGAGGATGCTCATAGGCCGACGCCGATCTGGTCAGCCTGCCGCTTTTGTGATCGACGTAATAATGGCCCTGGCCGGGGCCATCGATGCCATAGGCCCAATGCAACCCGGTGTTGAACCATTGCGGCGAGTTGGGCGCGCATTTCTGCGTCGCCAGCATGTGGCAGAGTTCGTCATGGAAAGCGCGCGCATCGGCTTCGCCGTCGAAATAGCCGCCTTTCCATCCCCAATAAGTCCAAGTGCCGGCCAGCCGGTCGAACACCTGTTTGGCGGAATGCTCGCCGGTGGTTTCCTGACCCAGCGCCTGCCGGCGCCAAAGGAACTGGGGAACGCCTTCTTCCGGCAGGGGGCGGAGTTCGCGCGGCACGCCCGCCTTGCGGAAATATTTCTGGGCCAGGACATCGCAAGCGACCTGGCTCCAGCTTTCCGGCACTTCGATCCCGTCCTGGGCAAAAACGATGGAGCCGTCGGGGTTGCGGATTTCGCTGCCCGCAGCGCGAAAACCGATGCCGTCATAGGGCGATTGGCCTTCGGCCGTAAAATGGCGGCGGATGCGCATGGGAACACCTCGGAGAAGCGATGATTTTCGGTCGGCCCCAGCCCCTTTCGCGGCACCTTTTGGAGGACAGTCGGCCGTCCGCCGGGCTTCAAGGCCCGTACGGCTGGGTGGTTCGATCCCGCCAGATTTGGTGTCACAAGAGGTGACTGACCCAAAGTATGGACACTCAGCGGGGTGACCCGCAAGCGATAAGTGGTAAACAGATTCTTACCTACCAGATCTTGTGGCCTCCCGAAGGCCCGAAAAGCCGCGAGTCAAGCGGGCCTCGGAATTCGGCGCAGAAATATTTTTTACGATTTTTCATCACAGCGTCGCCGAAGGCTTGGGGCGCTTTGTGGATAAGCGAGTCGGAACCCGTCTGCCGCGGCGTGTTGCCGCGAAAAGCTCGCAACACCCCTAAAAACGGCGCCGGCTTTTCCCGCCCCGCTCCAGGCTGTTGGCGCAGAAGCGCCCCGACCGTATAGTCCCGCGAATCCGTCCTGCGTCCTTGGAACCCGCCCATGCCCTTCATCAAAATGATCTTTTCCTGGTGGAATTCGGCCACCTTCGGCACGCTTTTGACCACCTGGACCCAAGGGGCGGCGGTGGGCGAGGACGCCTTCGGAAACCGCTACTACCAAAACAAGGACGGCTCGCGGCGCTGGGTGCTCTACAACGGCACCGTGGAAGCCAGCCGTGTGCCTGCCGAATGGCATGGCTGGCTGCACCACACCTTCGCCGAACCGCCCACCAAGGCGCCGCTCAGGACCCAGGCGTGGGAAATGCCGCATCAGCCCAATCTGACGGGCACCGAATATGCCCTGCGGCCGGAAGGTTCATTGCAGCGCAGCGGCCATCGCCCCCGCGCCACCGGAGATTATCAGGCATGGAAGCCGGAATAGCGCGTATGCGGGGCAACAATCTTCCGGAGACCATCATCGGCGCGATTGTGGTCGCCGTGGCGGTTCTGTTCATCGCTTTTGCCTATATGCGCACGGGCTCCGGCAGCCTGTCCGGTTATGAAATTCAGGCACGGATGCCCAAAGTGGATGGCCTGGGCATCGGCACCGATGTGCGCCTGTCCGGCATCAAGATCGGATCGATATCCGACCTGACTTTGGATCCCGCGAATTATCTGGTCACCGTGCACATGAATATCCGTGACGACATCAAGATCCCGGACGATTCCTCTCTGATCGTGACGTCGTCGGGTCTTTTGGGCAGTTCCTATATTTCGCTCACACCTGGCGGCAGCGACAAGATGCTGGCGGCGGGCGGGATGATCCAGAACAGCCAAGGTTCGGTGGATCTGATGGGCTTGGTCGGCCGCTTCATCGGCGGTGGCGGCGGCGGCGGGCAAAGTCAGCAGCCCAAGCCGCAACAGCCGCAGCAATTGCCGCCAGGTCCGTGATGCGGCGCCTCAGTACCTTGCTGTTGCTGAGCGGGGGGCTGATCGCCGCCGGCGCATCCATCGTTGTCGCCCAGCCCAAACCCGCCGCAGCGCCGCCCGCGCATGCACCCGCTCAAACGCCGGCACCGCAAGCCGGTGCGCCTGAGGTGCCGCCACCACCGCTCGCATCGGCGCCGGGCACCATTCTCATGCTGCGAGGTCTGGACAAGATCACCGGAAAGCCCACGGACATTTCCGCGCCGATCGGAAAGCCGGTGCATTTCGCCACGCTTACCATCACGGCGCGTTATTGTTATTCCACCCCTGCCAGCGAAACGCCGGAAACCTCCGCCTTCCTCCAGATCGAGGATCATCGTCCCGACCAGGCCGCCAAGCGGATCTTTTCCGGTTGGATGTATGCGTCCAGCCCCGGCCTCAACGGTATGGAGCATCCGCTCTATGATGTGTGGGTGATCAACTGCTCGAACGGCGCGCCCAATACTCCGGTTGCGGCGATGTCCTCCGCCAAGCCGGTGAAAGTGGCGTCACCCGATTCCACCGACAAGGAACGAGTCGAGGAATTGCCCGCGGAGGCGGGGCGCTGATTTAAGATCGAGGCCAGACGGCTTCGCGCGCGATTGCCCGATGCAGAAGCACAAGATAATCCGCACGGGGAATTTCACGGGCGCCGAAAATTGCCAGATGCGCGGTGAGAAACTGCGTGTCCAGCAGCATGAATCCACCTTGCCGCAAGGTCTCCACCAGGTGGACCAGCGCGACTTTTGAAGCGTCGCGGGCCTTGGAGAACATGCTTTCGCCGAAAAAAGCCGCGCCCAGGTTGACGCCATAAAGCCCGCCCGCCAATTCCCCCGCCTGCCAGCATTCCACCGAGTGGGCGTGGCCGCCCGCATGCAGCGCGGCATAGAGGTTGAGAATTTCGTCATTGATCCAGGTTTCGCCGCGCCCAGGCGCTGGCGCGGCGCAGCCCTGCATCACGGCGCCGAAGGCACGGTCGGTGGTGATCTCGAAGCGGTTGCTTCGAGCAGTGCGCGCCAGCCGGTGCGGCACATGAAATTCGTCGAGCGGGATGATGCCGCGCTGTTCGGGCGACACCCAGTAAAGCTCCGGGCTGTCATGCGTTTCCGCCATGGGGAACAGCCCCTCGGCATAAGCGCGCAGCAACATCTGTGGCGTCAATCTGGGGGCATGCATTGTCGCGCAGAATAGCGCGACAATGCTTTTTGTTTAATACCCCCATCTGTGCGCCACGCGGGCAGGCCCGCTAGCGCACATCTTCCCCCACCAAGGGCTTCGCCCTGTGGGGGAAGAAACTTCGTGCGCGCTGAAAGATTACTATTTTTGATTGATCGCCCAAGTGCCAGGGCCGGAGGCGGCGAAGTAGAGGAAGATGAATGCGTAAAGTATCGCCGTGGCGCCGCCATTCTGGACGGGGAAGAAGCTGTTCATGGCAGGCGTGAAAAGGCCCCAATGCCCATAGAGATAAGCGATGGCCATTTCGCCGGAGGCGATGAAGGCGGCATACCGGCTGAAGAAACCCAGAATGATCAAGGGACCGGTGACCAGCTCGATCATGCCCGCCCATCCCACTATCCCGACAAAAGGTTGTACCTGGGCGAACATCCCGACCGTGGGAAAATGCAAAATTTTGGCGAGACCGACGCCGAGAAACAAAAGCCCCGTCATGATGCGCAACAGCGCCTTGGTTTGCGGAGCGTAGGAATCCAGAAAGCTCATACCGTGACCCCCGTTTGGTGAAGGGGCAGCATATGAGCAAAATGGAACTTTGCGGAAGCCGTGAAACGTGTGTGCCAGTGCGAGATGACGCGGTTCTAATGAACTGCGCGGCAAGTGTAGTTATTCAACCCGTGATGGCGGCCGAGCAGGGGCTCAGTGCCCCAAACTCGCCAGATATTTTTCGAGCCAGTGAATCGAATAGTCGCCGTTGATGATATCGGGCTCGCGCACCAGCTTCTGGAAGAGCGGGATGGTAGTCTCGATGCCGCCCACCACCAATTCATCCAGCGCCCGGCGCAACCGGAGGAGGCATTCATTGCGGTTGCGGGCATGGACAATCAGCTTGCCCGCCAGGCTGTCGTAATAGGGCGGGATGCGATAGCCCGAATAGATCGCGGAATCGAAGCGCACGCCCAGGCCGCCGGGAGTGTGAAACTGTGCGATCTGCCCAGGCGAAGGCCGAAACGTGAAGGGATTTTCCGCATTGATGCGGCATTCGATGGCGTGGCCTTCGAATATGACGTCCTTCTGATCGATGGAAAGCGGGCTGCCCGCCGCCACCCGGATCTGCTCGCGCACAATGTCGATGCCGGTGATCGCTTCGGTGACCGGATGCTCGACCTGAAGCCTTGTGTTCATTTCGATAAAATAGAACCGGCCATCCTCATAAAGGAATTCGATGGTGCCGGCGCCCAGATAGCCCAGCTTGGTCAAGGCGCGGGTAACGACGGCGCCGATGTCATCACGTTCTTGCGTATTGAGGGCGGGGCTGCCGGCTTCCTCCCAGACCTTCTGATGGCGGCGCTGCAGCGAGCAATCCCGCTCGCCCAGATGCACAACTTTGCCATGAGCGTCCGCCAGAATCTGCACTTCGATATGGCGGGGCTTGCCCAGATATTTTTCCATATAGACGGTGTCGTTGCCGAAGGCGGCCTTGGCTTCGGCGCGGGCGGTGGACAGCGCGAAGGAGAGCTCGCCCGCATTCTTCGCCACTTTCATGCCGCGGCCGCCGCCGCCGGCGGTGGCCTTGATCAGGACGGGATAACCGATCTCTTCCGCAACTTTCGCCGCATCGGCGTCGGAGACTTCGCCGTCGGAGCCGGGAACGGTGGGAATGCCCAGCGCCTTCACCGTCTGCTTGGCGGTGATCTTGTCGCCCATCATGCGGATGTGATCGGCGGTGGGTCCGATGAAGGTGATGCCGTGCTCCTTCACGATGTCGGCGAATTTGGCGTTTTCCGATAGGAAGCCGTAACCGGGATGGATGGCTTCGGCGCCGGTGATCTCGCACGCCGCGATGATGGCCGGGACATTGAGATAGGATTGCGCGGCGGGGGCGGGGCCGACGCAGACGCTTTCGTCCGCCAGGCGCACATGCATGGCATCGGAATCGGCCGTGGAATGGATCGCCACGGTGGCGATGCCCATTTCCTTGCAGGCGCGGATGACGCGAAGAGCGATTTCGCCGCGATTGGCGATGAGTATCTTTTCGAACATGCCTTAGCCGAGGATCAGCAGGGTCTGTCCGAACTCGACCGGCGAGCCGTTTTCCACGCAGATTTCCTTGATCGTGCCGCTCCGGGGGGCGGGAATGGGATTCATGGTCTTCATCGCTTCGACGATGAAGAGCGTGTCACCTTCCTTGACTTGCTGGCCCACTTTCACGAAAGGCGGCTTGCCAGGCTCCGGCGCCGGGGCCCAAGGCTGCAGGCCGGGCGTTTGCTTC